>JBEKWY010000016.1:0-52902 GCA_049512575.1 Candidatus Acidiferrum sp.
GGCGCGCTCCAACTTCGCGACCTGCGCGGAAAGTTTCGGGAAGGCATATTCGTCCTTGCGGAACCACTCCGGACGCCTCTTGGTTTTTTCGTCGATGATGCGGTGCGGCGTGAAATGGTTGAGCTTGGCGTTGTCGTGCACTTCGCTGTATTCGTACCAGTAGTCTTCGCCGAACGGCCCTCCATAATTCACGATCAGCGTCGGCGTCGAAGCGATGCCCGACTGCGCGAAGATTTGCAGCACATCTTTAAAAAGTGGCGTGATCGGCAGTGTGTGTTCGTTGCCGTGGAAACCGTCGATGACGTGGGTCAGATCGAGCTTCAGATCCAGGCCGCCTTCGGTCGTCGGCATCATGCCCAGTTCCTTCGACGCCTGCACCATGAACTGCCGCTGCTTGCGGTCGCCCACGATGTAGCTCTTGATGTTGGGCGTACCGTAATATTTTTTGTATTTCGTGAGCACCCCTTTCACTTCTTCCTCGGACTGGAAATTGTTGTCGGAGAAAACGCCCGGCCCGGTGGAAAACGCGCGCAAGCCGATGATGTCTCCGGAATCCACGAGGTCCTGGTAGGCGAACATGTCGTTGGTGCTGGTTTGCACGTCGAGGCCGGAGGTCACGCCGTAGGCGACGTTGGCGAGGAACGCCCAGTTTTGCGTGTCCAGAATGCCACGGCGGATTTCGGTCCAGTGCGCGTGGGTATCGATGAAGCCCGGCACAATCGTTTTGCCCGCGACGTCGAACACTTTCGCGCCGGCCGGAACGCTACCTTTGGCGCCAACGCGCGTGATGCGATTGTTTTCGACCACGATGTCGGCGTTCTTCAGGACTTCGTCGCCTTTCATGGTCACGACGGTCGCGCCGCGAAGCACGATGGTGCCCTTGGGCGTCTTGCGCGGGACTTCGAGATCGACCGCGATTTCGGTTACGTTCTTGTCCAGCTCTTTAAACTTTTTCTCTTCCTTTTTTTCGTCCTTCTTGTCTTTGTCGTCTTTCTTCGCGTCCGGCTTGGCGGCGTCGGACTTCGCCTCGGTGGAATCCTTCTTCTCGCCGTCCTTCGCTTCGCCGTCTTTCTTTTCGTCCTTCGGCGGCTCAAAGGAAATCGCGCTCAGCGGTTCGCGAAAATAACTCGAACCAACGGCCCAGGTAATGGTCTTGCCGTCGTCGGCCCACCCAAAATAGTCCGCGCCGATGTCGGTCAGCCGCTTTATGGGAACCGACGGCGTGGACACATCCACGGTCGGCGGCTCTCCGCCAACCACCGGCATCGCGATCAAATAAAGTTGATTCATCAGGTGCGCGAGGACCCATTGACCATCCGGGCTCGGCTGAAGGTCATCCGCGGGAATCGGCTCCTCGAAAAAGTACAGGCCCTTGCCCTTGACGACCAGGTGCGTGCGGCGATCGGTGCCGTCGTAGCGCAGCGAGATCAGTCCCTGCGGCGTGTACACGTAGATGCGATCCTTTTCGTGCGTAAAGTGCGCGCCGCCAGCGCCACGGGCCGGCAGAATCAGATTCGCATCCCCGCCTTCGGCGGGAACCCACATCAGATCGGCGTTGGAAGTCTGGCCGCTGTCGAACTCGCTGTTTTCGCGGTCATAGGCGTTCCCGCGCAGCACGACGATCTTCGTCCCGTCCGGCGACCAGGCGGGATTGCTGTACACGCCCAGCGATTTCGACAATTGTTGTGGCGTTCCTCCGGCGGCCGGCACCTTCCACAATTGGCCGCCTTCACTTGACCACGTGACGTAGGCGATGGATTTCCCATCGGGCGACCATGCGGGCTGGAATTCGTGCGCGTTGCCGCTGGTGACGCGTTGCGGTTTTCCCGTCGGAAGATCGATCGTGAACAGGTGGGTCATCGCGGAAAACGCCAGCTTCTTGCCGTCCGGCGATTCGACGGGATCCTGGATCAGGCGCACCTTCACCGGCCCTTGTTCTACCTTTTGCGGAAAATCGAGTTTCGGGCCGATGTCCTGCGACACCTTCGCTGTGAACGGGATGATGCTTTCCGCTCCCGTGGAAAGATTCAGCCGGCGGATTTTGCCGTCCTGGTTGTAGACGATTTCGTTCCCGTCGGGCAGGAACGCGTAGCCGGGGAAAACGTCGCGCGAAAAAAGAGACTCCTGGTCATCGCGCGTGATGGGGTAACGCACCCAGCGATCGTCGCCGGTCTGCAGATTGCGCAGGCGCAACTCGCTCTCGGTTTCGTAGCGGGTGACGTAAAGAAGTTTTGTCCCGTCGGGCGAAAGGATCGGGCGGAAGGCGCTCTCCAGTTGCTCGATGATGGTGTCCTCGTCGCCGGTTTTGCGGTCGCGGCGCATGATGCTCCACAAGGGGAATTGCGCGTTGTAGGAAAAAGGGCCCTTGCGCATCGCGTAGTAGAGGTACTTGCCATCGGGCGACGCCACCACGCCCATGGCATTGGGCCGCTCCTTGCGCGGGGTCGTCGGCGTAGGCTTGGCTTTGGTGATCTGTATGCCGGCGCCGCCGTCGACGTGGTACATCCAGATTTCATAAGCGGTGATTCCGAAGCCGGCTTTCGACACGAAAATATACTTGCCATCCGGGGACCAGCTGGGCGAGGCAAAAGGGTTGTTGGGGTCCTTGGAAACTTGCTTCGGCTCGGTGCCGTCGGGATGCATGATCCAGACGTTCTCGCTGCCTTCGCGATCGGAGATGAAGGCGATCCACTTGCCGTCGGGAGAAAAGCGCGGCTGGCTGTCGAAGGCCATGCCGCCGTCGATCAGCTTGGCTTCGCCACCTTCGATCGGCAGGGTGTAAATGTCGCCGAGCAACTCGAACACGATGGTTTTGCCGTCGGGCGAAACGTCCAGCGAGAGCCAGGTACCCTCGTCGGTCGTAAATTCGATTTTGCGATCGGGCTTGAGGGGCAGGCCCTTCTTTTCTTTGTCGTCCTTCTTATCGTCTTTCTTTTCCTCTTTTTTCTCCTGGTTGGGGGGATCGTCCGGCTTCGCAAAGGCAATGGTCGCCGTTACCCCGCCCGCCAACACAGCCAATATCGTCGCCCATACCGCAAGCCATATGCTTGAGCGGAAAAGCTTCTCCTGCATCACGTTCATGCCTCTTCCTCCGTACCAAAATCGACACTCGGCCCTCAGCGTCTAAAGCCGACCGAAAGGAGAAGACCTTACGGCACGGCCCTTCGTTCCCTCTGGGTAAACTGAAGCCGCGCCCTCCCGTAGCCACACCACGCTTCCATCCGCCGGCGCACGCCCTTTTTGCGGCGGGGCATGATACCCCGGGTGCGGGAAAACGCGCAGCAAGATGTTGCCGGCAGGCCGGATCCGCCATGCAACCGCCCCCGTCCGAAGGCGAGGATTTGTTGCGCTGGCCGGACATCCCGGGAACCGTGCTAGGCTATCCAACTGCTTTTGCCGGTTGCCTTTACTTAGCGAATGTTCAGCGTGAAGCGACATTCCCATGCACGATCCTGCTCAGCGCCTCGCTCCGCATTTCTTCTGACGGCGCTGCTGCCGCTTTGGCTCGTTTTCGCGGTGCTGTTGGCCACCCTCGACGCAACAGCAACGCCCGCGCAGCAAATTCCCGCGCCGTCCGGCAAGGGGGGCGTCGCCGAGCTTTCCTCCACCGGTCCGCAGAAGCGCCAGGGGGATCTCACCATCGCCGACGGCGCCGTGGACATTCATTACAACAACCAGCGCCTCCAGGCGGACCACGTGGAATACAACGAGCAAACCAACGAGGCCGTCGCCCGCGGCCACGTGGTGTTCGACTACGAGAATCAACACCTGGAAGCGACCGAAGCGCACTACAACGTCAGCACCGGCCGGGGCACGTTCTACAACGTGCGCGGCACCATCAAAATCGAGCGGCGGCCAAACCCCACGGTACTGATCACCGACAATCCGCTTTATTTCGAGGCGCGCAACGTCGAGAGATACAACACCGACATCTACGTTCTGACCACCGCCTGGATCACGGTCTGCGACCCGGAGCATCCGAAGTGGCAATTTTTCGCGCAGCACGCACACGTCCGGGTGGACAAGACGATGGCGCTGGTGAACTCCAACTTCCGGTTGCTCAAAGTTCCGCTGGTCTGGCTGCCGTATGCCACCGCGCCGGCCGGCCCGAAGGTGCGCGAATCGGGATTTCTGCTTCCCGTCGTGGGAAACAGCAGTAGCAAGGGATTCGTTTTTGGTGATGCGTTTTACTGGGCGCCGACACCCTGGCTGGATACTTCACTCGGAGCGGAGTATCTCAGCCGCCGCGGCTCGGCGGAACGCGCCCTTTTCCGCGCCAAGCCGTGGGAGGGCACCTCGATCAAGTACAACTATTTCGGTGTGATCGATCGCGGCGTCCCCACCCTCGTCAATGTCGGGCTTCCGACGCAAACCACCCAACTGGTCTCTCAGGGGGGCCATGAACAACAGTTGGAAATTACTTCACTGCTGAAACACAACTGGCGCTTCGTTTCCGACGTCAACGAGCTTTCCTCGCTCACCTTCCGGCTGGCGTTCGCCGACACATTTGGGGATGCCATCAACTCCGAAGTGCGCAGCTCGATTTTTCTCACGAACAATTTCAATGGTTTCAGCCTGAATTTGGCGGCGCTGAACGACAAAAGCTTCCTCACGGTGAACCCGGTGCAAACCAGCGTCACGCTGCGTAATGCGCCGGAGTTGAGATTCGGCTCGGTCGAGCAGGCGCCGTGGCAGAATCTGCCGATCTATTTTGGATTTGACGCGTTCGCGGGCGCGGCGCATCGCGACGACAGTCTGATCGACACGCCCTCGGCCGTAGCTCGAACCGAGTTCGCACCCCGCGCCACGCTGCCGTTTCACTTTGGCCCGTGGCTGGATGTCACCGCGACTGCCGTATTTCGTACTTCTTATTACGGCGATTCTCTCGTTCCTGGAACAAACCTAACCACCCCCTTATTGAGCGGCGAATCGATCAGCCGGAACGACGGCGAGTTCAGCGTGGATTTCCGGCTGCCGACGCTGGAGCGCTTCTACCAGCGGCCAAATTCCAAGAAAAAGTACAAGCACACCATCGAACCGTTCTTCACCTACAACTACGTAACCGGCATCCACGATTTTTCCCGAATCATCCGCTTCGATTCCGACTCCACGCTTACCGACACCAACGAACTCGAATACGGAGTCACCCAGCGAATCTTCCGGAAGAATGGCGACGATCAGCCGAAGGAACTGATCAGCTGGAGCCTCGTCCAGAAACACTATTTCGATCCGACATTTGGCGGCGCGCTGGTCACCGGAGCGCGCAACGTGTTTCAAACGCTCGACGATATCTCGCCCTTCGCGTTCGCCGACGCTCCCCGCAACTGGTCGCCGATCGTCAGCGACTTCAAGCTGAACCCCGGCGGGCCGTTCGATTTCGAGCAGATCCTGGAATACGACACGCAGCGCGGCGTCAACGGGCAGCTCACCGTGGTCGGTACGCTGGCAAAAATCAAGCCTTACAAGGATTTCTTTTTAACCATCGCGGATTTTCGTCTGGACGCCGATCCGCTGGTGCTTCAGCCCAAGGCGAATCAGATTCGCACACTCTTGGGTTACGGCAGCGAGACCCGCAAGGGCTTCAACATCACCACCGGAATCAGCTACGACATCACCAATAATGCGCTGCAGGATCAGCTGGTGCAGATCAGCTACAACGGCAATTGCTGCGGGCTAGCCGTCGAATATCGCCGCCTGGCGCTGGGCCAGGTGCGCGAGGACAACCAGTTCCGCGTGGCGTTCATTATTGCGAATATTGGAACGTTCGGAAATCTGCGACGTCAGGAGAAAATCTTTTAGGAATTACGCTGCTTCGGACAACGGCCGCTTCTTCTCATCAACCATCCGCCGATCAGATATCCCAGCGTTCCTGTGATCATGCCGCCGAAAATGTCGGCAACGTAGTGATACCGTCCGTAAATCGTGGACACGCACATGCATAGCACGAGCGGCAGCATTACCCAGAATAGCCAGCGGCGATGCCGCCACGCGCCCCACAGCGCCGCAAACGATCCTGCGACATGCTCGGAGGGAAATGCCGCGCCGCGCACGCGGCCGTAGTGCTCGATGAAATTGATCAACGTGGTAAAAGGCCCGCCGCGCAGTTCGCCGTGCCACGAGCCCGCCATCGCAAACCATGGGCTCTCGATGGGAAACGATATCGCGATCAGGTAGCCGATCGCGTAGGCTACCGCCGAATAAGTCATCACCGACCAATAGCCGCGCCAATCTTTCCGGTAATACAGAATTCCGTCGAGCACCAGCAGGTACGCAAAATAGGTGATGTAGGTGAACTGCATGAAATCGTTGCGCGCGGGTGTCGCGAATTGTTCCAGCCAGATCGTCGGGTGCACGCCGGTCAGCCAATAGTCGAACGCGATGAGTTTCGCGTCCTGCCATCGTGGCGAAATCAGATGGACCAGGTGCGCGAGCTCTTCGAAGCAGAATAAGAAAAATAGATGCGGATACCAATGGCGCCAGAAGTGCCAGAACTTCTGCGTGTATGTGCTGGGATCAAATTCGGAGCCGGCAAGAATGTCGGTCCCACGACACAAGAGAATAATGAGAGCCACCACGCAGGCTCGCGTAGCCAGCAGGCGAACGGGATGGGCGAGGTTTTCGGCAAAAATTGCGATCAGCACGCTGGATACGGCCAGGTAGCCCAGCACAATCCATTCGAACGGGCCACAGGCGGCGCCGAGAGCGAGCCATTCGTTGTGCAGGGCTTGCGCAACTCCCAGCCTCCCTTGAATTGCTGCGGGCCCGCGATGTTCGCCGGCGATGGCATTTGCTGTGATCGCGTTTGCTTGCCACGGCAAGGTGGCTTCGTTAATGCGGCGATCCTGCGTTTGAGAACCATTCATCCCAGACTCTCCGATTTGATGTTTGCAATTCGTTTGCCGCTGAGCGTGCTTTGTCGTTGCGTCTTCGCGGTTGTCTCACCTAAACTCCACCCTCCAAAGGGGGCGGCTACAGGTGCAGATTGTCCGGCGTGGGGCGCCGCGCTCTCATCCCAGCGAAGGATCGGCCAGTTGCGAAGTCGGGCGATGCGCTCCAATTCGCGCGACGGATTTACCGCTGCGGGACGGCCCACGGCGCCCAACATCCAGCGGTCGTTGGTGGAATCGCCATAGGCGTAGCAGCCCGCGAGATCGAAACCTTTTTGGGTGGCGATTCTTTGGGCGGCGCGAACTTTCGCTGCGCCGAACATGGCTTCACCCTTGATGCGGCCCGTCCAGCGATCGTTTGCCTGCTCCAGTTGCGTGGCGCATACGGCGATGGATGTTGTGATTCCTCGCGCTGCCAGGCGCAGCGTTAGAACGAGGGTGGCTTCGTTAGCCAGCGGGGCCAGCGTGCCAGTTACGAGCACGATCGCGTGTCCGCATTCGATGTGCCAGACGATGCGGTCGATGGCGTCGGGAAAAAAGGTGGGGAGTTGGTTGCGTGTTGCGATTAAGGATGCACCCACGGCGTGGTGGACGCCCGCATAGGGGTTTCGTTGCTCAGCGTAAACAAGAGTGCCAGTGCTACTTAAGAGCGTTTGCCGATTGGCGGAAACATTGTGCAGGTACATTTTGTTGGTGCGGGTGATCGCGCCGATTCCATGTGGCGCCAGGCGAATGGCCTGCGCTAGCCATCGGAAGTAATTTCCGGCGGGAATCGCGTGACGGAACTTGAGAGCGGCTGCGAAGCGGCGCTCCAGCGAGGGCAGCGGCAGGAGGGTGCCGTCCAGATCGAAAAACGCGGCGATGTTGCCGCTCGCCGGAATAGGTTGATTGCTCGCTCGGGCGACGCTCATCCGGCTTCTCCCGCTGCGATTTTTGCGCTACGAGCAGAGGCCAGGTTTCCGGCGATGTGCCGCCAGCCTTCCAACAGAACGGGCAGTGCGCGAACGAAGCAGAATGCCGCCGTCGCCCAAGTGAGGGTGAGAGCGCCGGTACGAATCGTGACGTGCGCACTCTCTGTAAGGTCACCCAGCAATGCCACTGGACCACGCGTCAGCGCCAGCTCCAAACCGAGGTAGCAGAAGCAGAGGCACTTCATCGCGGCGTACAAGCCACGGCTCCAGCGCGAAGCTACGAGCGTGCGACCCCACCCGGTTTTCAGCATGGCGTCCGCGCCCCAACCGGAATGGCCGGCGCGCATGGCGAGCCCACGCAGAAAATCGGTGGCGGCGCCGCGCGCGAAGAAAAATACGGGCAGCCACAGCGAGACCATTCCGACTACCGCGAAATAGGTGAAGTAGACGTTTTCGATCATGCGATCACCAAGGATATCGATCTGCGCGCCGACCGGCGTTGCGAGATTCCTGCGCCGTGCGATGTGTCCATCCAACGCGTCAAGCGCGATGGAGGCCACCGTGAGCGCCACCGCGGTCAGGTTCATCCACGGTCCGCGGCCGAACAGGCTCACGGCCGCAAAGCCCACAATTACGCGTAGAAAGGTCACTCGATTTGGCGTCCAATGCATGCTGATTCCTGCCGGACGCCTTCGGGCGCCCAACGGGAACAATGCACTGCGCGTGCCAGCTCAGCGTTGGCTAACAGGTCTATTATCAGCATGTTGAGAGCCTGGCGCGAAATGGCGCAAACCCCGCGCGCCATCGAAAACCTTCATCTGTCGCCCTTTCGCTTACGTACTGTCATCTATGCGGCGTGACTAGCGTCTAACACATTGCGCTGGCGCGGAATAAGCGAACTCCCAACGGGTCTCCTCGATAGGGACGCGAACCCAGCGAAAAACGGGACGCAGCCCGTTGCGCAACCCGCATCTGTCGCATTTGTGTATCGAGGGAGTCAAAGTGTCGTTCCTTCGCTTCAACTCATGAAGGCGGCACTAGAGATTGTGGGACAATGGAAAATTGCACGTTTCTGGAATGCGCTTGTACACTTGCGGCCCCTTTTCGGGTGGAGACCATTGAGGACTGATCACGCATGACCGACGTTTCTTTGGCAGCAGCTTTTCTGGCGGGGCTGGTTTCGTTTCTTTCGCCATGCGTTTTGCCGCTGGTTCCGGGCTACATCTCGATGCTCTCGGGCATCGGCATGGAGCAGTTGCGGCAGGGGCAGCAGCCTCGTGCCGGACTTTTTGCTTCGGCGTTGGCGTTCGTGCTTGGTTTTTCGGTGGTGTTCATTTCTTTCGGCGCTTCCGCGAGCGCCGTTGGGTCCTTCCTGCGGGAACATCGCGGGACGCTGGCGCCCATCGCGGGGGCGTTGATTCTGCTGTTTGGGTTACACCTGCTGGGCCTTCTGATCAAGCTGACGGTTCGCGGGGGGATCATCCTCGGCGTGTTGCTCGCTGTGCTGGGCGTCATCGCGCTTGTGCGTGGCGGCACGCTGTTTGCCGGACTCGGCGCGGTTCACTTCTTTTCGCTTTCGATGATTGGGTTTTTCGGCCCGGCGATGACGCGCTGGTTGAATCGCGATGTGCATCTCCGGAGCGGAGGAACGCAGCCCGGCATGTGGAGCGGCTTTTTGCTGGGATTCGCGTTTGCGTTTGGCTGGACGCCGTGCATCGGGCCGATTCTCGCCACGGTGCTGGCCCTGGCGGCCGCCAGCGATACGATTGCGCGAGGCGTTCTGTTGCTGGCGGTGTACTCGGCGGGACTGGCAGTGCCGTTTTTGCTGACCGCGCTGGGAATCGGCCAGTTTCTTAAATTTTATCAGCGCTTCCGAAAGCATCTCCACGCCGTCGAACTGTTCAGCGGAGCGCTGCTGCTGTTTGTCGGCGGATTGGTCTTCGTCAACCGGTTGACCTGGCTGGCGGGTAAGCTGAGCTTTTTGAATACGATGGTCTTGTGGCTGGAGCGGTCGTTGACGGGGGCCAAGTAGGGCCCAGGGCTGCTTGACTGGATTTGGGCCCGGTGTTTCTGAGAAAATCAGATTTGAGGTCTGAAATGAAGAAGTCCGTTTGGATCGTTATGGCGATATTAGCCGTGATCGTGGTTGCAGCTCACTATGCGGACAAAGCTACGCGCTTGCCGCACGTCACCGCTTCGACTTCCCTGGCGAAGCCGGATGCGCCAGACGCAAAAGCCGCGCCCGAGGTCACCCTGAAGGACTTGGACGGGAAAGACGTCAGCATCTCGCAGTACAAAGGCAAGGTCGTGCTGGTGAACTTCTGGGCGACGTGGTGCGATCCTTGCAAGGTTGAGATTCCCTGGCTGATCGAGATGCAGCAGAAGTACGGAGCCAAGGGATTCACCGTGCTCGGGGTGGCCATGGACGATGAAGGGCGCAGCGTCGTGGCGTCGTTCGTGCAGAAAGAAAAATTCGAGATAACCGGCGGCGAATCCCAGATGAATTATCCCATCGTGATCGGCAATGACGCCGCCGCGGATAAATTTGGTGGCCTGCTTGGGTATCCGACGAGCGTCCTGATCGGCCGCGACGGCAAGGTGATCAAGCGCATCACCGGCCTGATCAGCGAGGATGAAATCTCCAGAACCATCGAATCACAACTGTAAAGAAGTGGGCAGTGAGCAGTGGGTAGTGAGTAGTGCAAAAAAAGAAGATCGAGAGCTATCAAGACCTGCTGGTCTGGCAGAAGTCGATCGACCTTGTTTCGGAAATCTATAAACTCGCAGCGAAACTTCCGCCAAATGAGCAATTCGGTCTCACCTCGCAAGTTCGTCGGGCGGCTGTTTCGATTCCGGCAAACATCGCGGAAGGATTTGGACGTTGGCACGTAAACGAATTCACGCGGTTCCTGCTTATCGCAAATGGGTCGGTCAAAGAGGTGGAAACGCACCTGATCATTGCGCGTAAGCTCGGCCTCCTGAAACTAGAAGACACCAAGACCGCGATGAGCATGGCGGTGGAAATCAGCAAAATGATTTTTTCCCTGCGGGATAAACTACTGCGCCGAAAATAAACCGCGCACGATCGAGCATCTTCCGCCACTACCCACTGCCCACTACTCACTACTCACCATTTCGTGTACGCTAAAATCATGCTGGACGAAAAAGACTTCCAACGAAAGGCAGACGCGGCCTTTGAGGAATTGAAGCGGCGTTTGCTTGCGCTTGGCGATGAGCATGGCTTTGACGTTGAAGGCGAGAGCGGCAAGCTTGAGGTGATTTTCGAGGAGCCGGAAGAGGCTAAGTTCGTCATTTCGCCGAATACTCCGGTGCGCGAAATCTGGATTTCGGCGCTTTCCACGAGTTTCAAGCTTGGCTGGTCCGAGGCTAAAAATTCTTTTGTGCTCGAGAAGACCGGGGAGAATTTGCACGGCGTGATGAGCCGCGTGGTTTCGCAGCAGTTGGGGCAGCAGGTAACGGTTTGAAAGCTCGCGCCGCACTTCTTGCGAGTTTGGTCGCCGGCGCGGCGTACGCGGCGGCTCGCTCACCGGCGCAGATACCTTCCGGACGGGAAGTGGTGTCGCCCAGCGCGTTTGCTTCGTTTGATCCGGTCGCGCGCGGCGGCCATTTTCAAGTTGCGGTGGTATTGAAGATCCGTGAAGGATTCCACATCAACGCTCGAGAGAAATCGGAGGAATATCTCATCGCCACCGATTTGCGCACCGAAGCGCCGGCAGGATTCAAGGTCGGCGATGTGACCTATCCGAAGGGCGAGCTGCACACATTTACTTTCTCGAAGAAACCCCTCAACGTTTACGAAGGCAAAGTAATTCTGCGCATGGATGTCACCGCGTTGCCTGATGCTCCGCTGGGAGCGCAGCACATTCCGTTGAAGCTGCGCTATCAGGCGTGCAGTACCGAAGTTTGCTTGCCGCCGACTACCCTGGATGTTGACGCGCCCGTGACTGTCGCTTCTGCCGCGCGGCCCGCGCATCCAGAGTTGTTCCAATCCCAGCGCTAGTGCATCTAAATTTGTACTCTTGGACCCGCTACCGAAGGAGCAATCCGTGCCTGCTGAATCCCTCCCGCGACCCAAGTGGCCGTACGTTGCCGGCATTGCGGTAGGTCTTCTGGCCGGCTTGATCCTGTTTGTCTTTCTGCGAACGCGCAACATCGAGGACCGCACACGTGATTGGGTGGTTCACCAACTGCAACAGCGTTTCAACAGCGATGTGGAACTCGAAGAACTTCATGTGAAACTCCTGCCGCGGATGGGCGTCTATGGCGAAGGGCTCTCCATCCGCTATCACAATCGCCGCGACCTGCCGCCCATGTTTCACGTTCAAAAATTCTCGTTCAACCTGGGCGTTCTGGGCATTCTGCGCGCGCCTCGCCATATCGCGGGGATTTACGTCGAGAACATGACCATCACGATTCCGCCGCGCGGTGAGAAGAAGGAGCCTGCGGCGCCCGCTTCGGAAAAGAAGAACCTGCCCACCACCATTGTCGATGAGATCGTCTGCAATGATACCGATCTGGTGATCGTGCCGAAGAAAGAGGGGAAAGAGCCGCTCGATTTCGAGATTCACGACCTGGTTTTGAAATCGGTGGGTGCGGGCAGGCCGTTCGACTTCCACGGAAACCTGACCAATGCGAAGCCGCAAGGTGAAATCGCCACGAGAGGCACGTTCGGCCCGTGGAATGCCGACGAACCTGGCGACACGCCGGTGACCGGCAATTACACCTTCACGGATGCGGATCTCGGCCCGCTACCGGGGATCGCAGGGACGCTGTCTTCCACGGGTAATTATCACGGGCAATTGAACGAGATCGAAGTCGAAGGCAAGACCGATACACCGAATTTCTCGCTCGATCCCGTGGGACACGCGGTGCCGCTGCACACGGACTTCTCGGCGACGGTGAACGGCACCGACGGCGACACGTACCTGCACCCAGTGCGCGCGACGCTGGGCCAATCGCTGATTATCGCGGAGGGCAGCGTGGTTCGCGTGCCCGCGAAACAGGGCCACATCATTAAACTAAATATCAGCGCGCCGAACGCGCGCATTCGAGACATCCTGAGCCTGGCGATGAATTCCGACAAGCCATTCATGACCGGCCCGGCAAAGATCAAGGCGAAGCTGCTTTTGCCGCCCGGCAAAGAAAAGGTTTTGGAGAAAATGATCCTGGACGGGCAGGTTGGCGTGGAAGACGCGCAGTGGGCGAGCCCGGAAATTCGGGACAAGCTCGCGTCGTTGAGCCGGCACGCGGAAGGCCAGCCGGCGAATGAAGATGCGGGCAGCTCGGTTTCGGATTTGCGTGGCGATTTCCGGCTGGAGAAAGCGATTATTCAGTTCCGCAAACTGAGTTTCGGCGTACCCGGCGCGCAATTGAATTTGGAAGGCAAATACGACATCGGAGAAAGCAAACTCGATTTCAGCGGGCAGCTCCGCTTGCAAGCCAAGCTTTCGCAAACTGTCACCGGCAAAAAGTCCTTCTTCCTGAAAGCGGTGGACCCGTTTTTCAGCAAGGAAGGGGCCGGCACGGTGCTGCCCATCACCATTACCGGCACGCGCCAAGCTCCGGTGCTGGGAGTCAGCGTGTTTCACAAGACGTTCAAGAAGCAGATGGGCGGCGACGACAAGGAACAAAAACCGGGCGATAAACGCTGAAGATCAAGCCGGGACAGCCACCCGCAGACGGCGCACGATGCGCTCTTGTCCAAGCACGACCATGGTCTCGAACAGCGGCGGAGCCACCGCTTGACCCACGATCGCGACGCGCGTTGCGTTAATCAGCAAGCCGGCCTTCACGCCTTCTGCTTCCGCCAAAGCGCGCAGCGCGTGATCGCAAGCATCGTGATTCCACTCCGGCAGCGCGGCGAGCGAATCGGCGAGCTTCGCCAGCAAGTCCGGCACCTTGGGGTCTTTCCAGAATTTGGCTTTCCCGGCTTCCTCGATGGGAAACTCGTCGCTGAAGAAGGCGCGAGACCACGACGAGAAATCCGGCAACAGCCGGATTCGCGGGCGCAACAAATCCACCGTTTTGGAGAACCACTCATGCCCGGCGCCCGTGGCCCACTCTGGTTTCCACAAGCCGCTGCGCTTCAGCTCCGCTTCCACCTCGGGCAAAAGATCCTCGATCGGCAACTTCTGCAGATACTGCGTATTGAACCATTCCAGCTTCGGCCGGTCGAACACGCCGTTCGTGCGGCTGACACCGGACAGCGAAAACTTCTCGATCAGATCTTTCGTGCGCAGGAATTCCTCGTCGCCGCCCGGCGCCCATCCCAGCAGCGCCAGAAAATTGCGGAACGCCTCGGGGAGAAAACCTTCAGTCCGGTACATATTCACGTCGGTTGCACCGTGACGCTTCGACAGGCGCGACTTATCCGAGCCCAGAATGAGCGGCAAATGCGCGAAGACGGGCGGTTCAGCCCCCAGCGCGCGATACAGCAGCACCTGCTTCGGCGTGTTCGACAAATGGTCCGCGCCGCGAATCACGTGGGTGATACGCATGTCGATGTCGTCGACTACTGCGCTTAGTTGGTAGGTTGGCATGCCCCACTCCTCGCCATCCTTGCCGGAGCGCAGCAGCACGAAGTCCTCGATCTCGTCGTTTTCAAACTCGCGATGCCCGAAGACCTCGTCGGCAAAAACCGTCTTGCCCGCCGGAACCCGAAAGCGAATGGCTGGTTTGACATCGGGCGTCGACGGCTTCCCGTCGCGGCAGGAGCACCGCACGATGCGCCGGACCTTCTCGGTACCTGTCGCGCCATCCGCGGCATGATCTCCGCCAGCATATTTCTCCGCGGCGCAGTAGCACAGGAATGCGCTGCCATTCGCCAGGCATTTTTTCGCGGCTTCGCGATACAGGTCCAGGCGCTGCGACTGATGGAACGGTCCTTCGTCCCAATCCACGCCCAGCCAGGTCAGGCCGTCGATGATGCCTTGCACCAGCTCCGGTTTATTCCGCTCGGCGTCGGTGTCTTCCACGCGCAGGATCATCGTTCCGCGCTGCTGGCGCACGAACAGCCAGTTAAACAGGGCGGTACGGGCGCCCCCGACGTGCAAATACCCGGTTGGCGAAGGTGCGAACCGCACGCGCACGCCGCTTGTTGCTCTATTTTGTGATTCCGTCATCGTTTACCGCGTCTTTTGCTCGAATTGGAACACTTCAGTGTAGCGAAAGCTCCCCATGTCGTCCAACCAGCCATCGCATCTCAGGTACCGTTCGGGGGTGGGTTTTCGTTGTGACTTAGTAGTACTCCCCCGACCTCCTGTCTCTTTAGCTACCAGTACGCCGGTACGGTTGCTCGCGTAAAAAACTGTGAGCCATAATCTAACGCAAGTACTTTGTTTTGTTCGTCGAAGTCTGGCTGCATGCGTAGCGGAACGCTGCGCACGCGTCTTGAACGGGCAGGGGTCTAAAAATAAAAGCATCCTTTGGCTTTGATTCGATCTTAGCGAGTGGGCGTACGGCCGACGCGATCGACGGAGAATTGGTTCGACCTTGACTCACGAAAGCTTCATTGCGTTGGCTCTACTGGCGGCGACCTCTCTGGTGGCCGGCTTTTTCGCGTATATCTACAACCTAAAGCGGCAAACGTACCTGCTGTTGTGGACCGCGGGCTGGAGCCTATTCGCTCTGCACTATCTGAGTCCAGCGCTGGCATGGTGGATTCCCGGCAGTGATCTCCAGAACTCGCTGAACAATTGGCTCTATGCTCTCGCCGCATTGTTCTTCTTTCTGGGGGCCCAACTTTACGCACAGCGCAAACCTTGGGTCGTGCCCTGTGCGATAGCCGCAGGCGTTCTGGGCCTGTGGGCAGCGGCGAACGCGCTGCATTTTTTCACGATCGCGCCAGTCGTCATTCCCTCGATATTGCTGTTTGTGGGCGTCGCCGGCGTTTTTTGGCTGGAGAGCAGGCGTCAGGAAACGCTCGCCGACCGGTTGCTTGCGATATCCTTTTTCGCGTGGGCCATTCTTCGCCTAGCGGTGTTCCTCTTCTCTCAGAAGACGGCTGGAGCAGACGAGGTCAGCTTTCCCCCGATAGCCGCAGTGCCTTGCGCCTTTGTCGCCATGCTGATGGTCATGGCTACCTACGAAGAGGAAAAGCGGCGCATTGAACGCAACATGCTCGCGCTGTCTAACCTGAATCTGGCCACATCGAGTTTCGTTGGCGGTGAAATTCAGCGCATGCTCTCGCAGGCGCTCGACCGGGTCCTGGGGGTCGTGCGGTTGCCCGCAGGGGCGTTGTTCCTGCACCACGGCGATCCGGCGGGCCCCACTTCGGTCGTTGCGGCGGGACTGAACGACGATTTCTGCCGAGTGGCGCAGGAAGAAGGACTCGACGACTATCTCGTCAGCTTGGTCGCGCGCCTGGGTGGACTTCTTGGCTTCCGCGACCTGCGAGATTCGTCCCTTGCCGCCCTCGAAAAGGAAGAATGCATTCGGCGTTTTCGGCAATTGGCGCTCGCCCAGGGACTTCGCAGCGTGGTGATCATCAGCCTGCAGGCCAAGGAACAGGCCTTCGGCGTTCTCCTGCTGGGTACGCCAGACAATCGGCGCTTCACCCCGGCCGAACTCCGACTGCTTCTCGCACTGGGCCACCAGATCGGCATGGCCGTCGAAAACAGCTATCTCGTGCAGCAAACGTCGCGCCGGTCCGAGGAACTCCACGTCTTGAATGAAATCGGCCGCGCGCTGAGCTCTACCCTGAACAAAGAAGATCTGCTGCGCAAGATTTGGGAAGAGCTGCGCCGGCTGTTCGACGTGGAAAACTTCTATATCGTGGGCCTCGACCCATTGCGCGACGAAGTCATCTTCGATCTGGAGATCATCGACGGCATGCGTATGCCCAAGCGCACGCGGCCTGCCGGCAATCACTTGAACGAGTACGTGATTCGAACGCGGCAGCCGGTGCTGATCCGAGAGAACTATCTCGCCGAAGTTCAAAAACTCGGGGTCGAGCCGATCCGCTCGAAGGGATGCCTGTGCGTGGTGCCGCTGGTTGCCTACGATCATGCCATCGGCGCGATGGGCGTTTTCTCCGATCACGATCACGCTTTTGACGAAGGGCATCTCGAGCTGATGCGCGTTCTCGCCAGCGAAGCGAGCATCGCCATTGAGAATGCTCGCTTGTTCCACGAAGAGCGCACCAAGGCGCGCCACCTCTCGCTGCTGAATACCATTTCTCGAAACGCGATCGCCACACTCAATCCCGACGAGATGCTCGACAAGATCACCGAGCAGCTCGAGAGCGGTCTAACTCACGACCACATCGGCATCGGCGTGCTGGACTATTCCACGCGCGAACTGGTGATCCAGGCTGAATCCGGGGCGCGCCGCGGCGCCGTGGGCCAGCGGATCCCCCTAGGCGCTGGGCTGGCAGGCCACGTCGCACGAAACGGTCAGATGGCTGCATACAGCGCCGCTAACCCCGCGAACGCCGGCCTGAAGCCGCTCTTGCCGGATTCCCTCGCCGCCATCGCGCTGCCGGTCTTTTACGCTGAACAGCTGCACGGCATTCTCTATGTGGAATCTTCGAAGCAGGTGGATTTCTCCGAAGAGGAAGTCCTGCTGCTACGCACGCTGGCGGATCTGATCGCCGGCGCCCTGCACAACGCGCTCACGTTCCAGAAGGCCCAGGAACAGGCCATCACCGACGGGCTTACCGGCGTGAAGACGCACCGTTTCTTTATGGAGGCGCTCTCCGCCGAATGGAAACGTTCCACCCGCGCGGGCCGCGCGTTTGCCTTGGTCCTGATGGACCTGGACCGCTTCAAGTTCGTCAACGATTTCTACGGCCACCTGGAAGGCGACTTGGTTCTGCAGCGCGTGGGACACATTCTGGAAACGAATTGCCGCCGCTCCGACGTGGTCGCTCGTTATGGCGGCGACGAATTCGTTATCCTGATGCCCGAAACCAATATGGAGCACGCCCGGCAGCTGGCCACCAAGTTGCGTGGATGGGTTTCGGCTGATCCGCTGCTTCGCGAGAAAAATATCAGCGCCAGCTTCGGTATCGCTTGCTATCCACTTCATGGCTCCACGCCACAGGAACTCATCCAGGTCGCCGACGCGTCCATGTATCTATCGAAACACCAGGGTGGCAACGCCGTTTCTACAGCGGATCATTTCGATCCCAACGAAGCCAAGAAGTGGAAGCGCGACGTCCTCGAAGCGTATCTCGGCGTCACGCTTAAGCGGCTATTCTCGACTGGCCCGGAAGCATTCGAAGAGATCTACTCGCGGCTCAAGCAGTTCACCGAGTCTCTGGCTTCTACGGAGGTCAACACCGGGGCCGCCGAAGCCTCCGAGATTCCGCAAGCGCTGCCGCAGGCGGTTCTGGATACGGTTACGTCACTGGCGTTTGCTATCGACGCCAAGGATCATTACACGCAGGGGCATTCGCAAAAGGTTTCGGCCTACGCGGCGCTGATCGCCGAAGCTCTCGGCATGAGTGACGTCGAAGTGGAAGAAGTGCGGCTGGGCGCGGTGTTGCACGACATCGGCAAGGTTGCCATCCCGGAGAATATCCTGAACAAGAGTGGTCCGCTCAATCCCGACGAGTGGGAAACCATGAAATCCCACGTCACGTTTGGGGCGAAGATTCTCGATCCGCTCACGCCGCTCGCGCGTATCCGCGAGATGGTTCTGCATCATCACGAATATTTCGACGGTTCCGGCTACCCCGACGCACTGAACGGGGAGCAGATCCCGTTGGGCGCCCGCATCATTGCGGTGGCCGACGCTTTCGACACCATCACCAGCGATCGTACCTACAAAAAAGCCCGGGCCGCTGCAGAAGCGCTCGCGGAACTCGAACGCTGCTCCAACGCGCAATTCGATGGCAGCATTGTGGCTCTATTCGTCCGCACCATGCGCCAGCTCCCCAATCCTATAATCGAAGTCGCGTCGCTCGCCCGCAACTCGTAATCCTCAGGGGCCGCCGCTCAAACAGCAAAGGCGGGACAGCGAGCCGGCATCTGCCGATCAGTGTGTGGCCGCTGGTGTTTTAGGCCGTGGAGCAGTTCGCGGAGGCGTTTGCGGGCTTTGTGCAGTTGCGATTTTGAGTTTCCGATCGAGCAGCCTAGAATTTCGGCGATTTCGTTGTGCTCATAACCGTGGACGTCATGCAGCAGGAACATCCGTTTATAACCTTCGGGCAGCTGTTCGATAGCGGTTTGCAGGTTTGCCCGGTCGAACACGCCGGCTAGCCGCAGGTCCGGGCCGCCGATCTCCCAACGCGGAGCGTTGTCTTCCTCATTGATTCGCATGACTTCGTCGAGTGATGCGACGACCGCTTTTTTCCTGCGAAAACTCATCAACACGACGTTAGCGGTCAGCCGGTGCAGCCACGACGAAAACGCCGATTCGCCGCGGAACGTGTGGATCTTGCGGAAAAGCTGCAGGAAAGCTTCTTGCGCCAGGTCTTCCGCGTCCACCGGGTCGCCGAGCATTCGCAGGCACAGGGAAAATACCCGCCGCGAATGCAGTCGATAGATCTCCTCAAAGGCGCCGGCGTCGCCCCGCTGCGCGAGTCGCAGCGTCTCATTCAACGAGGGGCTGTCTGGCTTCCTTTGCCGAGTCTCCGCGGGCTTGCTTTCCAATCGGACAGCCAGTTTGTGCTTGTTTGGAAAGTGACGCATCGGACGGGACGAGCGACTTAACAAGATGCCCTTCGCGCTTGCAGCTGGCCCGTTGGGGCGATACAAACTGGTTGCCCTATTCATAGTGCTCGACCCCTTTGGCTTGAACGCCTTCATCCGGCTCGCCCTACAAACGGCATGATCGCGGTATCTGCCATCGGCCTTGTCATGGAAGGGTCATACGCATGTCATCTTTGTGCGCCATCCCAACCTAACCAAAGCCCAGCCGGGAGCCGCAGCCACAACCGGCAGCGCCAAGGGAGAGGACCTCGGGGCTAGAGTCTTATTGACTTTGTGCCGGCTACGCCACGGCCGAGGCCGTGTCCTGACGGAGAAATGGAGGCCTCGCGGAAACCGTAGCATGGCGGCATCTGGCGGCGCCTTCCTGCTATGCTGTTCGACGGCAAGGAGGCGGCCATGTTGACGGCGCAGATCCAGTGGATCGGAGGGGAAAAATTCGTCGCGACCAGTCCTTCCGGACACGCCATCACCATGGATGCCGATGGAAAATCCAACAAAGCTCCCAACCCGATGGAGTTCTTGCTCATGGCGCTGGGCGCCTGCACCGCAGTCGACGTGGTACTTATCCTCGAGAAGAAGCGGCAAAAGCTCGAAGCCCTGAACGTGGTTTGCTCCGGCGAGCGGGCCGCGGAGCCGCCGAAAGTGTGGACCAAATTTGAGCTGCTGTATCAATTTCGCGGGACGCTGGAAGACGCGGCGGTAAAGCGCGCTATCGAACTAAGCGAGGAAAAGTATTGTTCCGTGTCCGCGATGCTGAAGAAAACCGCTACACTCGCGTGGCGGTACGAAATTCTTCCGCCGCACGGTTGAACGCTTCTTGTCACCCCTCGGCGGCATCACATAGAATTTAAAGTTTATTGCGCAGGTGAGGGAGCACAAGGAGCGCCATGTCTCATCGCATCGCGGCCAAAATTACCGGCGTGGCGGGTTACGTTCCGCCGAAGGTGCTGACCAATGCCGACCTGGAAAGAATGGTGGATACGAATGATGAGTGGATCCGGACGCGCACCGGCATCCGCGAACGCCACGTTGTCGAGAACGGCGTCGCAACGTCGGACATGGCTACCGAAGCCGCCAAACAGCTTCTGGCGCAAACCAATACCGATCCCACCGAAATCGACCTGATCATCCTTGCCAGCGTCACCCCGGACATGTTCTTTCCCGCGACTGCCTGCCTGATACAGGACCGGCTTGGCGCGAAACGAGCGTGGGGATTCGATCTTTCGGCGGCGTGCTCGGGCTTCGCGTACGCGCTCACTGTTGGAGCGCAATTCGTCGGCTCCGGCGCGCACAAGAAGGTATTGGTGATCGGCAGCGATTCGATGAGCAAGATTCTCGACTACAAGGATCGCGCGACGTGCGTGCTGTTTGGTGACGGCGCGGGAGCCGTGCTTCTGGAGCCGGCGAAAGATGGCGAAGGGATTCTGGATTTCGAGCATGACGTCGATGGCTCCGGTGGAGCTTATTTGTACATGCCGGGCGGCGGATCGCTGAACCCTTCCACGCGTGAAACCGTCGAGAAGAATATGCACGTGGTGCATCAGGATGGTTCGCAAGTCTTCAAGTACGCAGTGCGCCGCATGGCGGAGCTGGCCGGTTGCCTGCTGAAGCGCAACGGATTTACCAGCGACGATCTGGCACTAGTCATTCCGCATCAAGCTAATTTGCGCATTATTCGCGCGATGCAGGAGCGCCTCGGCGTGGACGATTCCAAAGTTATGGTAAATATCGATCGCTACGGCAACACGACGGCGGGCACGATCCCTCTGGGGATGCGAGACGCTGTTGCGGAGGGACGTTTGCGAAAAGGCGACCTGGTGCTTCTTGCTGCGGTTGGAGCTGGGTATACCACCGGCGGTGTGTTGCTTCGATGGGCGTTTTGATGGATGAGTGCGTAGTTAGTAGTGTTGAATAGACCTCGGTAGTTGGGGCGCAGCCGCGCTGCGCTCGTACAAGAGCGATCGTGGTGTTTTGTTGGGTCATTACAATGGCGCGCCGGGCTAAAGCCAGGCGCCTACACTAGCTTTTATTTTGTGGGTTGTGGCGGCTCGAATAGTTGGAGATTTTCAGCCTTCCAGCGCATGGCGGCGTAGATGCGGTTGCGGCCGCTGGGGTGATCGAAGAAAATCCATTCCTCGATTGGACCTGGATTCATCTTGCGGTATTCGCCGAGATGAATGTCGGCTTGCGCTTCGCCGTCGGGTTGGCGACTGGTGTTGACGCCGTACATGTCGGCTTCAAATTCTTCGGTGCGCGTGTGGGTGTTGAGGATCGGCGTCAGCACGAAGAAGAAAATCGAGCCGAGCAGAAAAACCAGCGGTAGCACCGCGGTGTCGCCGATGCCGCGAATCTGCCAGCGCTCGCCCCAGCGAGCGAGACTCCACTCCAGCGACCAGCGGAGAAACGCGAACGCAACGACGATGACGATGAAGAAAAAACTAAAGTCTTTGTAGATGTGGTGCATCACGTAATGGCCCATTTCGTGGCCCATCACCGCCTGGATTTCTTCGGGGGAACCACGGCGCAACAAATTGTCGTTGAGAGTGATGCGCATGGTGTTGCCGAAGCCGCTGACGTTGGCGCTCATGCGGGTGGTCTGGCGCGACGCGTCGATTTCGTAGACCTTGTCGGCGGGAATGCCGTTGGCTCGGGCCATGCTCAGGATCGGCTGAGTAATTTTTGGATCGTCGAGCGGTTTGAGATTGTTGAAGATGGGGACGATAAAGACGGGCGCGATCAGAACGGCGAATGCCAGGAGCACGATCGAAACGACCGAGCCCCAGATCCACCAGGTGCGAGGCACGCGGCGAACCACGCCAAATAAAACCATGGCAAATAGCCCGCCGAGGACGATGCCGACGAGCAGTTCTTTGAATTGATCGCCCATCCACGGTCCAAACGTTTGCGTGGCGAGGCCATATTTGCGCTCGCGAAAGAAGCCCTCGTAGGCCCCTAGAGGAAATCCGAGAATGAACGTGACGACCATGAATTCGGTCCAATAGATCAGCGTCTGCAGGGGCTTGAAGCGGGTGAGACGCTCGGCGAAATCGCGCATGGCGGCTGACCACCGGAAGCGCAAGAGCAGGATGTAGATGATCGCGCCCATCAGGAAGTCCCAAAGGATCAGCCAGTAGCCGCCTTCGAAGTACGCGTTGGAGCGGGCGGTGGCGTCCGCGGGAATCTGCGCGAGGTAGGCGTCGGTGGCGGCTTCCGCGCTGAAATGCGGAGACGGCTGCGCTTCGGGCGGCACGGTGAGCACGGAAGGCATCACCGTGGCTGGCTTGGCGCCAGGACCGGGGGCGTCTTGTGCGAGAGCGACGTTTGCGCAACAGGAGAATGCGAGGCATAAGAACGCCGATCGTAATTTCATAGATCCCCTGGGGAAGAATTGATGCTGGGAATATACGTGGGAAACGTTGATTTGGTCTCAGCTTTTTTTGAGAAAAATGGCACGTTGATGAGGAGGAGGATTCGGCCGGAGGCCGCGATGGAAGGGTTTTCTTGCGGACAGCGATCCTTGGGCGCGCCGGGCTGAAGCCCGGCGCCTACATAAGACCCGTGGATCAGGGGCATTCGTCGGGTGCATCTGGACGTCCGGTGGGGACCTATGATTATTGCTGCGGGTCGGATTGGGTTTGCACGGCGCCGTGTTGTTTGGCCCACGGGACGAAACCTTCTGGGGCGTTTCTCACACCGTGGAGATTCGCGTTTTTGACGCTGGCTAGATCGCGCCAGTGGAGATTCGCCAGGTTGGCGTCGGTCAAGTCGGCGTCGGTGAGAGTTGCGCCCGAAAGGTCGGCGCCACTCAGATCGGCGCCGGTCAGATCGGTTTCTTGGAGATCGGCGCGCTGAAAGGCGGCACCTTGCAAGTGGCTACCGCGAAAATTGGCGGAGTGCAGATCAGCGTCGGAGAAATCTGCGAAATCGAGAGTGCTGTCGCGAAGGTCGGCGGAACTGAAATTGGAACGCAGAAGTCGGGCGTGCTCCAGATAAAGATTCTGCAAAAATGCGCCGGAGACATCGACGCCAACCAGAGGAACGCCATCGTGGTTGAGTTCCTGAAGCGCCTCGATGCGCCCTCCGCTGCCGCCTTTTCCCTGCGCTGTGTTGATGACCTGCCACGCTTGATAGTGTTTTTGCTTGAGACGGTCGCCGGACTCGGAGAAGTAGAAGATGACGGCGATGAGCACGCTGAAGCCTTCGAGGTATTCAAGAACGTCGAGAAAGGTCCACCGGCTAAGGGCAAAGGCGATCCAATCGAGAATCCATTCGAAGGCCCAAAATGGTGTCGTCCAAACATGCTTTATGCGTTGCCTGCGGACCGACCAGGGATCGGGCCGCTCTCTGTGAATTCTGATTCTCATAGGGGAGAGTTTACAGTCGCGTGTTTAAAGTTGAAAGCGAGCGGCCGATCAGAGTCTCGAAGAATGACGAGCCGAGAGAAATTCTTCGAACAGGAGTTGCGACAGGCTGGCGGGGTTATGGCGGATGACACCGTGCTCCTCGAGAAGATTGTCGAGAATCACGCGATAGCCGAGCTTCTGGAGATCCATGAGATTGACGGTGACGGGCTCGGCGCCCTGGGCGCGATAACGCTTGGCGACTTCCGGCGAAATCGCCTGGCGATTGGCGACAACCCAATCGATTACCCGGCGGGGAGTGTGCTGGCGGATAGCGCGGAGATGGTCGGCGAGGGCGTAACCGGAGGTTTCCCCAGGCTGGGTCATGAGGTTCGCGACGTACACGCGGGGGGCCTTGGACCTGGCGATGGCGTTGGCGATCTCTGGGATCAGGAGATTGGGAAGAATGCTGGTGTACAGAGAGCCGGGGCCAAGGAGAATCAGATCGGCTTCTTCGATGGCCTCCAATGCCTTGGGCAGGGGGCGCGCCGAGCGCGGAGAGAGCGCCAGCTTCTTGATCGGTGTGCGGCTGGCGGTAATGCGGGTCTCGCCGTGAACCCGGCGGCCGTCTGCCAGGGTGGCTACCAGCGAAACGTTCGAAACGGTGGAAGGGAAAATCTGGCCGCGGATCGCCAAAATCTTGCTGCTGACGCGCACGGCTTCGGCGAAGTCGCCGGTAACGTGGGTCAAGGCGGCGAGGAACAGGTTGCCGAAGTTGTGGCCGATCAGGCCGCGGCCTGCGTGGAAGCGGTATTGGAACAAGCGGCCCAGGAGCGCTTCGTCTTGTGAGAGCGCCACCATGCAGTTGCGAATGTCTCCGGGGGGCAAGATGCGGTTTTCGCGGCGCAGACGGCCGGAGCTGCCTCCGTCGTCAGTGACGGTTACGATGGCGGTGAGGCCGGCGATGGGGTGATGTTGGTCGGCAATTTCGTCGCGGCGCCGGACAACCAGATCTTTCAGGCCGCGAAGTAGTGTAGACAATCCCGTACCGCCGCCGAGCGCGACAACATTCAGGCCGCGAGGGGACTGCTTCGACTTGGAAGCACTTTTTTTCACGTCTAGTCGACACGCAGCATTCTACCGAAAACAATTGAGCCCGGTTCTAATAATGAACCCCCGGGAGTCAACGAGCTATCGGCGATGGGAGGCTAAATTTCAGGCGATCGCGACGGCCGCGCAATTTCTAAGTCAAAAACACAACTTTTGGTTTGGGCTTGGCCGACCAGGTGAAACGAGGTCCGGCTCCAATCGGCGAGATGCTCAGCCTGCCGAGCCATCCTTCTCCGGATAGAGCATCTCCGTAAAGCGAGGGTCTTCCTGCAGGAACGCAAAGTCCTCATCGTTACGCGCGTGATAGCGATTCTCCGGGCGCAATTCGATGGCTACCTTCAGGTTCTTCATCGCGGAGTCTGCTTCACCCGTGAGGCAATCCAGAGCTGCAAGCGCGTAGTGAATATAGTCCGCCTTGGGTGAGGCCTTGCGCGCTCGATCGAGGCTCTCCCGCGCATCGTCCCAGCGGCCAATGTTCATCATGGCCACGCCACGCTGGTAGTGCTCGTCGGCGGTCTTGGGATTTTGCTCATGACTCGGCTTCATGCGCTGCTCGGCGATCTTCAGATGCATGCGCGCGCGGTCGGCAAGCTCTTTGCTGGGCCCCTCAAGAACCTTTTCCAGTTCTTGCTTGGACTTGGCGAACTTTTGCTGGTGGAACAGGGACAGCGCCTCATCGTATACCTTGAGCTGGGCTTGGACGCGGGGATCGACCATCTCGACGCCGCCACGCTGGGGGGGGTGTTGTGGAGTTAAGGGTTTTCTTTTCAATGAGTTAGTCTTACCGTGCACGGCGCTCTTGGTGCGCCCGGAACTTCCCGAATTGGGCTTGTGCGCCTTGGCCATGCCCGCGAAGATAGCAGAGCAGGTTTCGCACGTCAACGCGCCTCGGGGTAACTACTTTGTTACACAATGCGTTATCACGTTGGCGCAAGGGGCGAAAATTACTCTACCCCAGAAGCCGCGACTCACCGACACTAGATGTGAGTATCGAACACGCGACATCCGATGCGTTGAAAGGGTGGCCTGCCTTTGGCGCGTGTGCTATAAATTTCTAACTGATTCCCGGACCAAGGACCGGCCAAAGACAAGTGCCTTTCATCAATTTTCCCGCGCGCGAAATCAATTGCAAGCTGGTGTATTACGGTCCAGGTCTAGGCGGAAAGACCGCCAACCTGCAGTGGATCTACGACCATACGGGGCAAAACCAAAAGGGGAAAATGGTTTCCCTGGCGACCGAGACGGACCGTACGCTGTTCTTCGATTTCCTTCCGCTCGATTTGGGTACCGTACGAGGCTTTAAGACTCGATTTCATCTTTACACAGTACCCGGGCAGGTATTTTACGAAGCCAGCCGCAAGCTGATTCTGAAGGGTGCCGACGGAGTTGTCTTCGTCGCCGATTCCCAGGAAGAGCGCCTGGATGCGAATTTCGAAACCATGGAGAACTTGCAGGAGCACCTGAAAGAGCACAACCTGAATTTCGATACCATCCCGTACGTGCTGCAGTTGAACAAACGGGACTTGCCGAACGCGCTGCCGATTCCCGACCTCACCAAACAGTTGCAGCGAAAAGGCGAGCCGGTGCTGGAAGGCGTGGCTGTAACCGGACAGGGCGTGTTCGAGACGTTGAAAGAGCTGGCAAAGTTAGTTCTGGCGGAATTGAAGAAGAGCGGCTAGTGCGGATTTACCCCACGCTAATTCACTACGTTCGTGATGAGCGAAAGGAAACCTCGATCGGCACAGCTACAGGAACCGGTGCGCCGTCTTTCCCCGGAGCGGGCCGGAACTTCCAATCGCTTACGGTTTCGATGGCTTTCTCAGCTAGCCCGTAGCCCGGACTTTTCAGGACGCTGATTTTTTCCGCACTGCCTTTGGCAGAGATGGTCACCATCAACACGACGGTTGCCGACTGAATCCTTGCTTTTCTAGCCTCGTCGGAATACCCCGGGATCGGACAATAGGTGCACGCCGGCACACCGACTCCCATAACCCCAGCCCGCAACGGATTCGTGGCTTCGACCTCTGCGCCAGCCGGA
This sequence comes from Candidatus Acidiferrum sp., assembly GCA_049512575.1. GTDB lineage: Bacteria > Acidobacteriota > Terriglobia > Acidiferrales > UBA7541 > Acidiferrum. The sequence continues at coordinate 26,962 of JBEKWY010000016.1, forward strand.
CTTAGCAAATCCAAAATCCGCGAATGCGGCAACACTTGCGGTGCGGTGGCGATTACCTCGCCATCGGCAGCTTTTCGGAGCGTGACTGTTACGAGATAGTGGTCCGCCGCAACCTCCACGATGCCCGTGACGATGGTCTCGACGCCCCAGGTGCTGCCGATTCGCTTCAGCGATTCGGTTGATGCCACGTCCTCGGCGGTTATCCTCGTGTCTGTCAGCTCGGCGCGATCCAAAATCCGGAAGTTCTTGGCTTTGCCGATCAAGTCATCCGATAGCTTGCTGGCCAGATACCAACCAAGATCTGATTTCTGTCCGTTTGTACCGAGGAAATCGACTACGGCGACCGACTTCGCGTTGGCTTTCGTGATCTCCGAAGCGAGCCGTTCCGCAAGGTCATCAAGACTTAGATGCTGCGCGGATACCGGAGCGGTCAACATCGCGCAGACAACAAGCCCCAACACGATCCGAAGTGAAGACCAACCGGAATCGAGTTTCATGTCCCACCACCGCCCAGAATCAGGAATCGAAAGGTTACGCGAAGCTGGCTAGCGCTGAAGAATCGGTTTCGAATGTGGGAATGGCTTCCACCAGACGCGTGACGGTCAGTGCATCGCGCACGCGGCCGTGCCCGCATACCAGGTGCAGCGCGCCGCCCTCTCTGGCCAGTTGAATCGAGCTGCGTACCAGCGACGAGATTCCCGAACTGTCGATCTGCGGCACGCCGTTAAGGTTAACCACCACCTTGCGGCCGCCGCCCTGCACGACCAACTGCAACACTTCGGTGAGTTGCTCGCTTGGCTCGCCGATGGTCAGCCGACCGTGTACTTCCAGCGTGTGCACGCCATTCGATTGACGAACGGAGATTTCCATGGGCAGACGCTCGGTCATTGGGAAGTCTCTCTCATGGAATGTTCACGCTAGCATATTCGAAGAAGTCGGACCCGACGCTCCCTAGGATACCCTCTCGCCTGCGTCAAAGGAACACCGAGCGAGAACCTGTCGGGGCACCGGGGACCAACGGCCGCAATCCCGAGACGCCAGCACGGCATTATACGATGATGGCCGTGCGAGACAAGTAGCACCTGTGGAAAGAGACCTCGCGCGCCCGGAATCGACGAGTCCGCAACATGGCGGGACAGAAGAGACGATCGCCCTCAAAACCATAGATTTACCGCTGCGCAGATTCTCACCATCAGAAAAACCAATCCTGTGAATGCAAATTTCAAAGTATGGGTTCCGAGCCTGCCGCGTATAATCTCGCTTCTATAAAGCCTTTGATGCTCGGCAAAGCAGCTTTCGTCCCAAGGAAGCGGTCAGTTTTTGTGTGACCCGCATTTCAATTCGCAGCGGAGCGGAAACCGACTATGAAGCACGTGGTTTTGAAGTGCTGTTGTATCTTCGCCATGTTGCTCCCCGCCCTGCCCGTTCTCGCCCACCAGAGTTCGCCTGCGCCTGCCGCTGCACCATCCACAACCATCAACGACAAGCTCGCGCAGCTGGACCAGCGCGTCACCGCCGCACAATCGTCCGCTGACAATTCCTGGATGCTGGTAAGCGCCGCGCTGGTCCTGCTCATGACCGGCCCGGGCTTGGCTCTTTTCTATGGCGGCCTGGTACGCCGCAAGAACATGCTCGCCATCATGATGCAGAGCTTCATGCTCATGGCGGTCATTTCCGTTCTGTGGGCCTTGGTGGGCTACAGCCTGGCGTTTGGCGGGAACGGTCCGGTCATCGGCGGGTTCGAGCACGCGTTCTTGCGCGGTGTCGGCGCCGATCCGAATCCCGATTACGCCGGAACCATTCCGCAGGCAACCTTCATGATTTATCAACTGATGTTTGCCATCATCACGCCGGCCCTGATTACCGGTGCGACTGCGGAAAGAATGAAGTTCAGCGGCACGGTGCTTTTTCTCACGCTGTGGTTTCTGTTCGTCTACGCTCCGCTCGCTCACATGGTTTGGGGTAAGGGCGGCTTCCTGAATGCGTCTCTCGGCGGAAAATTCCCAACGTTGGATTTCGCCGGAGGCACGGTCGTCCACATCAGCTCGGGAGTTTCCGCCCTGGTTTGCGCGCTTTATCTTGGCAAGCGAACCGGTTTCCCCAAACAGCCCATGCCGCCGCACAGTTTGGTTCTTAGCTTCGTCGGCGCTTGCCTGCTGTGGGTGGGATGGTTCGGATTTAACGCGGGAAGCGCCTTGGCGGCGAGTTCCCTGGCAACCAGCGCATTCGTCGCCACGCACTTCGCCACCGCGGCCGCGGCAATCAGTTGGAGCGCCGCGGAATGGCTCAAGAATGGACGCGCCAGCGCTCTCGGTGCTATTTCCGGGGCGGTGGCGGGCCTGGTGGCCATCACTCCCGCAGCAGGATTCGTGGCGCCCATGCCTGCGCTGGCGATCGGATTCATCGCGGGACTGGTTTGTTATTTCATGGTCACAAAGGTGAAATCCATCTTCGGCTATGACGACGCCTTGGACGCCTTCGGCGTACACGGCGCGGGCGGAACGATCGGAGCTTTGCTGACGGGCGTATTTGCGCAACAGGTCGTCAATCCCATTTTTGGCGCCGGCAAACCCACGGGCGGCCTCGACGGCCATTGGGGCCAAGTGGGGAATCAGCTTGTCGGCGTGCTGGTGGCCTGGGGCTTTGCACTCGTCGGCACGATCATCCTTTTGAAGATCACCGATATGATCACCGGCCTGCGCGTGACCGAAGAGCAAGAGATTGAGGGTTTGGACATTACGCAACACGGTGAAGAGGCTTACAACCTGGAACTGTAACGTAGACTGAGAGGGTTCGAGCGTTGCGGGTTGTGCGACGCCTGTCGGAAAATCGGCGTTCCGGGTCGAACCGAGCCGGGACGTTTCCGGACCACGGCACGATTAGCTAGAACGCGGGAGCGCAAATCTTCATGATGAAACTTGAGGCGATTATTCAGCCCTCGCGGTTCGAATCCGTAAAAGATGCTTTGCGCGAGGCTGGCATCGAAGGCATGACCGTAACGGAAGTCCGCGGGCATGGCCGCCAAAAAGGGCACACCGAGGTTTACCGCGGGCGTGAGTATACCGTCGACCTCCTGCCCAAAATTAAACTGGAGATGGTTCTTCCGGACAAACTTGTAAATACCGTTGTAGACACGATCCTGAAGACCGCGAAGACAGGAAAGATCGGCGACGGTAAAATATTTTTGTCGAGGGTTGACGAAGCGATCCGAATTCGCAACGAGGAGCGCGGCGAAAACGCGCTCTAATGACGACCGCAGCCCGTCCCGGTCTCCATTCGGCCCTTCAACCCGTTAGGACCATGCAAAGCTCTCTTACCCCCCTGTCCGTTCTCGGCCCGCAAGCTGACGACGAACGGCAACGTATCCAGAGACAGTTCGATTCGGGTGTGAATGCGCGAGAGACGGTGCTCGCCCTGTGCGCACTCGCGGACAACGATATTCAGCAGGTTTTCGGCGAAGGTCTTCGCGTCCATAGTACGCCTTCGGCGGGATTGTGCCTGGTTGCGTTGGGAGGGTACGGACGGCGGCTCCTTTTCCCGTATTCGGACCTCGACATCTTGTTTCTTTTCGGCAACGAGAAGGCCGAGCAAACTTTCCGGCCGTTGATTTCCGAATTTTCCCGCACGCTCTGGGACCTTGGTTTTCGCGTGAGCTCGGCCGGTCGCACGCTGGAAGAATGTAAACGCATTGAAGAAGATAATGTGGAATTTCACCTTGCGCTGCTCGATCGCCGCTTTCTTGCCGGCGACGCCGAGCTTTTCGAGCGGCTGGACGACAAGGTACTGCCCAGCTCGGAAAGACAGGCGCGCCCATTTCTTCTCGCGCAGCTTCACAAACTCACCAAAGACCGCCTGACGCGCTACGGCAACACCATCTTTCATCTTGAACCGAACGTGAAAGAAGCCCCGGGCGGGTTACGCGACTATCAGGCCGCGATTTGGCTACGGCAGATCGCTGGCGAGAAAAAGGAATTGCTGAACATCAGCGCCGCCGAAGAAGAATTGGCATCGGGCGCGGTTGATTTCCTGAGCGCGATTCGCTGCTTCCTGCACTACAGCAACGGCCGAAACGACAATACGCTCACGTATGAACTCCAAGCAGCCGCGGCGGAACGGTCGCTCGGGGTTGCGGATGGAATACCTCGCAGCGCCGCTGAATGGATGCGCCTGTATTTCCGGCACGCGCGGACGCTCAATCGCTTGTTGCTACGCTATCTGGAGCAAAAGGCCGTCGTACCGCAAACGTTGAGACAGCGATTGTTCAGCGCAGCGCGCGGACCGAAATTTGAGCCGAGCAACGGCAAGCCCTTCGGGGTGCGTGACGGCTTATTTGAAGTGCTGAACCAGACGGCATTATCCGATCGCGCTTTGATTTTCTCGCTTTTCACAGAGGCTGCGCGCACGGGCGTACCCCTAAGCCGTCAAGCCGAGCGCTGCATCGCCTACATCATGCAGCATCCGGAACTTCCGGTGCGCAACGCCGTAATCACCTGGCCGGTACTGCGGGAAATCCTCGGCGCCGACTATCCTGGCGTCGCGCTGCGTCCGATGCAGCGCCTTGGGTTGCTCACGGAAATTTTGCCGGAGTTCAGCCGCATCGATTCCCTGGTTGTGCGGGACTTCTATCATCGCTACACCGTGGACGAACATTCGCTGCGCACCATCGAGCACTTGCAGGAACTGGCCGATCCTCCGGATGAGCGAGGGACACATTTTGAGACGTTGTGGAAGACCGTGGAGCGCCGCGACTTGTTGATTCTTGCCTTGTTACTACACGACGTAGGCAAGGGTATGGCGGTCGAGAACCATGTGACCGGGAGCTTGGAGGCGCTGGCAAGTGCGGCCAAACGACTGCAGCTCTCCGAGGAAGAAACCACGGAAGTACACTTTTTGATCGAGCACCATCTGGATATGTCCGCGACGATGCAACGCCGCGACATTTTTGACCCCTCGACGATTTCGTCTTTTGCTGCGTCCGTTGTCAACCAGGAGCGATTACTGCGGCTCTGCCTGTTAACCTATGCGGACATTCATGCGGTAAACCCGGAAGCACTCACGCCGTGGAAAGCAGACATGTTATGGCAGTTATTCGTAGCCACGTCGAACCACTTCAGCCGCACGCTCGACCGTGACCGGCTGCACGCTCACGACGAAGTTTCCTTGCTCGAGCAAGTCCGCGCGCAGCTCTCTGGCGCAAGTACCATTCAGATTGAACGCTTCCTGGAAGGATTCCCCCGTCGTTATCTTGCGGTCCATTCCGCGACCGAGATCGCTGCCCAAATGGCGATGTATCAAAAGCTGCCGACCGAACCCGTGCAGACGGAACTGCATTCCACTGGACATGTATTTTCGCTCACGCTGCTTGCTGCCGATCGGCCCGCGCTGTTCGCCACCATCGCAGGCGTGCTCGCTGGCTGGGGGATGAATATCATCAAAGCGGACGCCTTCGCGAATGCGGCCGGGGTCGTCCTAGATACGTTTCACTTCGCGGACCTCCATCGCACGCTGGAGCTGAATCCCACGGAAATCGACCGATTTCGCCGCAGTTTGGCCGACGTCGTGAACGGAAAAGCTCCACTGGAACCGCTGCTACAGGGGCGCGATAACGCGAGCCGGGCGCGGCCCCCAAAGGTCACTGTCGAAACACAAATCAGCTTCGACGACGATTCCTCGACGCACAGCACGCTTCTTGAAATCGTGGCACAAGATCGCCCAGGTCTCCTCTACGATGTCGGCTCCACCCTGGCCGCGCTTGGATGCAACATCGAAGTCGCGCTCATTGACACTGAAGGCCAGAAAGTGATCGATGTCTTTTATCTCACCGGGCAAGGCAAGAAACTTAGCGATGAGAAACAGGTTACGCTTCGTCAGGCGCTCCGGGAGAAGTTGGGTTAGGCGTTAGCCGAATTGTCACTTTCCTGTAACGTGCCCTATCTCCTCGATTCGCAGGTGGCACAGAAACGATCAAAGGAGTAGGATTTTATTCCGTATGGTCCGCGTTAAGGCTGCCGTCCTAGTTCTCGCTCTGATTGTTGCTCCCGTCGCTTTGCTGTGTGGGGCACAATCCGAAACGACGATGCACTGCCCAGCGCTTTGCCCGATGATGCATGGCGGGTCGCATACCACGCAGGAACAAACTGATGAACCGGAATGCCATCACGGAAAATCGGCAAGCCAAGACTGCTTGATGAAGTCAGGCTGTGGCCAAACTCTCGATTTGGGGCTCGCGACACCGTTGCCTCCGGCCGTCCTATGCGTTCCTGTTGAAGTCTTAGCTCCTGCTGCAAATGGCATGCTCCGCTTGGCTAACTCGATCCCTTCTTTGGCAGGTTTCCTGATTCCACCCTTCCAACCACCTCGCGCGTAAGTCCGCACGTTCACTTCAGAGTTCGAAAAAATCTAGAAGAAATGCGGGGCTATCATGCGCAGATTGTGTCTTCTTGTCGTGTTTTCGGCGGTGTTGGTCGTGTCTATTGCAAGCGCGACGATTTTCGGAACGGTGCGAGGAGTGGTCCATGACCCGCAGCACAGGCCGGTAGCGGACGCCTCGGTGAAGTTGAAGTCGGCGACGTCGGACTGGACGCAGACAGTGCAGACGGACCAGGATGGCGCCTTTTCTTTCTCGGCGGTGCCGGTGGGCGACTACCTGGTGACGGTAACGAAGGGCGGCTTTGCGGACGATCAGCAAACGGTCACCGTGGCTTCGGATTCTTCGCCTACCCTCCACTATCAGCTTGCGATCGCGACGGTGAATCAGACCGCAACTGTCTCTGAAACACCGGAAAACGTTGCGAACGTTGATTCTGTGACTCCAACAACGCTGGTGGCCCGTGCGGACATTGCGCAGACGCCCGGGGCCGACCGCACCAACGCTTTGCAAATGATTACCGACTACGTGCCCGGGGCGTACGTCACTCACGACATGCTGCACATGCGGGGAGGCCACCAGGTGGATTGGCTGATTGACGGAGTGCCCATACCCAACACGAATATCGCCGCCAATCTAGCTCCGGTGATTGACCCGAAAGACATCGACTATCTCGAGATTCAAAGAGGCAGCTACGACGCCGATTACGGAGACCGTACCTACGGAATCTTCAACATCGTGCCGCGAACCGGGTTTGAACGCGATAAGCAATGCGATCTCGCCGCCAGCTTTGGAAATTTCTATCAAACCAACGACCAGATCAGTTGCGGCGGACACACGCAGCGATTTGCTTACTACGTGAGCGCGAACGGAAACCGCAGCAACTACGGACTGCAGGCCCCGATTGGGCAGGTGGTTCACGACGCGGAAAACGGCTATGGAGGATTTGCATCCTTCATCTACAACCCGAATTCCCAAGATCAATTCAGGCTGGTCAGCTCGTTGCGGGAGGATTATTACCAGATTCCGATCGACCCAGATCCCACCTCGGTCGGAAATCAGGTGTACCCAAGTTATGGACTTCGTGACGGCGAGCATGAAACCGATGGATACGTCACGTTCTCATGGGTCCACACATTCAACCCAAATGTGCTGCTGACCGTTTCTCCCTTTTATCACTACAACAGCGCCGACTACCAAGGCGGCGCGAACGATTTTCCCGTCATCTCAACGCTGAATCAGAACGCCAATTATGGGGGGTTGCAGGCGGCCCTTAACGCGAACGTCTGGAAAAATGATATTCAGGCGGGCGTGTATGGGTTCGCTCAGCACCAGAACAACCTCTTCGAGAATCAATTCACGGACGGCAGTCCAAACTTTCCCGCCTCTTCGATTGGTGTAACAGGCGGTCTTGCCAGCATTTTTATCAACGACAAGTTTAAAGTGACCTCGTGGTTGACCTTGATAGCCGGGCTTCGCCAAACGCACTTTACGGCGGACATCGTGGAGAACGCAACGGACCCACGTGTCGGAGTGGCCGTGAAAATCCCGCGTCTAAACTGGGTTTTTCACGCCTTCTACGGCGACTTTTACCAGGCTCCTCCACTTGTGACCGCTACGGGGCCGCTACTGGATTTAGCGAACAGCCAGAATTTTACTTTCTCTCCCCTGCGCGGCGAGCGGGATGAAGAGCATCAGTTTGGTGTCACTATCCCGCTTCGCGACTGGGCTCTCGACGCCGACACATTCCAGACGCGGGCGACGAACTGGCTCGACCATAACAATATCGGAGAATCAAATATTTTCTGGCCGATTACCTGGGATGCCGCCTTGATTCAGGCTTGGGAACTCACTTTGCGGTCTCCCCGCCTCTGGCATCGCGGCCAGTTTCATCTTGCCTATGCGAACCAAATCGCGCAGGCAAGCGCACCGATCACCGGGGGCTTGATCTGCCCTAGTCCCGTGACACCGGCATGTCCACTCTTTATACCGCCGGGACTTTCACCCGTAGACCACGATCAGAGAAACACATTGAATTTCGGTTTCAATGCGACTCTTCCCTGGCAGGCGTACGCTTCGACAAATGTGTATTACGGCTCGGGGTTCACGAACGGGCTCCCGGATGCCCAATATCCCGGGAGCTATCTGCCGGGGCACACTACGTTTGATCTTTCGGTCGGAAAAAGCTTTCTTGAGAAATATAGCGTTTCCGTGACCGCGCTGAATGTGGCGAACCGTCGCGTGGAGCTGGACAACAGCCTGACATTCGGTGGATTTCACTACAACGACCCGCGGCAAATTTACGCTGAATTCCGCTATCGATTTCACTACTGACGGCCGACGTCGACCGTGGAGGGCGGCCTGCGGAGGCGCTCCTGCAGACAGCATTATGGTCTACCAGCGTCGGAGAACGATTGATGGACCACGATCGCTCTAGCGCAGTAACCATAGCGCGTATCGAATCGCTTGGAACATTGTCCACTGATGGTGCGCTCGCAGAATGTGATACCAGTCAAGAATGGATAACAGTTTCATAATTAAACTCCCTTGATCCATCTTCGCTGGGCGAATAGTGGTTTCTTCGTGTAACCCATGAGTTTCAACTCGAAGGTATCGCCACGACTCAGGGAGACCGGTTTGCTCAAAGAAATCGTTACGATCGGTCGAGCATTCATCTAGTCCGTCCCTTACAAGATGCTCGTGCTTCTGCCCCAAAATGTTGCGTCACCACGACCTAATTTGCAGGATTTGGAGAAGGAGCACATCCAGAGATAGGCTGGTTTTTTTCTACCTCTGCCGGGCCAGGCGCGGATACCTCGATAGGTTAGCTCGCTGACGTGCCGAGACGTCCCACGAAATACGCCACGCTAAACTGTGTTATGAGTTTCGTGTCGGCGATGATCCGCGAATCACAAGTTCGCGGGGCTTAGGCGCGGGGGGGAAAACAAGACTTAAAGGCAGCTGGCCGGAAACGGAACGTTCGATTTCCGCTCTCTTCGAAGAGCGTCGTCGCACTCCGAATTTCGCAACGAGTTCTGCTATCACTCCTGTGGGTCGTTCACATCCGACAAGTATAAACATCTCGCCGGCCCGGCTGTTCGCCGGATTCGATGTTGGCCATCGAGAGTTGCGCGTGGTCATCGGCAACGATATGGATCGGTGCAGAAATTTCCACTTCCGTCCCGGCACCCAGCCTGCTCCATATGCGGAGTTGAGCTCCTACACTTCCGGCTCGCTCGCGCATCCCCTGAAGGCCCCAGTGCAAATCGCGCCCCGAGCGTAGCGTCTGCGGATCGATCCCGCAGCCATTGTCACGCACGACCATGCGCAATCGGCGGGGTAAATACTCCACCTGGACTTCGATGGCCGCCGCTCCGGAATGCCGCAACGCGTTGAGGACCGCTTCCCGCCCGATCAAGTAGATCTGTTGCTTGATCGCGGGCTTCAATGTCTTCGGCTGTCCCTCGACCAAGATTCGAAACTGAATACCTCCCGGAGTAAGTTCATCCCAGAGGCCGTGCAGCGCCTCTTCAAGACTCGGTGATGCGTCCGCGGACGAGCGCAGTTCTTGAAGCGTAACGCGACCTTCGTTGATGACGCGATACATCAAGCGCAGAGCGCGGCTGAGCGAGGGCTTCGCGGGCGAATCAGCAGGTGTTTGGTCTACGGCCCCCTGGAGCAGCAAGGACGCACCCAGAAAGCCTTGGAACAGAGTGTCGTGCAAGTCGCGGGCGATGCGCCGGCGCTCGTTGGAACGCTCCTCCAGGCGAAGCTTCAGTTCCCGGTCTAGCTGCCGCTGATCCGGTTGGCGGGAGAGTCCTAGTGCCCGCCCGCTAGGCCGCGCGAAGAGGCGAGTACCAGATGTGGTTTCAGTGACCATTGCATTCGAAGACCGCCTAGAATTAGTGTTCATGGTTTGTATCGCTCCCTGTTTCTATCCACTCGCGAACATAAGAGGGGCAATGCTCCAACTTGATCCCTCGAGCCTCACAGGCGGCAAAAAACCGTACGGCTTCCCGGTCCACAAGCCGCACTTCTACCAAGTCAAGCGTGACGTCGGCGACTTGGGTTTCGGCCTCGACGAGCTTCCATAACTCAGTGACATGCTGTTCCTCGATTCGACCGCTCAGCGCGAAGATCACGGAGCCATTGCCTTCAGATCTTTGAATCTTCAACATCTCGCTGCTGTGACGTGCAACACACTTGCCAGTCTTACGTTGCTGAAAGGACAACCTTTAAGAGTCTAGTAGCGTCCCGATTTTCGTTGATTCACGAAAGTCGTGAGTCGGGGAGGAAATCGCAAGAACGGGCTACTGCGTCTTGAAGCGGTGCTTATTGATCTTGAGCGCCCGGATTTTTGAATCCAGCGTGGAAGGAGGGATGCCAAGTCGCGAGGCGGCCCCTGACGGGCCCGCTATCCGGCCCTGAGCCTGCGCCAGCGCCTCCTCGATGGTCTTCTTCTCTTGCGATGGCGGCATCTTCAAGAGCGTTAAACCGGCCTGCACCGAGGGGTCGACTCTTCGAGAGAGCCAACTCTCGTCGACCGTCAAGTTCTCGGTTTCACAGAGAATCACGGACCGCTCAATCACGTTTTGGAGTTCGCGAATGTTACCTAGCCAGGCGTAAGCCTTGAGCCGGTCCAGTGTCGTCCTATTGATGCCTCGTATCTTTTTCCCCGCCTTGCTGGCATAACGATCGATGAAATACTCGACGAGGAGAGGGATGTCTTCCTTTCTTTCGCGCAGCGGTGGCATCTCTATCGGAAAGACGTTGAGCCGATAATACAGATCGCTGCGAAACGTGCCGGCGTCGATCGACGCCTGTAAGTCCCGATTAGTGGCGGCAATCACCCGCACGTTCGCGCGAATCACTTTGGTTCCGCCCAGGCGTTCGAACTCGTGCTCCTGAAGGACCCGCAGCATAGAGATCTGTATATCTAACGGAAGCTCGCCGACCTCATCGATGAAGAGTGTGCCGCCTTCGGCCAATTCGAAGCGACCAAGGCGCCGTTGTGTAGCGCCAGTGAAGGCCCCTTTCTCATGGCCGAACAGTTCGGAAGCAATCAGGGAAGGCGGTATGGCAGCACAATTCACGCTCACGAAGGCGCGTGCCGCGCGACGCGACCGCTTGTGAATCGCGCGAGCAATCAGTTCCTTTCCCGTTCCAGTCTCGCCGGTTAGGAGGACGGTCGAATCGGTCGGTGCGACCTTCAATACATTCGCAAGGACACCTTGCAAAGCGCGCGACTCCCCCACAATCTCCTCAAACATCGAAGAGCGGTCGATCTCTTCGCGCAACGCGATGTTCTCGTTGTAAAGCTGGTCCCTTAAGATCTTTATTTGTTCAAAGGCCGTCTCCAGGGCCGCTTTTGATTCGTACTGCTCGGTCACGTCCATGGTGGTGCCGACGACTTCAGCGGGTTCGCCTGACTCATTCCTCAGAGGGTGAGAGACAGAGTGGAGACGCTTTATCGTTCCGTCCGGAAGTACAATTCGATAGGTAGCTCCAGAATCTAATCGCTCCATCTGGGTGGACTCCGCCTTCTCCCTTTCCTGGATCAGCGGTCGATCTTCGGGGTGAACCCTTTCAAGAAAATGCGACAGAGTGGGCTTCGTTTTCTCGGGACTGTAGCCAAGAATGCGAAACATCTCCTGCGACCAGAAAGTATCGCGGGTGTGCACATTCCACGCCCAACTGCCCGTACGGGTCAACCTCTGTGCTTCCGCCAGGTAACCCTCGCTCCTCCGCAAGGCCTCCTCCGCCCGTTTGCGCTCGGTGATGTCCGTCACCGCTCCAACGAACTCAAAAGAGCCCCGATCGTCCTTTGAGGGATGACCCACAACCCGCAGGTATTTCACAGATCCGTCAGGCGTCAGCAAACGCTGCTCAAAATCAAACTCCGTCTTCTCGTGTGAAGCACGTTCGATGCGTTCTTGCACGGCCGCTTTGTCATCCGGATGAGTTCGTTGCACCATGAATTCAGTGGCGACCTTAACTGTGGGCTCGCACTCAAATATGCGAAATGTTTCTTGAGACCAGTACATCTCTCCACTCGAAACATCCCAGCCGAAGCTTCCGGTGCGGCTGAGTTTTTGAGCCTCCGTAAGGTAGGCCCCTCTACGCTGTAGCTCGCGGTAAAGCTCTTGGAGTCTTACAACCATGTCGTTGAAGACGTTCCCGAGGACGGCGATTTCGTCCTTTCCTGCGGCGGGCACTCGATGACTGAAATCACCGCCCGCCAATGCTTCGGAGCCCTCCATCAGCCGTCTTAGTGGCTGAGTGATACTGCGCGTGATGGCCAATCCTAGAAAGGCGGCGAACAGAAGAGTCAATATCGCTGTTATCGGCACTATTGAGAAAATTCGCCGTTGAGCCTGTTCAATGTTCAAAAGGGCTTGCGCCCGCTTCTCGCCGACCTCGCGGTCGATGTTTTCAACCAGCGGCGAAGTCCTGGATTCTAAGGGCCGGACTTGGTTAGCTAGGCGCAAGCGAATAGCCTGCCAGTCCCTCGATTTGGCCAAGAGCGTGATGGCCCCGAGCTCCGCCGGGAGAGCGTCCTGAATTGCCTCAAGGGTAGGCAGCAACGTCGGATCCAGCTGCACTTCCGGGGGCAAGCGACTGAGGGCATTCCTGCTGCGGCGGCTGTCCTCAAGGAGGGCGTTACGAAGAGATTCCGCTTCCGTCACGAGTTCGTCGGCGTCTTCGGAATGCACCAGCGTATCCATCCGCTCATAAAACGACATGAGATTGGCATGAGCCTGCAAGACGACGATCAGCTCTTGGTCGACGCCGCTAAGACGCTCTGCCTGAGCCCGAACCTGTTGGAATTGCCAAAGTAAAACCGCGTTTCCTACCAGCATCGCCACAATGATGAAGACAAAGCAAAGCGTCAAACGGGGACCGATGTTGAGTCGATCGAGATGCAAAACTCTCCCGTCGGCTTGTTTCGCCGCTCCGCCAAGCTTCGCGACCACTTTTGCCTACCCCTATCGCCCGCCTCTTTTGCGCGGGAACAAGATCACTACCGTCGGACTCCAGACGGCAGCGTTTCGAAAGACATTTTGAACTTTCGGAGACCTTCTTCGTGTAACGACTAGTTCAACCTCGATGGCGGCCCTGTCATGAAACCGGTTATTTGAACTAGCTCCTTCTCCAAGTCCTTGGCAGCCACAGACGGAATCTTTTCGCCAGCCAACACGGAATGTAGGGTTCGTAAGTACGCCCTGCTGACCTGTTCGTATCTCTCGCCGGCAACTACGGATGGACGCGCCACCACGCCGCCCCCATGTTGCCTCAATTTGGCAAGCTGGGGATACGGATCTAGGATTGTAGGGAGTTCGTATAGTTCGCCTTCCTGAGGTGGATCGGTACGCTCGCTCGCGCGCTGGAGCTCGACATCTCTTCGCAGAAGGAATCGAATCAGCTCCAGCGCTTCACGAGGGTGCGCCGAGCTTCGGGAAATCGCCAAACCGTTTCCTCCCAACGTGCCTACTCGCCCTGCCGGGCCGCCCGGCACGCTGGTTATGCCAAACTCGTTGGCATTGCCGGGGATCGTAGGCGAATGCGGCCCCGAAAAAGGCCAGCCGCGAGTGTGCAGACTATAATCCGATTGCCAACCTCGAAGGAACGCTGCCTCACCTGAGCCCCAGACGTTCTGTGCGTCCCACAATCCGTAGGCCGCAACCCCGGGTGGTGAAATGGAACCCACCCAACGCTTGCCGCGTCGCCATGCCCGAATCACGTTCGGGTTATTCACGCTAATGGTCTTGTCATCTTCGATGATTCGCCCGCCGCCTTCGTCGATCTGCCACTCCAAGCCGCTGCAAGTTAAATCTTCGTTTATCCCGCCTTGCCACACATAGCCCCAAAAGTCTTTATCACCCTTGGCCCTTTCACCAGCCTGAATCCGGGTGGCCATCTCCTCAAGTTGATCCCATGTCTTGGGCGGCTCACGATACCCGTACTTTCGCAAGAGAAGCGGGCGATAAAGCAAAACAGCAACATAGGCGTGATGCGGCACAGCCACCAGCTTGTCACCTACAGAATAGCTCGCGAGCACTACTGGATTTTGCGAGGAGAGATCGGTAGCAAAGTAGGGCTTTAGATCCATAAGATACTGGTTCAACATTCCGGACCAGATCACATCAATGCTCAACACGTCAGGGGTCGGGGCGCCTTTTTTGAGTAGCTCGCGCCACAACGCCAGTTGATTGAGAGAGCCATCCGGGCGGGGAAGACGTTTGACTTGAATGCCTGTTTCCCGTGCGAAGTCCTGCAGATCTCGCTCTAATCCAGGGTTCATACCGGATGTGTCCCACTCAACATCCAGAAACGTCACGACGACCGGCTCATGCGAAGACGGCCTCGAGCAGCCTAAGCCTAAAGACAGCAGCAAAATCCCTAAAATGCCGATGATCTTCCCGGGACGTATCAAGCTTAGGGCAACTGTGTTGAAGAGGGCAGCGGTCCCGTGCCGCAGGATGGCTGGCCGAGCTTGCTGCAAAAAGAAACTCGACCGCGCCATTGCTTCCTCCTTTCAACGCGAGGCAGCGTTCCATTTGCGCCTGCAATGCCCCAAAGCTTGCCTACACGGAAAGGGAACAAAGTCAGTAGGTGCTTAATCGAGATAGGAAATGAGTTAGAACAGCCATCCTAAGGAATCTGCACACTCTCCGGGTCGCTTGGTTGGGCTGCGATCGGCCGCAATTGCGCCAGGTCATTCTCACGTGTATTCCCGGCTCCCAGCAACCGTGTGGTCAGGATCGCCGCAGGCACAAGGTACACGATCGTGACGCAAGTCCACATGAGCGCGCCAGCGCACTGTTGATCCTCCAGCACGGATATTGCGAAATGCCGGGGCGCCGAGAAGTACGCCGGATACACGACGCGGTCGCAGAACACTAGAAAGCCAGAGAGGATGTCGCACGGAAGCGTCGCTAGAAAAAGATAGAGAAGGATGGACCAGCGCGACCAAACCGGAACGCTCGGCCAGGGCTGAATAACGGGCCACCAGAAAAGAAACCCGGCGCCGAGGAAACATGCGTGTTCGAACGCGTGCCACGCTTCCGACTGCAGGCCAAGCGCAAACGCAGCTGGAATATGCCAGACCACCAATGCTGCAGCGGCAGCAATCCAGCAGAATGCGGGCTGCGAAAGGAGACGCCCAAGCAGTTGCAAAGGCTTCCACCGAAATATCGGCCCCAGCACGGATCGCACGAAGCGCCTCGGCAAACCGTGCATCAACGGCATCACCGGCGCACCCAACAAGATCAAAGCAGGAGCGAATGTCATAAGCAGCAGATGCTGGAGCATATGGACCGTCAGTAATTCGTCGTCGAGCGTCGCCAGGGGCGAACCGATTGCGACCCAGATCAGGAACACCCCAAGCAGGAAACTGGCGGCGCGCCATTTGGGAATGACGTTGGGTAACGCTGAATGGAGACGGCGCCATCCGCGCAAGTACGCGAGTGCAACAAGCACAGCGGCCAAGGTGAGAAACACTGGCGGCGACCACGACTCGAGTATGGCTTCGAAAAAACGCATGCAACAATCTTAGGGCTGCGCGGAGCCGGATTTTTCGCTACCGCTCCCGAGTACGGCGTCGCGGGACGCGTCCCGCGCAGGAACTTGCCCTGCGGGATGCAGCGTCCCTAAGAACGCGACCAGCGCCGTGGTCTCCGCCGGACTTAGGTTCTTTCCATAGGACGGCATGTTACCGCCTCCTTGAATGACTTGGCGAACGAGTTGGTCCTGCGTCAGGCGAACCGCCACGCCGTCCAACGCTGGACCTCTTTGCCCGCCCAGTTCCCCAAGCGAATGGCAGTTGCGGCATTGCTTGACCTGAAATACCAGCGCGCCTTGCCGCTCAAGCGCAGTCGAGCCATGCAGGAACCGGTCTGGAATGGGGTCGCCGCTCCACGCATTCATCTGCGGACTCCAGGGAGCGAATCCGGCGAGACGCGTGAAGGTACCTAGAGTTACAGCGACAAGGAGCACCGTCAAAACCGCGATCGGACGGCGGCGCCAACTCTTTTCTCCTTCGCCAGAAAGGAAAGGAAGCGAGATCAGGCCAAGGATCACTACAACTGGGCCAACCAGAAGCGCGGGGGTTTCCATCGAAGGCGGCAACAGCGAAAGCACGGCATAGAGCCATAAGAAGAAGTAATCAGGTTTCGGCGCCGTCTGGATGATCGTCGGATCCGGGAAGCCCGTTGGTCCAAAAGGGCCGAAATACAAAGCGCACGCGGCCACCGCCAGGAGGATGAACGCCACGAAGAACAAATCCTTCCAGATCGCGTATGGCAAGAACGGAGCGCCATCTTTTTTGGTCAGCTCGTGATACTCGCGTTCGTAGGTCGCGCGCTTGACAAGCCGGCCTGGCATGGGCCATTCGTTGATTCCCAGTTTCAGCACCATCAAGAGATGCAAGCCGATCAGCGCGATCAAGGTCCCTGGGATAACGAACACGTGCAGCGCAAAGAATCGCGACAGTGTCGCGCCTGCAATGATCGGTCCGCCCAGCATCAACTTCACCGCCGCAGGACCTATGATTGGGACGCGGCTTGCGATGGATGCTCCGATGCCGAGCCCCCAATAGGCGTCTTGATCGAAGCGCAACACCTGCCCGCTAAAGGCCATCCCCAGCGTCATCAACAAGAGAAAGACTCCGACGATCCAGGTTAGCTCTCTCGGAAATTTGTAGGCCCCGAAAAGGAAGACCTGCACCATGTGAATGAGGACGACCGCGATCATGAAGTTCGAGCCCCACCCGTGCAGCGCGCGGATGAACCAGCCGAGAGTTACGTCGTGGTTGAGGGCCTGCAGGCTGCTCCATGCTTCCGCTGCCGATGGAACGTAGATCAGGGCGAGCAGAATGCCGGTGACGATTTGCAGCATGAAAATCGTAAGCGCGGCACTGCCGAATACATAAAACCAGCTCGCGCTATTCCGCGGGACCGGATGCTCCACGGTTTCGCGGATCGGCGCCGCCAGCTGCAAACGCCGGTCGAACCATTCCCCGATCTTGGCAATCACGCCTGGCATGGTGGTTTCTTTCCAACGAGAGCGGCGCTCGGTGATCCCGGCGTGGGCAGCTCACCAGCCTGGATCGTGATCAGTCCGTTCTGCACTTTATGCGGATATTCGAACAGCCCGCGCTCGGGCGGACCCGACGCACGCGAGCCGTCGCGATAGTAAACTCCGCCGTGGCACGGGCACATAAACAGGCCGGACTGCGGGAACCAGCGCACCGGGCACCCGAGGTGCGCGCAGTTGACCGCAAATACCTGGAATTGCTCGCCCTCCACCCGGCGTACCCAGCATGCCGTGTCCACGGTCTTTCCGTCGGCCGGCATCACGTTTGGATTTCGAAATGTCGCCAGGCGCGTCTCGCCCTCCGGGAACTCTTTCACGGAGCCGAGCGGCACCCACGCGAGGTAGGAGCTCGCCCGCCCCCGCGTGATCGAGGACAGAACAAATCCCACAATCGGTATCGCCAACGCCGCTGCCACCAGCCCGTTGAGGAGAATTCCCAGTTTCATGAATAGCCCGCGGCGCGAGAGCTCGTTTTCATTCGACATCGTTCAGCTCCTAGTGCTGTGCGTAATTCGAGGCGGAATTTAGCTCCGGCCCACTCTTCGGCCGCTGCGAGACAAGCCACGCAACAACATCCGTGATCTCTTGCTCGGACATCGGTTTGCCGGGGAGATTTCCGCGCCAATCCGGGGCGCCGAGTTCCGGGCGGCCCGTAATGACAACCGTGCGCAGGCCCTGACCGCCGATAAGTTCCAGAAAAGCATCACTTGTGATCGCGCTGCCTTTCGGTCCCCCGCGACCGCCCGCGCCGTGACACGACTCGCAGTAGCTCTTGAACACGATCGCACCTAGAGCAATATTTCCGGCGGACTTGGCAGAGTACGAGGGCGGATTGGTCGCTTCGAGAATTCCGGGCTTGCTCCAGCGCGATCGGATTCCGCTCGTGATCACTTCAATCTGTTTGTCCGTCAGCATCCCACCGGCGCTTTGCGCGAACGCGGGCATGGCCGTTCCGGGTACGCCGTTCGCGGTGACCCTGCGGACTGCACCATCGTCCGCAATGCCCAGATAAACTGGATCGGCAAGCGCAATCGCCGCACCTCCCCGCCCTTCCGTGCCATGGCACCCCGCGCAGTTTTGCGAGTACAAGGTGGCGAAGTCCATGATCTGATCCGGCGCAAGAGTTTCCGAATCCTTGCCGGGCTTGCCGTGAGACAAATCGCAACCGGAGCAGAACATTGCCCCTAGCACTGCAGACGTAAAAAGGTACCGAAGTAAACTCACGGCTGCTTCGCTCCGCCATCTTCTCGCATTATCCCGGGTGCTTCGATTCCAGCGCGCAGCGCGAAGGGCATGTTTTCCTGCGTGCGTACGCGCGTTTGACCTAGGACCACAAGACCCGCGACGACGCCAAAAGCCACCTGGGACGCAACGAACCAGCCCCAATGAATGCGGCTCCCAAGCAAAGGATTCAAAAGATTCATCATTGAGTACAAAAGGCCCGACCAGAGGACCGGACCAATCAGGCCGCCCAGCACGATGGGATGACGCGGGATCATCGGGAGCATGGCGCCGTAGAGTAATCCCACCGTCGTGGAACCGGTGAGATGCAAGATGACGGCAATAAAAAAGATGCCGGCGTGAAAGGAATTCAACTGTGAAGCTGAAGGCAATTCCGACTGAGAATAGACAACCGCACCCAGAAGATTAATTGGGTACCAGACGCTTCCCACGCTGATCAAGCCATAGGTGCATGCGAGCACGGCCATGGCCACGCCGCCTGCGAGGCCGCCCTTCAAACCCGCGGATATGGGATAGGTTTCCAGAGGCAGCCAGGCGCGCACTTGTTCTTCCGCGAGAGGAAATCGCTCGACCAGGTGCCGCGAGGTGGCCACGGAAAGATCTTCCGGCTGTACGGGGACGAGCTCTTCATGCTCGTGAGGAAAAACTTCTCGGAACCATCCGACAGATCCGGCGATCGCAAGAATGATTCCGAGCACGGTAACGGAAACGCTGGTCAAGAGCCCAGCAAACAGCAGCGTAAATCCGAAGGCGAGCGTGATAGGCCACGCGGTCGGCGCCGGCAATACAACTTCGCGAGGCGTTTTCGTGTTTTGGTCCAGACCTTCCGCGGAGTGCATAGTATCTTCCTTACTTCAACGGCCGACGATGTAAACCACGGTGAAAACAACAACCCACACGGCGTCCACAAAATGCCAGTACATAGAAAGCGTTTCCACGCGCGCCGACTGCTCCGGCCCGACGCGGCCAGCCAGGCCAAACAGAAGCACCACGCCAAGCATGACCAGACCCACCGTGACGTGCGTCGCGTGGAGACCGACCAGCGAGTAGTAGGTTGTTCCAAAAAGATTCGTGGAAATCGTCAGCCCGTGTTCGTAGATCAGCCGGTGCCATTCCTGCCCAGTGCCAAACAGAAAAAGACCGCCAAGGACGATTGTCAGAAGCCACAAACCGAGGAACGCGCCTCGCTTGCCGCCTTCCAGAAATCTTGACGCGACGTGAATCGTGAGGCTGCTGGACAACAAGCAAATCGTGTAGAAGATGGGTGTCTCCAGAACTTCGCGGGGCGACGGCCCGCTGAGGCTTTTCCCTAAATAGAAAAGGTAAGCCACCACGAAAATGGTGAAGATGGCCGACTCCGCGATAATCAGGCAGGCCATTCCGACCTTGCCTCTATACGGAAGGCTCCAACCTTCGGGCGCGTGAACGATCGGAGTGGTGATTGCGCTCATTCGTGGCTCCCCTCACTCATAGCGGCTGTCCGGATCTTCAGGGTGTTTGCGGTCCCACAGCGGGCGGCGGCTGGCGACCGTCGGAATCGAAGCAAAGTTGTACTCCGGGGGGGGTGAACTCACCGACCATTCGAGCGTCCATGCGTCCCAAGGGTCGTTTCCGGCTCTGGGTCCTTTGAAGTAGGAATAAATGAGATTCGCTACGAACACCAAAACCGCAATGCCCTGAATAAATGTGCCGATCGTGACGATCAAGTTCATCGTGTCCCAACCGCGGCCCGGCTCATACGTGTAGATCCTGCGCGGCATGCCGAGAATGCCGGGAATGTGCATCACGTCAAACGTCATGTGAAACCCGATCAGGAACAGCCAGAAATGAAGTTTGCCGAGAGATTCGTTGAGCATCCTTCCGGTGATTTTTGGGAACCAGTAATAAAATGCCGCGAAAAGGCCGAAGATGATTCCGCCGACGATCACATAGTGAAAGTGCGCGACGACAAAATAGGAACCGGTGAGCTGCCAGTCGAACGGCGAGACTGCCAGCATGATCCCGGTCAGCCCGGAGATCAAAAACTGGAACAGGAATCCGATGCAGAAGAGCATCGGAGTCTTGAAAATGAGCTTGCCGCCCCACATCGTGCCCAGCCAGTTGAAGATTTTTATTCCGGTTGGAATTCCCACCACCATCGAAGTGAGTGTGAAGAAAGCATTCGAGTAGGAGCTCATTCCGATGGAGAACATGTGGTGCGCCCAGACGCTCATGCTCACGAATCCGATGCATATAGTGGCGCCGACCATTACCGGATAGCCGAAGATCGGCTTGCGCGAAAACACCGGAATGATTTCAGACATGAAAGCAAAACAAGGAATGATCAGGATGTAGACTTCCGGATGCCCGAAGATCCAGAAGAAATGCATCCATATCGCCGCGGACCCGCCCGCTTGCGTATCGAAAAAGTGGCCGCCCAGATAGCGATCGACGAGCAGCATGATCTGCGCCGCCGAGAGCGGCGTGATGGTGATCAGCACCATGCCCGACATCACGAGGTTCAACCACGGGAGCAACGGCATGCGGCTCAGCTTCATGCCTGGGCACCTCATGGAAAAAATTGTGGCAATGATGTTGATGGCGGTACCGATGCTGCCGAAGCCGGAGACGAGCACAGAGACGGTCCAGTAATCGGAACTGTGGCCCGGGGAAAACACACGCGCGGTCAACGGAGCGTACGCCCACCAGCCCACATCGGGAGCATTCCCCGCGCCGTAAAGGCCGCTTCCGCCAACAAAACTGAAGTAGAGAAAAAATCCACTGAGGGCCGTCAGCCAGAAACTGAATGCATTCAGGCGGGGGAACGCCATGTCTCGGGCGCCGATCATCAACGGCACGAGGTAGTTGGCGAAGCCAAACAAGACCGGCATGGCCACAAAGAAAATCATGGTCGTGCCATGCATGGTGAACAAGCGATTGAAAACCTGCGGCGAAACAAAATCGTTGTGCGGGCGCATCAGCTGAATGCGCATGGCGGTCGCTTCGACTCCGCCGATAATGAGGAAGATTAGCGCGTAGACAATGTAAAGAATGCCCAAGCGCTTGTGATCGACAGTAGTCACCCACTCATGTAGGGTCTCGACCCAGGGCTGCCCAGCGGATTCCGCGGCTTGAATGGCCATCGCATCTGATGACATTGCTGGTCTCCCAAAATCCTTGGCTACTCGCTACTTGAGCGTCTCGAGGTAACGCACAAGTGCATCCAGATCGGCGTCCGTCAACTGCATGGCCGGCATCAGGGATCCCGGTTTTATGGCGTCCGGCTTCAGAATCCACAAGCGAAGATTTTCCTTGGTATTTTCGGCTGCGCCCGCCGCGATCGTGGCGCGGCTCATCAGGTGCGTCAGATCGGGGCCGAAGCGCCCCGTTGCATTCGTGCCGCCGATGGCGTGACAATTCACGCAAGCGGTCGTTTCAAAGAGGCGCTTGCCTGCCGCTTCTTTCTCATCCTCAATCGCAGGCTGTTTTTGTGCGTTGACCCATGCCTGAAATGCTTCAGGGGTCTCCACCGAAACCCGCAATAGCATTTTCGCGTGCTGCGTGCCGCAATACTGCGCGCATTGCCCCAGGAACAAACCCGTCCGGTGGGGGTCCACCCACGTCTCGTTGATGCGATTGGGAATCAGATCGGTCTTACCCGCGAGCTGAGGAACCCAAAAGCTATGATCGGTGTCGGCAGAAAGCAGTTTCAGGAATGTCGGTGTGGGATGCTCCGGATCGCTGACGGGGATGTGCAACTCGTTCGCCGTGACGACGCCGAGCGCCGGATAACGATACTCCCACCAGAATTGATGTCCGATCGCTGTCACTTCCACGGCCGCAGCGGGTTTGGGAGCATCCTCAATCGCATGAATCACTCGAGCTGTCGCCAGAAATAAAACCACCACGATCAGGATCGGAATGACCGTCCAGGCCAGCTCAATCTGAGTGCTTCCGTAGACTTGAGCCGGCTCGCTCTGCGCATCGCCCGCCTTGGTGCGGAATTTCACGACCGCGTAGGTCAATAGAGTCCCGACCACGGCAAAAATTAGCCCAGTAATGCCGAGCACAAAATTCGAAAGATGAAGGATGGAATCGGCCGGTGTTGAATGTGGCTCAAAAATATTCGGAACCGGGTTGGCGGGCGCCGGCGGCTGAGTTGCGTTGCACAGTCCGGCAGCCAGAAGGATGCCGGCCAACAGTACGAACACACCCACGACGCGGCCGACGACCACTCCAGGATCCGCTCTGTGCTGCGTTCTTTTCATACTTCTCAGAACTTTCGCGGCGGCCCCGCCTGCCTATCGTAGCCTGCGCCTCTTTCTCGCCGCGGGCACGCTTCGAGGGTAGCCTTAATAGCATGCTGACGCGCCCGCGTTCAAGCTCTCAAATGGACGGGCAACATCAAGCACGCCACTTCGATGAGGGTGGAGCGTTCGGAGATGCAGCGATCTTTCAGATAGTTCGCGACATGCCCGACAGCTATCTTTCGGACGCAGATCGGCCCTCAACAATCAAAACGGAGAGGTCGGAGCGCAAGTACTTTGTAATCAGAGAAGATTTGGTGGACGTGACCGGGATCGAACCGGTGACCCCCTGCTTGCAAAGCAGGTGCTCTCCCAGCTGAGCTACACGCCCACAGTGGAACTACCTTTGATTTTAGAGCATTTGCAGCTTTTGGGGAAACTCCGAAACGCTTGTTTTGCCCCACTCTACTGTGTCAGAACTGTGTCAAAAACCCGGTCGCCAGAGCCAGCGTCTGGCTATCTGAAACCGGGCGAGTCCTCGTTCGCGCTCGTTCAAACCGCGCCGGTTCGCGAGTCCAACGGAAGCACCAAGAATTGAGGACTATTCGTGGCGCAGCGTCAGCATAGGATCGACGCGCAGCGCGCGGCTCGCGGGAACGTAGCATGCTACGAGCGCGACGGCGGCGAGTAGCAGAGCAACGCTAGCAAATGTCAGCGGATCGGTCGGGCTGACGCCGAACAGCAGGCTGGCCAGGAATCGCGTCAGGATGAACGAGGCTGCGAGGCCGATCGCCAAGCCAAGAAGAATCATCAGCATCCCCTCGTTGAGCACGAGACTGAGAACGTGCCTTCGGTCGGCGCCGAGGGCCACACGAATGCCGATCTCGCGCGTGCGCTGCGAAACCGAGTACGCGATCACGCCGTAGAGACCGACGGCACCGAGGATCAGAGCCATGGCTCCGGCGATGCCGAGCATTACTAATGTGAAGGATGCACGCGCCATCGAGGCTTTGTAGTAGTGATTCATCGTGTAGACGCCGGCAAGCGGCAAATTGGCGTCAATCGACCAGACGGCCTGGCGAATCTGACTGAGCAAGCTTTCCGCGCCGGCCAGAGGGCTGCGGACAACGAAAATGGCGAAACGCTCGACGAGCATCGGCTGGCTATCGAAATTTTGCAGCAAGATGGGCCAATAGACGTCGGTGCGCGAGGGCTTGTCGATACCATCGTCGCGGACATTGCCGACCACGCCGATGATCTCGCGCCAGTCGTCCACGTCTCTGATGCGGAGGCGCTTGCCCACAGCGGCAGCGGGCGCGCCCCAATACTCCCGGGCGAAGTTTTCGGAAATCAACGCGACAGGCACTCTGTTGTACGTGTCGGCCCAGCTTATGTCGCGTCCGGCGAGCAGCGGTATGCCCATCGTTTGGAAGTATCCCGGCGAAACAAACAAGAAGTGCCGAGCCGGTGATGGCGCGCCAGCGACAGTGGGTTGATGGTCCTCGGCATAGAGGGGATGGAAATAGGTGTCGCCGTTCATCGGGACGGCGGTGGACAAGGCGACCGAGGAAACGCTGGGAATCGCGGCGAGCTTGTCTAAAATTTGTTGCTCTATCCGCGGGACGTTGGCATCGTCGGGCACGTCTGAGCTTGGAATGGAAATGCGAAATGTCTGGAGCTGAGCCGGCCGCGCAAATCCAGGTTGAACGCCCGTCAGTTTGCTAAAGGTGCGAAGCATTAGTCCCGAACAGACGAGCAGCACGAGCGCAAGCGAAACTTGAACGGTGACGAGAACGTTGCGCGCGCGATGGCGTTCGCGACTGAGGCCGAGGGTGCGACTTCCTTCGGCAACCGCGGAACGCGTACGGGTGTGTTTCAGCACGGGGATCAGGCCGAAAATCAAACTGCTGAGCAGCGCGACGCCAAGAGTGAAGCAGACCGCTGGGGGGTTGAGGCCGATGTTGCTGACGCGCGGTAGGTCCGTTGGTGCGAACGCGACGAGCAGGCGCAACGCCACCCAGGCAAGTCCTAAGCCACACGCGCCGCCAAGCACACCGAGCACAGCGCTTTCGTGCAGCAATTGCAGCGCGATGCGGCGGCTGCTCGCTCCGAGCGCCGCGCGCACGGCGAGCTCGTTCTGGCGCCCTTCGGTACGCAAGAGCAGAAGATTCGCGACGTTCGCGCAGGCGATCAGCAAGACCATGCCGATGCCGCCCATCAGCACCCATAGCATGGTGCTGACGTTGCCGATGACTTCCTGCTTGAGTGGTAAAAGGCTCGGAGAGAGCCGGATTTTGCTAATTCCTTCAAGGGTAACACCGGGTGGCGGCGGGAAACTCGCGAACGTGACGGGAATCAGGCGCGCGACGTCGGCGCCAGCCTGCTCCAGCGTGGCGCCCTGATTCAGACGTGCGATGCCGGAGTAGTCAAAGTTCATCAGCTGCGTTTGGTTGCGGTCTAACTGGAGTGGCAGGATCAGGGCGAGATCCCGTGTGTCGAGAAAGCGGAAATTCCGCGGCATGATGCCGATGATCTGGCGAGCAATTCCGTCGACGATGATGGTCTTGCCGACCGTCGCGGGGTTGGCGCTGTATTTTCGCTGCCAATAGCCATAGGTCAGAATCGCCGTCGGCGCGCCGCCAGGGGCGTCGTCAGCGGCTGAGAAAGTTCTGCCCAGCATTGCCGGAATGCCGAGAACGGAAAGTGCGCCGTACGTGACGTGCAGCGCGTGGACGCGCTCGGGTTCGGCGAAGCCGGTCACGTTAACGTCGCGGTCGGTGTCCGACTCGACGTACATGCCGACATCCTGAAAGGTGCGGCCCTGCTCGCGAAAAATGAAATAGTCCTCGGGCGCGAAGCCGCGGAGCGAAGCATCCACTCCGAGGGGGCTAAGCTCCACGCCAACGAGTTGCTCGGGATGCGGATATGGGAGGGGCTCCAGCACGACACCGTCGAGGACGCTGAATATGGCGGTTGTGGCGCCGATCCCGAGGGCCAGCGTCATCACGGCGA
>JBEKWY010000017.1:0-49194 GCA_049512575.1 Candidatus Acidiferrum sp.
TAGCCGGTTTGCCGAGGACGAATTGGCACAGGCGGTGGAACGCGGGGTGCGGCAGTATGTGGTGCTGGGGGCGGGGCTGGATACTTTCGCGTACCGCAATCCCTATCGCGAATTGCGGGTGTTCGAGGTGGACCATCCGGCCACGCAGGAATGGAAGCGGGAACGACTGGAGGCAGAGGGGATTTCGGTTCCGGAGTCGGTCACGTATGCGCCGGTGAATTTTGAGAGGCAGACGGTGGACGAGGGGTTACGACTGGCGGGTTTTCAGGCGGATGCGGCGGCATTTTTCTCCTGGCTTGGGGTAACGCCGTACTTGAAGCCAGAGACTGTCCTCGGGACATTTCGACGGATCATCGGGATGTCGAGCGAGAACGGAGTGGCGTTTGATTATGCGGTGCCGCGATCGTCCCTTGGGTTGCTCAGCCGAATGGCGTTTGATGCGTTGGCTCGACGAGTGGCGGCTGCTGGAGAGCCCTTTCAGGGATTTTTCGAGCCGGCAGAGCTTGCCGGGCAGCTTCGCGGAATGGGATTTCGGCACGTGGAGGATCTTGGCGGCGAGGAGATTAACAAGCGGTATTTCGCCGGGCGTAAGGACGGGTTGCGGGTGAGGGGCGGGATGGGGCGGTTGATGAGTGCGCGGGGGTAGACGCGGGCTTTCGAGCGCTGCCAAGGGGGATTGCTGAGAGCTTACGCTTTTGGCGGAGATCGGTTGAGGTCCTTCGGCCATCCTTGTCGGATGGCCTCGGGATGACTGGTGGCCGGGCGGGGCAAGCCCCGCCCCTACGAGGGAACGGGTGGCGAGGCCGAAATTTTCGCTGGCGAGTGTGGGGCCTTACACGGCGGCGTCGGGTTGCAGGGCGAAGAGTTGTAAGGAGCGAGGTGCTACCTCGTACTTGTCGCCGGATTTGAAAGACTTCGCCTGGATGGCGGAGGCGTTGTTGGTGTCCAGGAGCAGGGACCAGTGCTCGCTGCCTACCGTGTTGGGAATGGCGAACGGGACTGGCTGGTGGAAACTGTTGAAGACGATGAGCAGGGTGGCGTCGGAACCGCGGCGGCGGAGGCCGGTCGGTTGGCATCGGCCATCGATCAACATGCCGAAACAGCGGTCGGTCTTCCAGTGTTCCCCCTGCATTTCTTCGCCGGAGGGGTTAATCCAGGTGACGTCCTTGATGCCCAACTCCTCGTTGTAGATGCCGGTGAGGAAGCGGTTGCGGCGAAGGATGGGGTACTGGTGGCGAATTTCGGTTAGCCGCTGAACGAAGCTGATCAAGGAACGGCCCTTGGTGGCGACGGTCCAATTCACCCAACTTATTTCGTTGTTCTGGCAGTAGGCGTTGTTGTTGCCCTGCTGGGTGCGGGCAAATTCGTCGCCGGCCAGAAGCATCGGGGTGCCCTGAGAAAGCAAAAGAGTAGAGAGGATGTTGCGCATCTGGCGCTCTCTGAGCCTGCAGACGGCCTGGTCGCGGGTGGGACCTTCGACGCCGCAATTCCAGGAGCGGTTGTTGGAACTGCCGTCCTTGTTGTCTTCTTTATTGGCCTCGTTGTGCTTCTCGTTGTAGCTGACGAGATCGTTGAGGGTGAACCCATCGTGAGCGGTGACGAAATTCACGCTGGACCAGGGCTTGCGACCGTGACGGTTGAAGAGATCGCCGGAAGCGCTGAGGCGAGGAGCCACGGCGCCGGCAGTGTCGTCGCCCTTCCAGAAACCGCGAATGATGTCGCGGAATTTATCGTTCCACTCAGCCCAGCCGGGCGGAAACGCGCCGACTTGATAGCCGCCGGGGCCAAGGTCCCATGGTTCGGCGATCAACTTTACGGTGCCGAGGACCGGATCCTGACCGCAGGCTTTCAGGAAACCGCTCTCGTTGTCGAAACCGTTGGGCTCGCGAGCGAGAATGGTGCCGAGATCGAAGCGGAAGCCGTCGACTTCGGTTTCCTGGACCCAGTAGCGCAGGCTGTCGGTGACCATTTGCATGACGCGGGGGTGAGAGAGATTGACGGTGTTGCCGGTACCGGTGTCGTTGATGTAGTAGCGCGGCTTGTCGGGCATCAGCCGGTAGTAGCTGGCGTTGTCGATGCCCTTGAAGGAGAGCGTGGGTCCCATCTCGTTACCTTCGGCAGTGTGGTTGTAGACGACGTCGAGAATGACTTCGAGGCCCGCATCGTGGAAACGGGCGATCATCTCCTTGAACTCCTGGGTGGCTCTGGCCGGAGCGGAAGCATAGGTTGGATGCGGAGCGAAGAAACCGATGGTGTTGTAACCCCAATACTCGTTGAGGCCTTTGTCCAGCAGGTGGCGGTCGTTGACGAAGGTGAAGACCGGGAGAAGCTCGACGGAAGTGACGCCCAGAGATTTTATATAAGCAACGACTTCCGGGCTGGAGAGTCCGGCAAAGGTGCCGCGCTGTTTCTTGGGAACTTTCGGGTGGAGCTTGGTGTAGCCGCGAACGTGGAGCTCGTAGACAATTGTGCGATCCCAGGGAACCTGATGGCGGCGAGTTTCCTGGCGCCACTCGAAGGTGGGATCGACGACGAGGCACTTGGGAACGAAGGGCGCGGAATCGCGCTCGTCGAAAGAGAGGTCGGCATTTTCGGCGCCGATGGTATACCCGAAGCAGGCATCGTCCCATTGTAGAGTGCCGATGTGGGCGCGCGCGTAGGGGTCGAGCAGCAACTTGTTGGGATTGAAGCGATGACCTTTGTCGGGCTCGTAAGGACCGTGAACGCGATAGCCGTATACCGCACCGGGTTCGAGCTTCGGCACGTAGCCGTGAAAAATTTCATCGGTGTATTCGGGCAGATCGATGCGCTGGAGCTCTTCCTTGCCATCGTCATCGAACAAGCAGAGTTCGACCTTTGTGGCGTTCGCGGAGAAGAGAGCAAAATTGACGCCTTTACCATCCCACATCGCGCCACGGGGAAACGGGTGTCCTTCGCTAATTTCGAGACGCCGCCGGTCCTTGATAGTTACCACCTTTGTGGCCGCTGTCGCCATCGTCAGTAGTCCATTTCAATCAAGAGATTTTGTAACACGTCTGATGCCGATGACCAAGTTTGGGATACACATGGTACGGAGTAGATGCGATAAATCCTGTAGTGATTTACATGGAATGCTGTATCGGAAATTTGCGGGTTGCGTTTCGTGCTGGACGGAATGGTTGTTAAGAATTCGCGTCACAGCGTCCTCAATCGATTTAAGAATGACCAATTGCACCTGACGGCGTTAGAATGCGCTCGTCATTGGAGGTTGGAAAATGTTCCTTCGCGTAGCTTTGGCGGCTGGACTGGTATTTTTGGCAGGTTCGTGCGTGCAGGGGCAAACGAAATTATCTCCGAAATGGGAGGAGTTGACGGCTGCGGATTTTCGTACGGGAATTCAGCAATCGAAAGGCGTTTGCTTGCTGCCGTTTGGAATTTTGGAGAAGCATGGGCCGCATTTGCCGCTGGGGACGGATTTGTTGAACGTGCGCTATGCGTCGTTGCACGCGGTGGAGCAGGAATATGCGGTGGTGTTTCCTGAGTATTACTTCGGGCAGATTTTTGAGGCGAAGCACGAGCCGGGAACGGTCGCGTACAGCATAGAGCTGCAACTGAAGCTATTGCAGGAAACAACCGACGAGATGGCCCGGAATGGCTGCAAGAAAGTGATCATCGTGAACGGGCACGGAGGGAACGAGCACTTGCTGCCTTTATTTGGACAAGCGCAACTGGATAAGCCGCACGACTACGTTGTGTATGTATTGGATGGCGAACGGAGCAAAGCCGGCGGGCCGGCGAAGAAGTCCACAGGCGTGGATTATCACGCGGGAGAGAATGAGAGTTCGAACCTGCTGTACACGCACCCGGAATTGGCGCATATCGATCGCGCGGCCGGCGAATCTGGGGCGGACCAGAAGCGGGAGAATCTGCCGGAGGAACTGTACACAGGAATCTGGTGGTACGCGCGGTTCCCGAATCACTATTCCGGGGACGGATCGGTGGCGACGAGGGAGCTTGGCGAGTGGAACGTGAAGAATTGGGTTGAGGCCATCGTGGAGTGCATTCGGGCAGTGAAGGCCGACGATGTGAGTTTGAAATTGCAAAATGAATTTTATGAGAAGAGCAAGCATCCGCTGGATACGCGGCCTTGATCGTCCGGTTCGTGCAGATAAACCGGTTTCACAATCAAAATGACCAATCCTAAGCGACCGCAATCTGACGAAAATGCCCTGGGGATGAACACGGAAATCACGCGGCGCGATTTCCTGGGGTCTACGTTGCTGGCTTCCGGCGCGGTGTTGCTGAATGGCATAGCGCCCGCGGAATTGCTGGCGAGCGACGATGACTGGACGGGCTACGGAGGCGTGGGCGAGTACAGCCGGTCGAACGGCAATACCTACGAGGTGCTGCAGGCCGGGCATAAGATGCGCGACGGGGCCTACAATCCTCTGCCCGCCGACGTCGTCGATACCGGCGAGATCTATGACTGCGTGATCGTCGGCGGAGGGATCAGCGGCTTGGCCGCGGCCTTAACGTTTCTGCGGCTGGCGGGACCCAAGGCTTCGGTTCTGGTCCTGGAAAATCATCCGATCTTTGGCGGCGAAGCCAAACAAAACGAATTTCTGGTGGATGGAAGGAAGCTCATCGCGCACCAGGGATCGGCGATCTATCAGGTTCCCTATCCCCACAGTTTCTTCGCGCGGTTTTACGATTCGATCGGACTGCACGACCCGATACTGAATTATCAAAAGTGGACCGGACCCCAACCGGCCATGACGCTGGGGCGGACGCCGTACGACTCCGCGGGACTGAGCCGGGGCGAATATGGATTTTGGTTTGGCGACAAATTCGGCCGGAAGAACGGGTTCTGGTTGATCGATCCGGTCGGCAAGGAAATGCGCGGCGCGCCCGTCGCGGAAAACTCACGCAAGGAACTGCTCCGGTGGTTTTCAGGCAAAGCCGCGGAAGAAGCAAAATTCGATCTGCCGAAATATGAGGGAGACGCAGCTTCTCGAAAGCTGGATGCGATCTCCATGGAACAACACTTCATCGAGCACTTCGGAATGAGCCGCGACACCATCCGGACGTTTTTGTCGCCGGTGGAGGGCGGAGGTTCGGGTCTGGGGCCGGATGCGCTTTCGGCTTACAACGATTACGCCTGGGAACTGCTGCACCCGCTTGACAATGGATCGGGCGAAATGGTGCAGATGTTTCCTGGCGGGAACACGACGATTGCGCGATTGCTGGTGAAGACGTTGATTCCGGACGCGATCGACGGCCCGGTTGGCGTGGAAGGAGTAAGCCGTGGCCGAGTGAAATTCGAGGCGCTGGATGTTGCGGGCGCGGGGGCGCGGATTCGGTTGTCGGCTACCACCGTTTCGGTGCGGCACGACGGCGATCCGGCGAAGGCTGAATTTGTGTCGATTGCTTACGTTCGCGAGGGGAAAGTATTTCGCGTTAAGGCGCGATCGGCGGTGATGGCCGGCGGAAGTTGGACGACGAAACACATCGTTGAGGACCTGCCCGGAGAACATCGCGCGGCTTACGGGCAGTTTTATCGCTCGCCGTGCATGATGGCGAATGTTGCAGTGAGGAACTGGCGATTTTTGTACAAGATGGGGATCAGCGGTTGCCGGTGGTTTGAGGGGTTTGGCAACTACATGGATGTTTGCCGGCAATCGGTGGTGGGCGGCATCGATGAGGGGATTGGTCCTGATTCGCCGGCGGTGCTGGCGGTGAAGGTTTTGTACTCGTATCCGGGATTATCGACGGAGGATCAGGGACATCGCGGGCGGGGTGAGATGCTGGCGACATCGTTTCGCGATTACGAGCAGCGGATTCGCGAGCAATTTACATTGATGTTTGGGGCTGCCGGGTTCGATGCCAAGCAGGACATTGCGGGGATTGTGCTGAATCGATGGGGGCACGCGTATGTGAATCCTCAGCCGGGATTTTTCTTTGGGAAGGACGGGCAGGCAGCGCCGCGGGAGACTTTGCGAGGCGCGCCGTTCGGGCGGATCGCGTTTGCGAATACGGACTTGGCTGGGGCGATGGACCATCGGTTTTCGATTCTGGAGGCGCAGCGCGCGGTGGAACAGTTGATGGATCAAGTTTTGCGAAGTTGAGGGCGGAAGCTTCGTTGAGTATCCGATGAATTGTTATGGGGTTGGTTAAGGAAAAACCTTCGGCGGATAATTCCCGTGGGTTCGAGCAGTTGAGGTTCTTCGGGCATCCTCGCCGGATGCCCTCAGAGTGACAGTTTGTGAGCAATTCGTAGAATAGGGACTAGGTCTTGGTGTGTCCGTAATGGGTGATTTTGCCGTCGTAGACGACCGCCAGGTAACGGCCGGCGGAGAGGAATTGCATTACTTTTGAGCCTTTGCGTGCCATCTGGGCCCAGCGGGAACTAGTTAGCGGGTTTTGTTCGAGGCCACGGACGGGCGAGCCTTGGAATTCGAAATCGACCTGAGCGAGTTTGTGCTTTGCGGTACGGCGCACGGGATAACTGTCATCGCCTAGAGTTATTCGTTTCGCGGAGTCGACGAGAATTTGGCGCCAGACGGAGAGGACCGCGTCGTCGAATTCCGAGGAGCGAAAGTCTGCCGGCATTTGTTGATTTTAGCCGAAATCCAGAGATTGGAGGACAGAGACGCGATGGCAATCAGCGGCTTTGGCGGACCTGGTCGATCCAGCGGCAAAGGAGTTCGTCGTTGGGACTTTCCATATCGATGAACTCGATGCCCATGCCGATGCGCGGCTTCAGGATACGCACGACGGCGAGTGCTTCGACGGTCTGCGCTTTCCTGGACATCACAAGGCGAACACGGGTGCCAACAGGAACGGGCTTGCTGGTGCAGATGAAGCAGCCGCCGAGCGACAAATCGGAAGTGACGCCATTGGTGCGGGCGCCGGATTCCATGTCGATGATCTCGACATCGGCAGCAAAGGGAAAACGGATGGCATAGCGGCGGTCGCGGACGCCAGCCTTTAGTGACTGGCCCTTGGTAGTGCGGTCGTCCATAGAAATCACGTTACTCAAAGTTTTCACAGTCCGGAACGAGAGGGATAGATGGCTCGGGAACACTGCTTCCCGAGCTTTTAGTTTGCCTGAAAAAGCCCGAGAACCGAGCGATTCTGTCGAGTTACCGAGCGAAAAGATCAACAGTATGAAGGCCGGGACGGAAAGCTGAGGCATTGTGTTATTAGTGGGAACGACAAGAGCCTGGCTGGGTGACGCCACGGAAGAATGGCGCCGTGCTAGGCTGAGTTCGTAGCTATCCCTCAAGCGAAACGAGACTATGCGCCCGGAAGGACTTCGGCAAAGCGACCGCGTGAGCTTTCGCATGCCCGTGGAAGCGTCATGGGTGGGAAACGGCGGCCTGGAGGTCAGGCAGCTCGCGGAAACACTGCTGGTGAGCCGCAACGGCGGAGTGCTGCGGGTAGCCGAAAAGCTCTTTGCCGGGCAAGAGATCACGATTCGGCGGCAGCGCGAAGGCGACAATTGGAAGATCGCGAGAGCGCGGGTGGTGGCTGAGATCGACCAAGAGCCGGATGGATTTCTGTACGCGATCGCAATCGTCGATCCCCGAGCGGATTTCTGGGATATCGACTTCCCTGCTCCGCACCAGGCGCAAGAAGCACTGGCGAGACTGTTGATGGAGTGCAGCTTTTGCCAGCGGCGCGAGGTGGTGTACCTGAACGAGCCGGAGTTGAAATCGTTCG
Organism: Candidatus Acidiferrum sp.; assembly: GCA_049512575.1. Lineage (GTDB taxonomy): Bacteria > Acidobacteriota > Terriglobia > Acidiferrales > UBA7541 > Acidiferrum. The sequence continues at coordinate 7,702 of JBEKWY010000017.1, forward strand.
AGGTTCGCAAATGCGTGGCGCGGGTGTGCCCGCATTGCGACTCGCCGGCGATCTGGATCGAGGCGCAGCCAGAGGTGAGCGCGGAAGCGCCCGCGGTACCGGAAGTCGCGGAGGAGAAGGTCAATCCGCGGCGAAATCGCGCGCGGGTGAAGGCGCGGGTCCTGGCGTGCATCCGGCGGCGCGGATTTCAAGAGGAAGTTGCCGTGTGCGAGGATTTGTCGAAGGGCGGAATCAGTTTCCGCAGCAGGAATCAGTATCCCGAGGGGACACGGGTTGAGGTTGCGGTGCCGTTTACGCCGGGTAGCGCGGCGATTTTTGTGCCGATCCGCATTGTGTTTTCGCAGGCGATTCCAGCGGCGGGGCTTTACCGGCATGGGGCGGCGTACGTGCGCCCACCTAGCGACGCAGGAGCTTGATCCGGATTACGTCAGAGTTTTGCCTGTGTGAGAAACGAAGGAAAACTTTCTTGGCGGCTTTTTGAAGCGCCCAGGAATTGAGATTCCGAGGGCATTCTTGTTGGATGCCCTCAGAATGACAGGTTCTCTATTTTCTGCATTGGCAGTTGCGGTTGTTGAACAGCAATTAATCCATGACCGCGGCGGTGTCGCGTTCGTGGCGGCGGCGATGCAGATAGTGCATGGCGATGTTGAGATAGACCTGACCGCAGGGCGTTTCGATGCAGATCACCATGGATTCGGTGTCGGCGCCGCCTGCCAGGCCTTGCTCATTCACGTGAATTTCCGGCGGGAAAACTTTGAAGCGGAAACCTTGATCGTTGAGCAGGGTCACGGAATTTCCGATAACCATGTTCGCGAGCTCGCAAACGGTCTCCCGCGCGAGCTGTTCGCTTCCTTCCACCGCACCTCCGGCTAGATGACCCGCGATCTTGAGAGCCACTTCGGGCGCCAGATCGAGAATGACACGGCCCTCGATGTCGCCCTTGATCAGAATGAGAGCGGCGACACCTTTGCGGCGATAGGTTTCCTCGTCCATCGAGAGATCAACGATTTTGGTGGCCGCTTGCAGAGATTCGGCGAAGACGGCGTCCGCGGCATTGATAAAGGGCTGGATGAGTTCCATTCTCATGCGCGTCGCTCCCCCGCCAACGCGACTGGAGCGCCGGCGGCGTTGGGATCGTCACTCAATACGTAACGCAAAATCTCGTACAGCACTTCGGCTTTAACTGGTTTCTGGACGAAGTGCTTGGCTCCCTTCTGCAGCGCCGCCAGGATATTTTCCTGGTATCCGACGGAACTGACCATGACGATGCGGGCGTCCGAGTGTTGGCGGACGATACGCTCGACGGCCTCGATGCCCTCCATCTGCGGCATGGTGATGTCCATGAGCACGATGTCGGGCTTGGTGCGGTTGAACTCCGCGATGGCGGTCAGGCCATCTCCGGCTTCACCGGCCACTTCCCCGCCGAACATCTCGATCATCTTGATGAGATTCTTGCGGGCGAATACGGAGTCGTCCACCACGAGGTAGCGGACGGACTGGTTGTCTTTGCGATGCAGAGGCGCGAATTGTTGCATGGCCTTCTCCTTCGTCCCGTAGCACTGTTTAGGTGCGTTGGGAAGAAACGGGTGTCCTTTCGTTCTTTTCGTTCTTTTCGTTCTTTTCAACTTTTTCCGGCCGATCACTTTTCTCGGATTTGTCGGATTTCTCTCCAGCTGTACGGTCCCCGCCGGAATATTGATTGACGAGGAATGCACCGATACTTTCCAGCGGGACAATCTTGTTGGCGTGACCTTTCTGAATCGCGGCGCGCGGCATGCCGCTTACGACGCAGGTGTCTTCACTTTGCGCAATGGTCATTCCACCAGCGGCTTTGATAGCGCCCAAGCCCTCCGCGCCATCTTCCCCCATGCCGGTCATGATCACGCCAACAGCGGAGAGCGCAAATTCCTGGGCGACGGAATGAAAAAGCACATCGACCGAAGGGCGATGACCGTTGACCGGAGAACCGTCGGAAAGGACAGCCATGTCACCCCGAGGCATGCGGCGCACCATCATGTGACGATTTCCCGGGCAGATCAGGACGCGGCCTGCGATCAGCAGGTCGCCCGATTTTGCTTCACTGACGTCCAGCGCACAGCACTCATCCAAGCGCTTAGCGAACATTTCGGTGAAACCCTCCGGCATGTGCTGAACAACGAGAATGCTGCACGGGAAGTCCGCCGGAATTTGCGAGAGCACATATTGCAAAGCGTTTGGGCCGCCGGTAGAGATGCCGATTGCGATGATGCGGCTTGGTGGGAGCGTAGACCGATTCCCCTTCTTCAGAACGGGGGGGTCGATGGAAACGCTGGCAGGCGGAAGTTTGCGCCCCGCCGCGCGCTTGGCAACCTTGATCTTTTCGATAAGAAGATCCGCAATCGTTTCCAGATGGCCCGCGGCAGCATCGGTGGGCTTGGCGATAAAGTCGACCGCGCCGAGAGCCAAGGCCTTGAGCGTGGAGTAAGCGCCCTCCTTGGAATGCGTGCTGAACAGGATCACCGGCAGGGGCGCGCGCCGCATGATGAGGCGCAGCGTCTCCATGCCGTCCATGCGAGGCATTTCCAGATCGAGCGTCACCACATCGGGCCGAAGTTCCTCGATCTTCTTCAAAGCGAAAGCGCCATCCATCGCGGTGCCGACGACTTCGATGGAAGGATCGCGCGCGAGGATCGCGGGGATGAGCTTGCGCATCAAGGCTGAGTCGTCTACGACGAGGACGCGGATGGTGTCGCTCATGCGATTGCTCCCAGGGGAGTTGCGCGCGAAAGGCGAGCGAGAACTGCGGGTACGTTGAGGATGAGCACTACCGTACCGTCGCCCAGAATGGAGGCTCCGCTGACCAGATCGCTGGAGACGATATCGGAGGGTAGCGCCTTGATGACCAATTCTTCTTCGCCAACGAGATTGTCCACCAGCAAGCCGAAACGCTTCTCGGCCGCGCCGATTACGATCACAAAGTTCCGCTTCTTCTTGGCTTCAGGCGGCGGATCGACGGCATGAATGCGACTCAGGTTATTGAGGCGCACGAGGGTCAGAACTTGCTCGCGCAAACGCAGAACCTCGCGGCGATCGATGCGATGAATCTCGTTGTCGTTGATCCGGGTAATCTCCACTACGGAAGAGAGCGGCACCGCGAACAGGCGGCCGCCGACGCGGAAGAGAAGGGTCTGGATGCTGGCCAGGGTGAGCGGGGCGCGGAGCTGAATGGTGGTCCCGCGGCCTTTGTTGGAAGCGATGTGTACGGTGCCCTTGAGGCGATCCAACACGGTGCGGACAACGTCCATGCCGACGCCTCGCCCCGACACTTCGGTTACTTCGGCAGCGGTGCTGAATCCAGGTTCGAAAACGAGATTCAGAGCTTCGGAATCGGAAAGGCGTTCCGCTTCGGCCGCTTTCAGGATTCCCTTTTCCACGGCTAGCGCACGAATCTGTGTGAGGTCGATACCCCGACCGTCATCGCGGACTTCTATTACCACCTGTGTGCCTTGGTGGTAGGCGTTCAAATAAATCGTGCCGCGAGCGGGTTTGCCGGAAGCAATCCGGTCCTCGGCATTTTCCACCCCATGATCGACCGCATTGCGAACCAGATGCATCAAGGGCTCTGCGAGCGCGTCGAGAATACTCTTGTCGAGATCGGTGTTCTGCCCGGAGACTTCCAGAGCGACATCTTTACCGCACTGTTTGGCAACGTCGCGAACCAGCCGGGGGAATCGGCGGAAGAGCTGCTCCACGGGAACCATGCGAATCTTCAGCACGCATTTGTGAAGCTCTTCCAGAACACGCGATTGAAAAGCCAACGCGTCGGAAAGCTTTGCGCGAACGGGATCGCGGGAGTGGCGTTGATCGAGCTCTGTCAGGGTCCGATTCAGCATGGACTTCCCGATGATCAGCTCGCCGACCAGGTTCATCACCGCATCGATGCGCGAGGCGTCCACGCGAAGAGTGCTCTCGACAACGGCGGCCGCTGCCGAAACGCCGGCCGGTGCCTTGGGCGCCTCGCCTTGTTCGCCACTCTCGGTCGTCTTGGACACTACGCCTGCAGCTTGGGCCTCTAGAAGGTCTCCCAGCAATTCGTGTTCGGCCGTTTCGAGATTTGTCGCGCGCTCGATCCGCAGATTCGAGACGATCGCGGGGATGCGGCAGCGTTGCGCGATGCGATCTTCAGGTTGCAGGCTGGCCAGCGCGGCTTCCACGACTTCGACAGTGGCGGCAGCAGAATTGTCTTCCGGGCGGAGAGCGATCACGGTGCCGCAGCCATGCAGGACATTACGAATCAGCTGAAAGGCAGCGGCGTGCATCAAGCTGTTGGGATCGATGCGCAACGCGATGTTGTAGACGACTTCACCGCGGTGGATCGCTTCGGAAATCATGAGTTGTTCGTACTCGGTCCACGCGAATTGTGCGGTTACTTTCTTCGGAGCGGCGATGTCGGGAACCGCCGCAGCGGGCGCGGCAAGAAGGGTGCGAATCAAGATGCGCAGCGCATCAGCGGGTGGTGGATCGATATTGCGCTGATATGATGCAAGCATCGCCGAGAAACTATCGGCCGCTTCGAGGACCACTTCGGCAAGTTTTGCGCCGCGAGTCTGCCCGACCTGCGGCGACAGAACATCTTCAAGTTCGTGGGCCAGCTCGCTCAATTCGTAGTAGCCGCACGCCGCGGAATCGCCCTTGAGAGTGTGCACGGCGCGACGCACTCGCCGGATCACTTCTTCGTCGGCGGGGTGCACCTCGAGTTCGAGGCCCGCTTCATTGAGCGACTGCAATAGCTCGCCCGCGCTCTCGAAAAAGAGCGCGCGAAGCTCCCCGCTGCGATCTTCGGGGGGACGGGTCATGAAGAGGCCTCGAGCCGTTGGTACGCGGTGCCATTGTTTTCATGCACCATGCGGAATTTCTGCGTCAGGCCGAACAAGCTCTCGGCGTGCCCGACAAACAGGTATCCGCCCGGGTTCAGGCAGTGCCAGAACTTTTCGATGAGCCTCTTCTGCTCGGCTTCGTCGAAATAAATCATAACGTTGCGACAGAGAATAATGTCGTTACGACGTGGCAGGAATTCCGTCTTCAGGTTGTGAAAGTCAAACTGCACCAGATCCTTGAGTTGCTTTTTGATCGCGTATTTGTCGCCGACTCTTTCGAAGTAGCGCAGACGGCAGGTGTAATCGACCGGCTCCATCTGCTGCTCGTTGTAAACCCCCTCCTGGCCGGCGCGCAGGCTCGCATAGCTGATATCCGAAGCGACGATTTCGAGCTTCCACGGCGGAGGAATCAGCGGCTTCGGCGACGGCATGTCGAACGGAAGTGGATTGCGAAGGTAGTAGTAGGCCAAGGCATCGCAAATCAGAATCGCCACGGAATAGGCTTCCTGCCCCGATGAACAACCGGCGCTCCAAATACGCAGCGTCCAATCGCGGCGCTCCTGCTTCTTGCGAAGGAGTTCTTCGAGGACGCCCTTCTGGAGCAGGTCCAACTGCGGGCGATTGCGGAAAAAACTGGTCTCATTGACGGTGAGATTTTCGAGCAGAGCGGCGAGCTCGTTTTTGCCTTCGCGGCTGGTCAGCAAGCGGTAGTAGCTGTAGAAGGAATCCATCTGGCAGGCTTTGAGCCTGCGCTGGAGACGGTCTTTCAAAAAATGCGAGCGGCGCTCGTCGAAAAACATGCCGCATTCCTGATAGACGAGCGTCTGCAAGAGTTTGAGCTCTGCTTCGGTGAGCTGAATTTGGGCGGTTATCGTTCCCATGATGGACGCGTGTGGCAGTCCTTGAACTTGCGACGGTGACCGGCATGCCGGCCGGGTCGCTACTTCAGGGCAGCAACAGTCTCCGCGGCCTCCTCAAGTCTTTTGACTTCCTGGTGGTGCAACAGTTTTGAAACATCCAGCAAGATGATCAGGCGACCCTTGAGTTTCCCCACGCCGGTGACGTAGTTCGACTCGCCCTCGGCGAAAACCGAACCGGGAGCTTCGATATCCGACGGCGGAATCTTCAAGACTTCCGAAGCGGCGTTGACAATAAGGCCGACCAGCTTGTTATCAAGTTCCACGACCAAGATGCGATTTTTCTTGTCAGGCTGAACATCGAAATGACCAAAACGTTTGCGAAGGTCCATTACGGGGATGATTTTCCCACGCAAATTGATCACGCCCTCGACGGTCTCGGGCGCGCTGGGAACAGCGGTGATCTCGGGGACGCGAACGATCTCGCGAACGGAGGCGATCCGCACGCCGAACGTCTCGTTGCCGATACGGAAGCCGACGACCTGGAGGTCTTTTTCCATTGCTGGATCTCCCCCGCCCTAGGAACGAGCGAGTTCGGCGTACTCCGATTCTTGTTCGCGGTGCGAATCGCCACGGCGGCGCGGGCTCGCCTGGGGCTGCTCGCGGCGAACGCGGCCTTGCGACGAAGTATCCAGAACGAAACGGTCCATGCTGTCCAAGAGGTTGCGCGAGAGTTTGAGCATCTGCTCGGCTGCGGCAGACAACTCGGTGGAACTGGAAGCGGACTGTTGTACCAGTTCGCGCATCTTGTCCATGGCGCGGACTACCGCTTGGGCGCCGGAGGCTTGCTCTTCGACGGCGGAATTGATTTCCTGGGTGATCTCCGTCAGGCGGCCGGTGGCTTTCGCGATCTGCGAAGAGCCTACGGACTGTTCGGCGGTAGCGGCGCCGATTTCCTGGGAGAACTTGTAGACTTCGGTGACCACGTTGGAGATCTTGTGCAACGCGGAACCCAGATCGTTGCCCAAGCTCAATCCCTCTTCGACGATGCGGGTGCTGCGCTCCATATTCTCGACGGCCTGGCGCGCTTCCCGTTGAATGCTTTGGATCAGGTCGGCGATTTCCTTGGTCGATTGCGTGGACTTTTCGGCGAGTTTGCGGACCTCGTCGGCGACTACCGCGAACCCGAGGCCGTGCTCGCCTGCGCGAGCAGCTTCGATGGCGGCGTTCAAAGCCAGCAGGTTCGTCTGCTCGGCCAAGTCATCGATGACCTCGATGATCTTGCCGATGTCGTCGGCTCGGTGACCGAGGACGTTGATGATTTCTGCCGAAGACTGAATGGCGTGGTTGGTGCGGTTGAGCCCGTCGGTGGCCTTCTCCATCGTCGCGATTCCGGTGACGACTTCCTCACGCGAGCGGTTGGCGATATCGAGAAGCACCTTAGCGGTGTCCGCGACGCGTTGAATCGAAGTCACCATCTGATCGATCGAAGCCGACGTCTCTGCGACGCTGGACGCCTGCACCTGCGTATTCTTCACGACATTCTGAACGTTGATGCTCATCTCGTGCATCGTGCTGGTGACTTCTTCAATCGCGGATGAAGCCTGCACGCTAACCTTCGCCGACTCGTCAGCGGCCCCAGCAACCTGGTTCGATCCGGCAGACACTTGCCCGGCAGAATCGCGGGTGGTGCGCACCAATTCCTGCAAGCCATGCGACATGCGCAGGAAAGCGTTGCCGAGCGTGTCGCGCTTGGACCGCGGAACCACTTCGACCGATAGATCGCCTTCCGCGACGGCCATTGAAACGCCAGCCATCTCTTTGAGGTATGCGACCATGTTGTTGAACGTTGTCGCTAAGGCTCCAATTTCGTCGTTGCGGTGAATGTCGATGTTCTGGTCCAGATCACCGGAGTCGCCGATTTCCCGGGCCACGGTGATGAGATGCGAAAGCGGCTCGGTGATGGACTTTGCGGTGAAATACGCGGCACATAGGCCCACGAGAACGGCGAGGAGAGTTCCACCCGTCGTCAGCCCGGTGCTGAAGTTTCCCCAACTCCTTGCGGACTGCGTCGTTTCTTCCCCTGATTTGGTGATGGACAGGTTGGTCTGATCGAGCACCGACGAAGATTTCGTCAACCACGATGCGGGATCTTTCTGCAGATAGAAGATCTGGAGGTCAGACACGGTTGCGTCGCCGGAATCGACTTGATGGCGCTTGGCCAGGAGAGGTTTTGCGAAGTTGTCGGCCCAGCTCGCTTCCGTGCTCTCTACCTGAATCAAAGCGGTGCGGAGAACGTCGCTGCCTGCCTGGGACTCCCCGCGCTTGACCAGTTCATTGATGTCGGCGAGGCCGTGGTTCACTTTGTCTTCGTCTCGTGGATCACCGCTCAACAGAAAGTTGTTGAGATTGTTCCGATTGAGCATGATCTGGTAGCGGACCGATTCGATGGTGCGCACGCTCTGGAGCGCAATTGAGGCGTCCGACCGAGCCGATTGTTCCTTCAAGCCGGCCACGATGTTCACGATAAATAGCGCGACGAGAATGACCAGGATCGATCCAAAACCCACGTATAGCTTCTTGCCGATCGTCATTGCGAAAACCCTCCACCCCTATGGCAGCATGCTGCGGTTTCCAGCGCGTGCCGGAACTTCACGTCTTCCCTTACCTACTCGTGGCCGGTAAAGTCGAACTCCACAATTTGCGTGGTCTCTTCCGCGGCGGGCAAAAACTTCCATTCTTTCACCGCGTCCTGGCAGGCCTGCACCAACAGGGGATGTCCCCCGATAGCTCTCGTGCTTTTGACGTGTCCGTCCGGCGCGATGATCACTTCGATCTTTACTTTGCCAATTACATTCATGCGCCTGGCGAGTTCGGGATACGCTGGAGCAACCCTGGTCTTGACCTTGCGCTTGCTTTCTTCCGTTGTTGCGGTCTGCGCGAGCCCGGACGCCGCCAGCAGCGCTGTGGCCCCTGCGCTAGCCAGCACAATCCTGGTCCATCTGGATCTCATCGACACTACCCCTCCTAGAAATGGGAAAGCCCACGGCAGAGAAGGCACGTCGAGGGCCAGCTTTGGAAAGTTCTAATGCCGCTTGCGATTCGCCCGACACTGCCGCACAAACGCAACGCAACACGGAGGTTAGCGGCGGCGCAGGATTCGTGGCGGGTGGCTCGGCTTTCGAGGAATCGTCTCAACCACCGAGGATTCGCGATCCTGGGTCTCACGCTGAGACATTCGGCATCCTTCGGCAATCGATGGGTAGACGATTCAGCAACACGCTCTGGTTCGGTGATTGACTCAGATTGAGATAGCTAGGTAGCGTAGTTGTGCGTGGGAAGTCATCAAATTGAGACGCCTGGAGCGCGTCTCAATCAAACATGCCTAGAGCAACCCCTAAACCCTCGGGTCGTTCGAATCGCAGCCGCGAAACCAAAGGATCTGCTCGCCCACAAGACCGCGAAGCCGATGAATTGATGGAGCTTGCGGTTGATGCGGCGCAGTCTCGTCATCTTCCCGGGTTTCTGGAACGGTTCGCGGCCCGCGCCACGCGCATGCTCGACGCCAAGTGGGGCGGCGTCATGGTCTTGCGAGGACGCGAGACCGACCTTTACCAAGCGAACTCCAGCGAAAACCCTCTCGAGCCTTCGCAACACGGCGCCCTGGTCCGTCTGGCCCGCGAACACCGGCGCGAAATTGAGGTTCGGCTTCTCTCGACGGATTCCGCACTTACCAGCCTGACCGAGCATTCCGGAGCCGCCGTAGTCCTCGTGCCGATAACCGCCAGCGACGAGGAGAACCTTGGATCGGTTTGTCTGCTTCGGGATCGTGGCACGCTCGAAAAGAACGAACGGAACCTTTTGCATGCCCTGGCGAGCCATGCGGCCCTTTCGCTCGAAAATTTCCGGCGATTCTCGCAGCTGGAGCGATCCAAACGCCAGTGGGTCGAGGACATCGACGCCATCAGCGACTATATCGTCGTGCACGATCGCTCTTTCCGAATCGTGCGCACCAACCGCTCTTTGGCTTCACACCTAGGCGTGCCGCCTGTGGCGCTGGTCGGCGAAGCCATGAGCAGCCTGAGACAGATTGGCGAGACTGGCAGCGAGTTGCCCTGCCCTTTCTGCCGCGACACGCAGCAAGCTCGCGAAGAATACGTGGTCGCCTCTCCCGAGCGCATCTTCCTCGTATCCACTTCCCGAACGCCCGGAGTTTCCGATGACGACACGCGCACCATCCATGTTCTGAAGGATATGACGGACCGGCGCGAGGCCGAGCGCCGCTATCGCGAACTCTTCGACAGCATTCAGGAAGGCTTGTTCTTCGCGACGCCCGACGGACGGTTTCTGGATGTCAACGACGCGATGGTGCGGATGCTTGGTTATGGCTCTCGCGACGAACTGTTACGCGCTGACGTAGGCCCGCACTTGTATCCCGTTCCGGCAGCCAGAGAGCGCTTCTTGCGGGCTCTCTCGGAGCGCGGCGTACTCCGCAACTATGAAGAGACCCTGCGGCGCAAGGACGGAACGCTGTTGCATACGTTACAAAATATCACTGCCGTCCGCGACGCCAATGGAAAGATCGTACAGATTCGCGGCCTGATGCTGGATGTGACCGAACAACGGACGTTCCAGTCACAACTGCAACGCGAGCGCGATTTTAACCAGAAAATTCTGAATACCACGCAAAGCATGATCCTGGTGCTCGACACCGCAGGACTGATTAGCTACGCCAACCGGCGTTGCTTCGAATCCGGTTACCGGGAAGACGAGTTGATCGGCCATCGGTTGGTCGACTGGGTCGAGGCCTCGCATCGAACCGATTTCGAAGCCGCGCTGGAAACCACCGCACATGGGCACCAAGTGGAAAATTTAGAGCTGCGTGTCCGTCGTAGCGACACATCCATGGGGCATTTCTCTATTTCACTGAGCCCCATGCGCGACGAACAAAACCTCGTCAACAGCGTCGTGGTGGTGATGACCGACATCACTGACGCGGTGCTGCTGCAGGCCAAACTGGCACACTCCGAGAAAATGGCTTCCATCGGCCGCTTGGTTTCCGGCGTGGCCCATGAAGTCAACAATCCGCTGGCGGCGATCTTAGGGTTTACGGACCTGCTGCTGGAGAATCCCGCGATCCCTGAGAATGCCCGCGAAGATCTTCAAATCATCCTGCACGAGACCCAGCGCACCAAGGATATCGTGCAGGACTTGCTCAGTTTCGCCCGGCAGCGCCCGGTGCAGCGCGAGTTGGTTCATGTGAACAATGTTCTGCGACAGACGATAAAGCTTCGAAGCTATGACTTCGCCAGCCACGGTGTCGAGGTTTCCGAAGACTTCGACGAGAATCTTGCCCCGGCGTTGGGTGATGCGCAGCAACTGCAGCAGGTCTTCCTGAATATCCTGAACAACGCGTACGACGCGGTACAGGATGCGGGGCAACGTGGGCACATCGTGATTCACACCGGCCGCAGCGAACAAAACATCGAGGTGGCCATCACTGACAACGGCACTGGAGTGCCCGACACTGAGCGCATCTTCGATCCCTTTTACACCACCAAACAAGCCGCCAAAGGCACGGGCCTCGGCCTCAGCATCTGTTACGGCATTGTTCGAGCCCATGGCGGAGAAATTCTGTGCCGCAACAACGAGGACGGCCCGGGGAGCACCTTCATCGTGCGAGTTCCGATTGCCACGGAAGCAGCGACGACGGCGGCCATCGCCAAGGAAGCAGGGCGATGACGTTGCAATCCGAGTTCCGGGCTCCTTCGCCGATTCTTTTGATTGAGGACGAACCGTCGGTGACCGCGTTTCTGCGTGCAGCTCTGGAGCGGCGCGGATACGCGGTTGTCGATGCTTCCTCTGGGGCCGAGGGGTTGGAAAAGCTGGATGGCGGCAAGTATTCCGGAGTGATCTCCGACATCCGTATGCCCGGCTCGGTAAACGGGGCCGAGGTTCACGCGTGGATCCAGGAAAACCGTCCGGAACTCTGTACGCGAATCATCTTGATCACCGGAGACACAGCCAACAGCGATACCCAAGCCCTGCTGGCACAGAGCGGCACTCCGTGCATTGAAAAACCTTTTCGAGTTCAACAGTTGCTGACCATCGTGGAGAGAACCTTCGGGAAACCATGAACGCCGACCTGAAAATTCGCTTGCTTGTGGTAGACGACGAACAGAGCATCCGCCGCTTGTGCATGACCATCGGAACATCTCTGGGCTTCATCTGTGCGGAGGCCGAAAGTGCGGAATCGGCAGTCAACCGTCTGGAGGCGGAGGCTCCTGATCTGGTTTTGACGGACCTGAAGCTGCCCAGTCAGTCGGGCGTCGAACTCTTGCGACAAGTCAAAGCGCTCATCCCCCGGACGGAGGTGGCCATCATGACCGGACATGGGTCCATCGAGTCCGCAGTGGATGCCATGAAACTCGGTGCCTACGACTATATCGAGAAGCCGTTCCGGGTGGAAAAGATGCGGCTGCTGCTGCAACGCATGGCGGAAAAGATTCGTTTGGTCACCGAAAATGAGTTCTTACGCGAGCGCGTCAGCACCGAAGAAAACCTCGACGGCATCATCGGCACCTCAGCAAACATCCAGGACGTGCTACGGATGATTTCGCGGCTCAAGGACACGCGGACGCCGGTGCTGATTTCCGGCGAGAGTGGCACCGGCAAGGAGCTCGCGGCGCGAGCCATTCACTTCCACGGATCCATGGCGCAAACACCTTTCGTGGCTGTCGATTGCGGCTCGCTGGTTCCGACACTGATGGAGAGCGAGCTCTTCGGCTACGAAAAAGGCGCATTCACGGGAGCTTCGAAGTCCAAAGCCGGCCTCTTCGCGGCCGCCAACGGTGGCACGATTTTCCTCGACGAAATTGGCGAACTTCCCCTGGAGATGCAGGCTAAACTCCTCCGCGTCCTCCAGGAAAAAGAAGTCCGTCCAGTCGGCAGCAACGAAAAAGTGAATGTCGACGTGCGCGTCATCGCCGCCACCAACCGCGATCTGGAAGCCGCCTATCGCGGCGGTACCTTCCGCAAGGATCTTTATTTCCGTCTCAACGTCGTGACCGTCCATCTGCCTGCTCTGCGAGACCGGCGGTCCGATATCCCCATGCTGGTCCATCACTTCCTGGACCGCTACGCACGCGGTGAGAACCTCCAGGTTACCGCCGCGGCCATGAAGAGTCTGCTCCAATACGATTGGCCCGGCAACATTCGGGAACTCGAAAACTGCGTCGCGCGTGCAGTCGCCTTGGGCGACCGCCATATTATCGATGTGAGCGACCTTCCTCCTGCAATTCGCATGGATTCCGGGGCGCCGACGACGACATCGCTCCAGGATACGGCTTCTATTTCGACCACCGCCCTGGCGGAAATGGAACGCATGACCATTCTTCGCGTCTTCGAGCAGGCCCATGGTGACAAAGCGCTTGCCGGGAAAATGCTGGGGATCAGCCGCGCCACGCTCTATCGAAAGCTGAAGCGTTACAACATCCCCATGAAACCCGAACCTGCCGATGATGCAGACGAAACCAAGGTGCATGCCGCGTCTCGCTAGGCGCGAGACGTCTCAAGTTCTGCTCCGGCCTTTCAGGACCTCGGACCGCTGAGACACTCGCGTTTCACCCTGAGACGCGGAAGCCTGCTCCCGTGGCATAAAGAAATACCTAAGCCTCACCGTTTCAGCATCTTCCTAACCGCCTGAGCCGCGATCTCGTTTGGCGTCAGACGTGCATCCTTCCCCTCGGCATTCTGTGTTTAGCGGGTTCCGTGCGCCCGTGCTAGGCCGAAAGTTCGCACGGCCGGTTGTGGCTGTGCATGCCGGCGTGCCGCACAGCACTGGCGGCAGAGGTTACGGACGGTATGAGAGGCGATGTGAAAAGCTCAGCAGGAATTGCGCTGCCGGATCAAGAACAGGGCTGCGCGGAGCAATTGGCACGTTTTTTTCCGCAAGCTGCCGCCGTGCACGTGCCCGTACAGGTGACCGCACTTCGTGGCGGACGCACGAAATTGCGCGAAGCCACCACCGTCGAATTTGGCGCTCCGGACTTCGCCATCTTCCTTTCCACTTTGCCGCTGGAATTCGACGATCGAGTTCGGCTCGAGCGAGAGCGGCGTGGGCGCGCTGTGGAAGCTACCGTGATTGCCGTGCAATACCACGAAGGGCGCAAAGCGGTGGCCGTTAAATTTACGCAAGGGCCTTGCGACTGGGTGACGCAGCCGTGACCAAGATGACTACGCTGAATTTATCTTATTCTCCCCCACCGGCACGCCCGGCGGCGCTCCGTCAGGAGCAGTGGGACGAAGCTCGCTCGGTATTTCCTATTTACCTCGCGTTGGCGAAGCAACTGACCCTCGAAATTCCCTTTCCGCCGGACAAGCGCCACTTGCCCGAAAAACCAGACCTCGAAACCTTCGCCAAGATTCAAACATGGCTCGATTCCATGGACCAGCAGGTGCTCGTGTATCAGCTTCGTCATTTACTTCAGATGACTACGCTTAATGCGAGCGAAGCTGGATTGTGCGCCCTCATACAACGGCATTTACGCAAGCCTTCCAAGACGAATATGGATCGCGACAAGACGGACTTTCTTCTCGTCCAGTATTTCGCGCTGTGCGCTCCGGCGAAGATATATCACAAGCAAATCGAGCTGGAAGACGCCGCGCAGGTGATGAAACCCGTTTTGGGCGAAGTTAGCACGGCTCCGTTAGCCTGGTGCGAACCGCTCGAGAAAATCATTCTCTCTTTGCGCGGCTTTCGCAGTCTTCGCGACATGCTGAAGACCAATTTCATCGAGCAGGGCCGAAAGGTGAAGGAGACCGCGGGCAAGTTGTTCTACGAGCCGTCTTCGCTGCTCGCCTTCATTCGCTTCAATTTTCTCCTCCGCCGCACGCTGATTGAATTAATGCACGCGGATCTCATTGCTATCCGTGCGGGACTAAGCCAGCTCGACTCCGCTGGTATCCGCGTTGTGGACTGCCATCAATTTGGCCTCTCCGCCGCTGAGCCGATTGCAAAAGTCCGCCAGCTCGCCGACGAATGGAAACAGCCATTTCAGCAGGAATATACGGAGCGTTCCGTCAACGAAACGTTTGAAAAACTGCTGGCGTTGCGCTCGGATCTGGAACGCGCTTTAGAGCGCATTGCGCCAAAGACAGAAAGTGTCGCGCCGATCGCTTTCGAAGCCTCGCATCGCGAAGCCGCCCCCAGTGCGCCGACCGCACGTTCCGCGCACGAGCCTCCGAAGAAATCGGAAGTGCCCGCGGTTCTGGATTTCGAGTCTTGCCTTGAACAAATTTGGGAGCAACTCATCGCCGTGCCGCCGACCCGTGGCCGCTCGATGACCACGGTCAGAATCGGCAGCGCCCGGATTCTGATGTCGTCCTGGGAGGTCACCGCGTTCGTAAGCGAAGACAGCCCCTCCGCAGAGGATCTGCGCCGGGCCGTGGTGGCCCGAGCGCTGGTCACTGCCGCGACCGAGTCCGCCAAGGAAACCGGCAATGCCACCAGCCTGGACCGTGCGCTCTCGATCGCACGAATTGAAGTTTCTCGCCTGCAGGAACGCGTGGACGTCGCCAAACAAGCGAAAGACACCGAGGCGGCCGTGAATCTGGGCATCAGCACCAAGCGTTTGCTTTCGGCGCTGGACGAAGCAGAGAAGCTATAGCAAGTCAGCGCGCAAGGATCAGCGGATGTACAGGAATTGCAGCCGAACCGTGGTGTAAGACAAGATTGGGAGCTGTTCCCTTTTGCCAAACTCCAAAGTACTGATTGTCACGGATGAAACGGAATTCGCGCGCTTACTGACGGCCTGCTGGCAAGCCGAGCGGCAGGCTCCCGGAATTACCGTGCTTGGCAGCGATTTGTGGAGCGAGCACGAAGAGATCGACCACGAACTTGTCGTCGTCGGGCCGATGCGGGAGGGCAAATCTCCGGAGATTTTGAAGTCACTGGCGCCCGCAACGGCCGTGATCCTCTGCGCCCCGGCAGACTCGCGCGAACTGGCCCAATTGCGCAACCGATATCCGCGCCTGGTGCACATCCCGCTGCGGGAAGACTGGACGCAGACATTGCTGCTGGTCGCTGGCGAATCTCTGCGCCGCACGGAAGCGCTGCGCGCCGCACGGCAAGCCGAGAAGAAAGCCGTGCGAAACGAACATCACGCGACGCTCGGGCGCTACATGATCGACATGAAGCACAGCGTCAACAATGCGCTTACCTCGATGCTTGGAAACGCCGAACTCCTGCTGCTCGAACCCGGCCAGCTTTCGCAACAGTCTTTGGCGCAAATCAAAACCATTCACAGCATGGCTTTGCGCATCAACGAAATTATGCAGCGATTCTCATCCCTCTCCACCGAGATGCGGGAAGCTGAGAATGCATCTCAAGCTGAGACGCAGGGTGCGCTTCCGTCCCGCGCTCCTCGCCGCTGACGATCTCCCAGTTCTACTGTAAGTGCCTCATATTAGGGCCGTTATACCAACGCGACACGCGTTCAGATCACGGCGCCAAGCTGGCCGCTGACGTGCACCCTTATTCAGCGGAGAACTGTTCGGAGAACTCTGTGGTACAGAAAAAAATCCTGATCGTCGATGATTCGCCATCGCAAGTGCGGCTGATGCAAGGCCTGCTTGAAACCGAAGGCTATCAGCCTGTCGGCTTGAACGATCCTAGACGCATCGAGGAAACCATCACTGCCGAAGGGCCCAGCGTCATCTTGCTGGACGTAGTGATGCCAGAACGCAACGGTTTTCAAGTTTGCCGCGAGCTTAAGAGCAGCGCGAAGTTCAATGCGATTCCGGTGATTCTGGTGACCTCGAAAGATACACCGAGCGACCGCTACTGGGGCGAGCAGCAAGGGGCCGACGGCTACGTCACCAAGCCATTTACGCGCGAGGAGTTACTTCGCGCCGTCAGGCGTTTCGCATGACCCGCTACGCGATACATGGCACGGGCTATCGCATGAGGACCTCGAGAGCATGATCGAAGATTTTCATTTGACGCCGTTGAGCGCCAACGCAGACGCAGCCGATCTGCTGGAAGCGCTCGGTCCGCTCGAAGACAGTCCTGCGGAATCGCAGTACTGCGTCTTCCGCAGCGGTCGCGAACGATTTTGTCTGCCCGTGCTGGACGTCGAAGAGGTTTTGGACTGGCCGCTGCTTACGAAGGTGCCACTCGCGCCTCCGTATTTGCTCGGCATCTTCAACTTGCGCGGTGTGATCGTTCCGTTGATCGATATCGCTTTGACCGAAGGCCGGCGTCCCGGTCTCCTGCCGAAGCACGTAGTTGTCGCTTCCCTACAGGGCGAAGCGGGGCACGACGATCTACGGGTTGGCATCGCCGCCGATGAAGTCATCGGCACCTATTCCGTTACCACCGAGGATCTTCTGGAGCAGGCGCCTGAGAACGTGCCTCATTGCGTTGGCATGTTGCGTCACGAGGATCGCTTGGCGCTGTTGATCGATTTAAGGAAATTGCTCGAGGTATATCCAGGACCCAGCATTTGAGATTTGCGGCAGCGTCACCGGCATAGCCGGAGCTCGCCGAAGGAAGTTTGGAGGAAGGCATGAAATCGCGACTCAGTTCCACAATCTGGACGCTTGTTCTCGCTAACGGCGTCGTGCTGTTCGCCGTGCTCGGCTTTGCGTATAGCGCGGGTCGGCAGTCGGGCGGCGCATCCCTCTTCGACTTTGGCGCATTGCCAAGCGGGGCGAGCGGCTCAGTGCTCATCGCTTTGGCGCTAGCGGTCGTCATGGCGCTAGTACTGGCCTGGCGCCTAGGTGGCGCGCTGCTCACGCCTGTGAAACAGCTCGCGGAATTCTCGGAGAAATTCGCGGCTGGCGACGTTCGCGCCCGTGCCGAAGTTCATTCGCAGGACGAACTCGGTTACATCGCGGAAAATCTCAATCGCGCCGTGAGCAAGGTTTCGAAGGCCAACAGCAACCAGGAAGCCAACGACAACCTGCAGCGCAGCATCACCGAGCTCCTGACGGTTATCAACCAGGTTGCGCGTGGCGACTTGTCTCTTCGCGGAAAAGTCACCAACGACGCGCTTGGCAACGTCGCCGATTCCATCAATTACATGCTCGACAATTTCACCAAGGTTCTCGAGCGTGTCCGTAAGGCCGCTATGGAAGTTACCGCTTGCTCCAACAACATTCTCGTCGCTGCCGACGAGATGCAGGCCGGCGCGACCCAGCAGGATCAGGAAATCACCAACACTTCCAGCGCCGTGGAAGAGCTCACCGTTTCGATGAAGCAAGTTTCGAACAACGCCGAAGCCAGCGCCGAAGCCGCACGCCGCGCTCTCGATGCCGCCGAACAAGGCAACCGCGCTGTTCGCGACACACTCGAAGGCATGCAGCGCATCCGCGCATCCGTGCAAGCGACAGCCAAAAAGATCAAGTCGCTCGGCGATCGTTCTCTCGAAATCTCCGAAATCATCAACGTCATCAACGACATCACCGAGCAGACCAACCTCCTCGCATTGAACGCCGCCATCGAAGCCGCGCGTGCAGGCGAAGCAGGCCGTGGATTCGCCGTCGTTGCCGACGAAGTTCGTAAGCTCGCGGAACACTCCCGTAGCGCGACGAAAGACATCGCTGCGCTGATCAAAGCCATTCAAGCCGAGACGAACGAAGCGGTCGTGGTTATGGAAGAAGGCACCAAGGAAGTCGAAGGCGGCGCAACGCTGGCCGATCAAGCAGGCCGAGCTCTTGACGCAATTTCCAGCGTCGTGCGCCAATCCGCGGAACTCGTCCAAGAAATCTCCCTGGCCTCGAAGCAGCAAGTACGCGGCACCGAAGGCGTCGCCCACGCGATGCAAATTATTTCCAGCATCACGCGCCAGACGTCGCAAGGTACGCGGGGCACTGTCGCAACCGTCAGCCAGCTTGTCAAACTCTCGGATCAGCTCAACGAAGCGTTGGCGCAGTTCCGGGCGGCGAAACAAGGTGGCGTTGCGGAAGAATCCGAGCGGCCCGTTCCAGCCGGCGCGGCGCGATAGGAAACGATTCCCTGCTCCGGCGTGGACCGCTCGGCGGTCCCACAGCAAGGCGGCCGCTCGGCGGCGCCACAGCTAGACGATCCGGAGCCGAAACGTGATCACGATGACCGAACGCCAGGGACCTGCGGTCCGTTTGAGCGAACACGAGTTGAGCGAGATCCGCATGTTGATCGAGGAGCGCACAGGCATTTGCTTCGACGAGTCGCGCGAGCGCTTTTTCTCGACGCGCGTCCGCGAGCACCTGATTGCCAAAAAACTCGCGGGCGGGACCGAGCTCTTGCGCGCGATTCGAAAAACCAACGTCGAGTACGAAGCCCTGCTCGAAACCTTGCTGACGCAGGAGACATCGTTCTTCCGTTATCCGGGCGTCTATGAGGCATTCGAGAAGCGATTACTGCCCGAGCTGCACGTTAAAAAATTCTGGAAGAATCCCCGGACCCTGCGCGTCTGGAGCGCGGGCTGTTCCACCGGAGAAGAGCCCTATTCGATCGCCATAACCATCGCCGACGCGCTTTCCTTCGCCGACTCGTGGAAGCTCGAAATCCTGGCCACCGACGTGAGCAGGAACGCCTTGAAGCAAGCGGAGCGCGGAATCTACAAGGGCCGCAGCGTCGGAAGCGTCAGCGAAACGCAGCTTGCCGCGCATTTCAACAAGGTTAAGGAAGGCTATCAGGTCAAGCCTCGGCTACAGAAAATGATCACCTTCGCACAGATGAATCTCGCCTCGGCCGTATACGTGGGCCGCATGGACCTGATTTTTTGTATGAATGTGCTGATCTATTTCACCGAAGAGCGCCGCCGCACACTGGTGCAGCGCTTCTACGACAGCCTCGAACCAGGCGGCTACCTTTTTCTCGGCCATTCCGAATCCATCTCGAAGATGCCGGTGAAATTCCAGGCCATCGTGCTCAACGATTGCATCCTCTATCGCAAACCCACGGCCGAAGAACTCCAGAAAAGCGAACTCGTCATGGAAGGAGGAGTCGCGTGAGCGTGCCGGATCGCGAAGCCGTCGAACTCTTCCTCCAGGAAGCCTCGGAGCATCTCCAATACCTCCGGGAATACGTCAGCGTGCTCCAGGAAATCGAGCCACGCCGGGAAGATCTCGAGCGTCTCTATATCGCCGCTCACACCTTGAGCGGCACGTCCGCTAGCTATGGCTTTCCGCGCTTCTCCGAAATCGCGGGAAAACTCGCGCACGTTTTCCAGTATTCGCTCAACGCCACTCTTGGCGACGACCTCCACGGCCCTCTGACCGAATTTCTCTCGGACGGTATCTCGTTGCTCGAAACCGATCTCCTCGAAATCAGCGACACCGGAAACGAAAACGTCGAAGACATCTCTGCATTCAAAGACCGGTACCGCTTCGCGTTTCCCGTTGAACCCGTTCCTCTAAATTTCGACCAGCGGCCATCCGCTGTCACCTCGTCCACCGACGAACTTTCGCAGTCCGCTCTCACCGGCTCTTATTTTGACGCCCTGCCTTCCGACGACGAAGTCGGTCCCGAAATTCTCGAATTCTTCCAGCCGGAAGCCGAAGAGCATCTGCAGGTGGTCAGTGATTGCCTGATTTCGCTGGAAGGTAACAACAATTCCGAGGAAATCAATCGCCTCTTCCGCGCCATTCACACGGTAAAAGGCTCCGCCGCTCAGGTCGGTCTCCGGCGCCTGGGCGCGATCGCCCATCGGGTCGAGGACTTAATAGGCCGTTTGCGCGATGGAGAGATTGATCCCTCGCCCGCGGTCGTCGATCTTTGTCTCGAGTCCGTCGACGTTCTTAAGAAGTCCCTGCATCGCCAGTGGGCCGACGAATCGGAGATGCGCGCAGGCGTGGATTCGCTTCTCAATCGCATCGCGGAGTTTGCTCCTCTCGATTCCGAAGAAGCACTCGCGGAAGCACAAAGCGCCGGTGAAGCAGAATTCGCTGGTCACACAGAAATTGCGGCGCCAACGCAATCTCGCAAAGTCATCAAGCAGCCCGCGAGCCCGGCGGCATCGACTAAGTCCGTGCGCATCGCGCTCGAACGCCTCGACCGCATGATGAACACCGTCGGTGAGTTGGTCATCAACCGCACCCGCATGGTTGGCCGCGTCTCCGAACTCGAAAAGCTCGTGGACACACTTAGCTTCTCCAAGGAACGCCTGCAAGGCAAAGTGAACGAATTCCAGGAAAAGTACGAGTTCAACCGCATCAGTTCGTCCCGTGCCACCGCGTCCTGGAACGCCGCCACGGCTCCGAAGCGCTTGGCGAGCGCCGCCGCGGGCGAAGCGTCCTTCTTCGACGATTTCAGCGAACTGGAGATGGATCGTTACGACGACTTCAACATCCTCTCGCGCTCCATGGCCGAAATTTCCGCCGACGTGAACGAAGTCCTCACACAACTCGAAGGCTACATCGGCCGCGTCGAGGGAGACATCGACGAATTCACGAAACTCGCGCACCATCTCCAAGACGAATTCACCGCCGCGCGCATGGTCCCCATCGGCACGCTCTATTCCCGTTTGTCTCGCGCCGTTCGCGACGCCGCACAGTCTGCCGGCAAACAAGTCGAGCTGGATTTCGTCGGCAACGAAACCGAACTCGACAACAATATTATTCAGCAGATTTCCGACCCGCTCGTGCACCTCGTCCGCAACTCGGTAGCACACGGTATCGAGCGTTCCGACGCGCGACTCTCGGCAGGCAAGCCCGAAGCAGGCAAAGTCTCCCTGCGCGCCTATCACCGAGGGAATCACATCTACATCGAAGTCGAAGACGATGGTGGCGGCATTGATTACGAGCGTGTGAAGCAGAGTGCCGCCGAACGCGGCTTGGTCTCCACCGAAACCGCCGAGCGTCTCACCGAGCGGGACCTCCGCGAGATGCTGTTCCACCCCGGCTTTTCCACCGCCCCGGCCAAGACCGAACTTGCAGGCCGCGGCGTTGGCCTCGACGTTGTGCGCGCGAACCTCAACGCGCTCAACGGCGATGTCGAAATCGAAAGTACGCGCGGCCAAGGCACAAAGTTCACTCTCAAGGTGCCCCTCACTCTGATCATTTCGCCGGCGCTCTTCGTTCGCTGCGGCGGCGTCAGCTTCGCCCTGCCTCTCGCGGTGGTCGAAGAAATCCGCCGCATTCGCGCCGACGAAATCGAAGACGTCGGCGGCAAACTCCTTACGAAAGTTCGCGACGTCGTCACCGAAGTCATTCGTCTCGACAGCTATCTCGGCCTGCCGCCGTTGGAACCCATCAACGGCTATTTCCGCATGGTTGTAGCTAACACCGGTAATCGCCAGATCGGCCTCGTCGTCGAAGAGGTCCTCGGCAAGGACGAAATCGTCATCAAGAATCTCGGCGAATACCTTCGTCGCGTAAAGCTTTTCCCAGGTACCACGATCGCCCCAGACGGCAGCCTGATACTGCTGATCGATCTGAATCGCATGGTCGCCGCCGAGCCCAACGAGCGCCGCACGCTGCAAGCCAGCGCCAGCGCCGCACGCGTCTTTGCGCCGGGATCCGAGGCAGTCGCCCGCGGCACGATTCCGACCGACGCCATCGATCGTGTCGAGCATGAACGCGTCATCGTGGTTGCCGACGATTCCATCAGCGTCCGCAAATTTGTAGGCCGCATGCTCGAAAAGAATGGCTACCGCGTGAAGCTCGCCGCTGACGGCCTGGAAGCCGCCGAGCTTGTCGCCCAGCACGGCTGCCATCTGGTCATAACCGACCTCGAAATGCCGCGCATGACTGGTTACGAGCTCATGGTTCAGCTCCGTCAGAGCCCCACGACACGCCGCATCCCTGTGATGGTCGTAACTTCACGCGCCGGCGCAAAACATCGCGATCGCGCCATAAAAGAAGGCGCCGCAGCATTCCTCACCAAACCTGTGCAGGAAGATCAACTGATCGCCGCGGTCGAACAACTCATGGGAATGGAGGCGACGCGCCCGGCCGTGCCGGTCGCGTAGACACCAACGATGGCGACTACTCCCAATAAAAAGTTTCGCGTCCTCATCGTTGACGATTCGGCCTTCATGCGCAAGGTCCTCGAAACCATTTTGAATTCCGACGATCAATTGCAAGTCGTCGGCCAGGCCAAAGACGGTCGCGAAGCCATCACTCTCGCTGAATCGTTAAAACCCGATGTCATCACAATGGACATCAACATGCCCCACGTCGATGGCTTGCAAGCTACCGCACAAATCATGACCACCAACCCGCGCCCTATCGTCATCGTCAGCTCGGAATCGCGGGAGGGAGCCTCCAGTACCCTCAAAGCCCTCGAGCTCGGCGCCATCGAATTCGTCGCCAAGCCGTCCAGCGGCATCGATCTCGACATGCAAAGCGTGAAGGAAGACCTTCTCCGCAAAGTTCGCATGTCCGCCAAAGTGCGCGTCGTTCGGACCGCATCTCGCTTGGCGTCCACGGTCCAGGCGGTCAACACCAACCCGGCTGCCGCGGCAGCCCGCGTTGCGTCGCGCCCACAGCCGAGCGCGCCGCTCGACCAGCGCTTTCCCATCGTCGTTCTTGGCGCTTCCACGGGTGGACCCGCAACGGTCATGCGCCTCGCCCCCGGCTTTACACGCGACTTTCCAGCTGCCGTGTTCCTCGTGCAGCACATGCCCGCGACCTTTACGACCCAGTACGCAGCTCAGCTCGCGGAGTTCACCAGCATCCGCGTCAAGGAAGCCGAACCCAACGAGCCCATTCAGCCTGGCACGCTGTACATTTGCCCCGGCGCGCAGCACCTGCGCATAACCCCAACGGGCCGCATCCAGCTCGACGGCACTTCCGGCCGCATTAACGGCTATCTCCCGAATATCGACGTCACGATGGAAACCGCCGCATCTTACGCAGGCGCCATGACCATCGGTGTTGTCCTCACTGGAATGGGCAACGACGGCGCCGCAGGCGCGAAGGCGATCCAGTCCGCTGGTGGCCTGGTGATCGCCCAGGACGAAGCCACTTCGGTAATTTTCGGCATGCCCGCGGAAGCCATCAAAGCCGCCAACGTCGAGCACGTTCTCCCGCTCGACGACATCTACCCGGCGATCGAAAAACGCGTCATCGGCATCTGCAAGACTTCGCCCGTGGGAGTGCGCTAGTGCGTCTCCCCATCCCAGCAAAAGCGCACCCGGTTCGCACCGAGCAGATCATTCTGTTTCGCGTCAGCGGCCAGCTCTTCGCCGTCTCTTCCGCATCCGTGCAGGAAGTCCGCAGCGTGGACACACTCGCCGGCGCCGCAAAAGAAATCGCCCAGGCTGGGCTCCGCAAGGTGCGGCACATCGTGCAGCGTGGCGAACATGCTCTCTACGTCGTGAATGGCGCCATGCATTTCGGCCTGCCGCCGTTCGCGCCCGCGCTGGTTTTTGTCCTGCGGCGCACGCGCACCGCTCTTCTCGTGGATGGCATTGAGAAAATGACCACCATGACCCGGCTGCAAGCGCTGCCGCAGGCCTTCTGCAATGACGAGCGTGACTGGTATCGCGGCGTTACCGCCATCGACCAAACCGTGGTCCCGGTCGTCAAACCCGAAGGCTTTCTCACGCCCGATGAGCTCTTCTTGCTGGATTCGTCCCTGCAGCCTAAGGAATCGCCAACAGAAACTGCAGCCCAGGAAACCGCGTCCGGCGGCCTGCTCCCGCAACCTGACATTATTGACACTGACGGAGAAGCTACGAGCTTCCAGCAATGAGCCCCCAAACCGATTCCGAGTCCTTCGTTCTGCTCCGCCTTGCCGAGCGCCGCTTCGCCGTCGCTGCGGGCGACATTGCTGAACTTGTTGCGCCTAGCCGCGTCTTCCGTTTTCCTCACCACACCAAAGAAATCGAAGGCGTAATCCTGCGCCGCGGCCGCATCGTTCCCGTCTGTGACGTCGCCGCGAGGCTCATCGGCAAGAATCTTCTTTCGCGCCGCTTTTACCTGATCGCACAGCGTCGCTACGCCACCGGCACCGAGTGGATCGCGCTCCCGGTCACCGGCGATTGTGAACTCATCTTTGCCGAAATGATTCCCGCCAGCGAAGCTGACCTCCCGCACGTTTCCGGCTGGCTTTCCCACGACGGTGACGTCATCGAGGTTCTGAATCTCACTGCGCTGACTCCTGGCCCCACCACGGCGGCTCTCCTTGCACCCGCCGAAGCCGTCCAGCAAGAGGCCCTCTCATGACCGAGCCCGGCCGCATCCCCAAGATTCTGCTGATCGACAGCAACGTTTATTTCTCAAAGCGACTCGGCGACGCTCTGAAACGCGAAGGTTTCGAAGTGCTCGCAAGCACGCAACCGGCATTCGCGCTGACCACACTCGAATACGACACGCCCACCGCCGTCGTCTGCTCCACCAACATGCGCGAAATGGGCGCTCTCCAAATCGCCAAGATCATTCACGCGGATCCCAAGAACGCCTCGCTCCCCATCATCGCCCTCGGGGACGGCAGCCAGCGCGCTCTCATGGAAGCTTTCCAGGCCGGCTGCGACGACTACATCGACCGCCAGCGCCAACCTGCGGTAATCGCTACACATATTCGCAACATCATCATCAGCAAAGCCGAAGGCTTCCAGCCCACGCAGATGCTCGCGCAGGCCGATACCAGCCTAAGCGGCAGCCTCTCGCACCACGATCTTCCCGGAGTATTGCAAATGCTCGGCCAGGCGCGACAAACGGGCGCGCTGCACATCAATGCCGCGGCTACCGACGCCGTTCTCTTTTTCGACGCCGGCACCATCACGCACGCGGAATGCGGCAGCCTCTTCGGCGACGAAGCCGTCATTTACATCGTCAAGAGCTGCATCCACGGCGGCGCCGGCGTGTATAAATTTGTCTACGGTGCCACCTCCGCGCAGCACACCGTGCTGCGTTCCGCTACCGACTTGATGCTGGACGCCATGCGCGAGTACGACGAAAGCGCGAACAACCTGGTAAGCGACATCGTCGCCAACGAGAACTCGGCAGATTCGCATTTGGAAGAATTGAGTTTGGGACACTCGGTTTCGCTGGAGAAGAACGTACCGGGCGAAAAGCTCGCGCCCGAAATCTCCGCGGAAGAGAAACTCGCAGACCACGATTTGGTGGATCACAATTTAGCAGATAAGGAATCGCTATGAGCGAAATCATGGCCGTACCACCACTCACCGACGCGCCGGCAAAACGCACGCCCACCGTCTATTTCATCGACGACTCCGCCACCATGCGCGAAGTCATCAAGATCGCTTTCCGTCGCGAGAGCATCAACGTCATCACCTGCTCCGATGCCGCTTCCGCGCTCGCTCAGTTCGAACAGAATCCGCCCGACGCGGTCATCACTGACGTCATCATGCCCGACCAGGACGGCTACTCGGTTTGCACGCAGATCAAGCAGCATCCGCAATTTGGCAAAATTCCCGTCGTGCTGATGTCCGGCGTAGTCAACAAGACCGTGGCCGACAAAGCCGTCTCGGTGCAAGCCGACGAATTAATCCGCAAGCCCTTTCAGCCCCAAGAACTAATCGGCCGCGTAAAGGCCCTTCTGAATCCGAAATCCGCAACCCCGGCACCCCACGCGTCAGATCGACCAGCGTTCCCAGGCATTCCCAACGCTCCCAGCGCAGCGAACGCGCTCAACAGCCTCTTCGCGCCGCCACCGCCGCCTGCACCGGTGCAGACCGCGCCTCAACCAAACGCTTCCGAACAACGAGTTCCCGAATCCGCATGGCCACGCGCGCTAGCTGAGGCCTTCACGCCGCGCCCGACCCCACCGGCAGCGCAGAATTTTCCGCCCACTCAGGCCACCCACCCCGGCCAGCACAACCAGCCAGCTCACACATCAGCGCCGACCCAACTCCGCTCCGTGCCCAGCGGCGACGCCCAAAAACTCCGCGCCGAAGTCGCGCGCCTTGAACTCCTGGTCAAGAAACTCCAGACCGAACTCCAAATCGAACGTCAATACAACCAAGCCCTCGAAACCCAAATCCACGACCTAACCCACACCGAATAGGTTTCGAGCAGCACAAACACTCCCGTCTGTGCCCCGTAATCCGCACGACGGCTGGTAGCGCCGGCATCCTGCCGGCTTTTGGCTGCGTGTTGGGCGCGTTGCTCGCCGCTGATTTGCGTTGCGCGTCGCAGCACCACTATGCGTGTCCGTTGCACCGGCTGCCTAGCCTGGATTTACAACGTGGAAATTCTGACCCGCTGTCTCGGCCAATCGTCAACAACCACACGATCGACTCCCATCTAGAGTGTGTCTAGTCCCGCGCAATCTTGCCGCTACTTCGCAATCCCTCCAGCCAACGCCGTGCCTTCGCCGCCTCTGGCCTGTCCCCGTGCTCGTGCAGGAATTCGCGCAAAGTTTGTGCGGCATCGTCGTATCTGCCTACCGCCGTCAACGCCTGCGCTACCAGCAACGCAATCTCCGGGGACTTCCCTTTCGAACCCGTCAGCGCTGCCTGCGAACTCTTCAGCGCCTCGTCGTAGCGTTCACGTTGGTAATAGGCTTTCGCCAGCACCCAATGGGTCTCGAAGTCCGCAGCCGGGTCTAACTGCAGCGATTTCTCCAACGGCGCAATCGCCACCTCATATTTCCCCTGATCCGATAGCGTCATCCCCAGCGCCGCAAACGCCCGGGCGTGATTCGGATCGATCTGCGTCGCCTTTTCCAGCACACTCTGCGCCTGCGCAAAATTACCCTGCTTCAAATACAAGACGCCCTGCACGTAAAGAACATCCGGATGACTAGGTGCCAGCCGCGCTGCCTCGCCAACAAACTTCTCCGCTTCTCGCAGCTGGTCGGTGCTGAGCGCCCGCAATCCCTTGTCAAACGCCTCTTTCGCCTTGGGCGCCAGTACCGGTCTGCCCGGAACTCCCGAGTTATTGCCAACGCTCGAATCCCTTTGCAGGTAGACATCCACCTGCGCCCTCATCGGAAACGCTACGGACACATCCTTCTGACCGCTTTGGTATCCGGGCGCCTCGGCCACCACGCGAAACTCTCCGAGATTCGTCACCACAAAGACCACGCTCCCGCGGGAAGTCGCCCCCTGGCCGCTGGGAATCGATCCATCGAGAAAGAGTTTTACCGTGGCCGGCGACGAAATCGGCTCGCCAGCACTGTCGCGCACGGTCACGGAAATCTCGGCGCCACTGCCACGAGCCGCATTCGCTTCGCTTCCCTTATCCTGGCTCCGCATCGGTTCAACCGATACGACGATGCAAACCAGCATGAGCAGCAATGTCAGCAAGCGCGCGAAGCGCAGGTGAGCGCGGGTTCCGCCGCAACGCGTGAACTGTGGATTGATCTGTTTCCTGGCCCGTTGGAAGCAACGCATGAGGGGCCTCGACGAATTGTCGCGAGCCTATTCCTCGCAAACCGTTCACGTCAAGCAAAAACAGGTCTCCTCGCGATACGGCCCCTCTTGGACGTTGACCCCGCAAATTGAGGGGATAAAACCCGCCGGCTTCGTTGCGCAAGGCACATGAACCTGGCGGAATAGGCAGAATGGCTGTATCTCTTTGCCTCACAACAGCGTAGAGTTGAATCTCCCTCTCGAAACCCTGTGGAAAGCCCTGGATGAATAGAAAGGTCTAATGAATAGTCAAACGGTTTACCGCTGGCAGACGCCGTACGATTCCGCCGTCTTAGAGGCGGATTTGGCGCAGATTCCCACTCGTGTCAAAGCAGCATTGACGGCGATTGAAGAGCGGCTGCGCAGTTGCATTGAGTATGGCAGCCCGGAACACAGAGCCATCGAAGACGCACGCCGGGCACTGGCTGCAATGAAGCCGAAACGCAAATAATCTTGAGCGGAAAGCGGGGGTACCCCCCCTAGGTTTTTTTGCAAGTGTTGTTTCTGAAGAACTTAAAGTTGTTTAGAATGAACACTTGCAGAAGTGTGGATTCTAAAGGATTTACGGGCGGGCTCTGTTGGCGAAGAAGTAACGCACTCGGTACGGGTATTTTCGCTTGATTTACCAAGACTGCTTGGCGGGCGGACATAGCATTCAGGGAGCTGGTTGTTCCCTCTTCAAACTCCGACTTCATTGTAACACATTGGTACTATTTGTCAAGGATTATCTTTAAGTTCCGCTATCTTGAAGTTGGTTTGAGCCCTAGCAAAGGCTTGGCTTTGTACAGTCGAGATCGTCGGAGCACAGGCCCTTCACGCGGCGCAGCTAAAGCCGCCCGGCAATGGGCGCACCCGAGTGCCGTGCTACTTTAATGCCGACTGGCGTTTTTGCAGAAAGCGGCGGACAGCAGGATCGCGCTCCAGTCCGATGGCCATTTCGTAGGCTTGGTGAGCCTCGGTGGGTTCTCCCGACCTGGCCAACAATTCAGCCCGAGCGGCCCAATACGGTTGATATTCGGTGAGCCGGACGTCTCCTGTTGCCTCTGGCATAGCGGCGAGGCCCGCGGCGGCGCCTTGCGCCTCGGCAATCGCCAGGGCGCGATTGATCGCAACCACCGGCGATGCGGCCAGGGCGATCAGGGCGTCGTACAGCCGCACCACATCGGCCCAGTTTTCGTGACCGGTGCGGCAGCGATAGACGTGGGCCGACTGCAGGGCCGCTTCCAGCTGATAGCGACCCATGCAGCCAATTGTGCTCGCGGCCCGCACGAGCGCTTCGGCCTCTTCGATCATTCGCCAATCCCACAGGGTCAGATCCTGCTCGGCGAGCGGGACGTATTCGCCTGCTGGACTGCGCCGGGCGCGACGCCGGGCTTCGGCGTGAAGGATCAGCGCCAGCAAACCTAGAGCTTCGGGCTCCTGCGGGAGCAGCTCAGCGACCAGCCTGGCGAGAAATATGGCTTCAGCGGTGAGGTCGCGACGGACGACATCGGTGCCGCTCGGGTCGCTCCAGCCTTCTGCGAAGGCTGCGTAGATGGCGTCCAAGACGGTGTCGAGCCGCATGGAAAGCTCCTCGCGCTCAGGAATGCGAAACGGGATGCCGGCCTGGCGGATTTTTTCCTTGGCGCGGCCGAGCCGCTTGCCCATCGCCGCCGGGGACGTTAGGAATGCCGAAGCAATCGTTTTGGCGTCCAATCCGACCACTACCTGGAGCATCAATGGGGCACGGACGGTGATATCGATGGCGGGGTGCGCGCACGCGAACAGCAGTGCGAGGCGGCGGTCCGGGATTTCCGACTCGGCTGCCGCGGCTTCCAGCTCTTCCGAGAGGAGTTGCAGTTCGCTGACCGCAGATTCGCTGGTCGAGCGGCGGCGGGCAACATCGATTGATTTTCGCTTTGCGACGGTCATCAGCCAGGCTTCCGGGTTCGCGGGGCAGCCGTTGTGGGGCCAATCCGCCAGGGCAGCTGCAAACGCTTCCGACAATGCGTCTTCGGCGGCGGCAACGTCACGCGTGCGGGCGGCGAGGAAAGCGACGAGCTTGCCGTAGCTGTTGCGGGCGACGGCTTCCGCGGTGCGGCGGGCTTGTGATTCGGCATTGTCGAGATTTGTGGGTTCGGATGGCACTTTCGTCTCGTTTGTCTCGGAGTCAGTATGAGAATGTCAGGGCGGCTTAGGAGGACCTCGAAAAGGTGCCAAAGGCATTTCCTCAGGGGCTGAAGCCCATCGGTACGAACGGCAATGTCGGAGCTGAAGCTCCGACCCCTAGCGAATCGGCTCGTACCATAGGACGACGTTGCCGTTGGCGAAGGCGCGGGTCTTTTTCAGGGTGAGGTTCAGGCGATGTTTGATCCCTTCGAACATCGTTCTTCCAGCGCCGAGGACGACAGGAATCACGGCGATTTGATATTCGTCGATCAAGCCTTCCTGCGCCAACTGCGCCACAATGGTGCCGCTTCCTAAGATCGCCATGCCCTCTCCCGGCTCATTCTTCATCTTCCGCACTTCGGACGCCAGATCGCCGTTCACCAGCCGTGTGTTTTTCCAGGACGCCTCGCCCATCGTTCTGGAGAAGACCACCTTGGAGAAATTATTCATGCCTTCCGCAACCACGGGATCATTCTGCATGGCCATCGGTGTGGGCCAGTAGCTAGCCATCAGTTCGTAAGTCTTCCTGCCGAACAAGAGCGTGCCTCCGCCGCTGGCATTTTCTCCGGCGAAGGAATTCCACTCAGCGTCGGGTCTATGGGCCCAGCTCATGTCTCCGTTTGCGTCTACGAAGTAGCCGTCCAGGCTCACGTTATTGAAAGCGATCAATTTCCGCATGTGTTTTCCTCTCGCCTTGGTTGAAAAGGTGGCGAGCTGAACTCGCCGCTACAACTTCGTCGGGCCTACAGATCCACGTAGGTCGACAGGTCGTTGGTTAGAAGGGTGCCCTCTCGGACCGGACGCACTTCGACGACGCCATGGAGCGCGGTTGGGGAACGTGTCGCCCAGGCGATGGCCGCATCCAGATCGGGCACTTCGATGATATGGAAGCCGCCCAACTGCTCCTTGGACTCGGCATAGGGACCGTCGAGTACTTGGGTCTTGCCGTTCAGAACCCGCACGGTGGTCGCCGCCGAGGTCGGGTGCAGACCTCTGCTGTCTTTGAGCACACCCGCCTTCGCCATCGCTTCCATGTACGCCCGGTAGGCGCCCAGCCAGTGTTCTTTCTCGTCCTTCGTAAGTTTGGGCCAGCCTGCTTCCCCCACATAGTCCATCAGGATGTATTTCATTCTGGGGCCCCCTCGTCGATCATAGCCGGTCCGTATGCTGCTACTAGAATGACGCCGGAAACCCACCAGTTTGGACAGGAACGCAGGAAACTTAAAGCCATTAGCAGCAGGGGGTAGATGCGAATTGCCCATGTTTGCACGGCGCGAGGGCGCTGGGCTATCCGGGGGATGGGGCGGCTCCGTTAGATTTGGGCGCTTGTGTTGTGATTGAGGTCCTTCGCCTATCCTCGTCGGATAGGCTCAGGATGGCGTTGCTGGCAGGGGCGTGGGCAGAACGTTGCGGGCGGTTGCTGGAGGGCAGTTGGTGGAGTTTGACCGATCAACCTGGATGACAAGCCTCGCTGGCTTTCGGATTCGTTTGCCCTTGGACGATACCAAGTAACCCTTGTGTTTAGTTGTCGTTACGCACGGACTAGACCCTCCCTAGCCGACGGCCAGACCCTCCCTGAACAGGGGCGCAGTCCTAGGACTGTCCTGGTAGCTTTGGCCTGATTCTGTCCGCGTGGTCAGCTTGTCCGCCAGTACCCTCAGGACTACCATCCATCTCGTCGGTAACCTCTATCCTCAACCTCCCGCCGGCATGCTGTTGATTGACTGTAACACGCTGTAACAAAACACCTTAATGAAAGGGTCCCCGCGACTACATGATACGAGTGTGTGAAGATGAGGATGTTAGGAAGGAAGCAAAGGAAGCAAAGGAAGCAAAGGAAGTTAAGGATGTAAAGGATGTAAAGGATCGGAGGGAGGGAGTTCTTGCTGCGCTCCTGCTGTGTGCCGCCCTATTGGTATTGGGATTTGTAGCGGGGTGCGCGGGGTCGGCTTCTGCTTCTAAGTCCAGTACCCCTATTAGCGTACCGCCTAGCGGCACGAGTGCCGCGAACGTGACTTCGGTCACGATCACGCCGGCTTCGGCATCGGCAACGACCGGGGCAACGGTGCAGTTCTCGGCGACGGTCCAGGGCACAGCCAGCAACAAGTCGGTGAGCTGGAAGGCGGCTCTAGGGCAGATCACGTCGTCGGGGCTGTATACTGCGCCCGCTAACAGCGGCAACGACACCGTCACCTCGACCAGTGAGGCGGATTCTGCGAAGTCTGCGACTGCCCAGGTCACGGTGAACGCGGCGACTCCCACGGCCGCGACCGCGACTTCCGGACCGCTACCCGCGTTTCCAGAGGCGCAGGGAGGCGGGGCGGGGTCCGTTGGCGGGCGCGGCGGTGCGGTGATCGAAGTCACCAACAATAACGATTCGGGGACCGGATCGCTGCGAGCCTGCGTGATGGCCAGCGGGCCACGCACCTGCGTGTTCCGCGTGGCAGGATTGTTCCCGATCACGTCGGGGGACCTGCGCTTCGCCAGTCCTTATTTGACCGTGGCAGGTCAGAGCGCGCCGGGCGAAGTAGTCCTAGGCGGCTCGAATACCAACGGAGCGCTGTTTGGCATTTCTACGCACGACGTTGTTTTGCGCTACGTCACAATGAGCCCGGATAATTTCAACGTGACTTCGGGACCCGACACCGGAACGACGAGCATCTGGATCGTGAACTGCCCCGGCAATGGAACGCTGAACACGGGCGGCTGCTATAACATCATCGTCGACCATGTGACTACCCGATGGTCGGGAAACAAGAGCTGGATCACGACCAGCAACTACACTCCGTTCATCGACGGAAACGGCAATGGGGACGGCCCCAATCACGACATCACCACCCAGTGGACGCTGGACTACGAGCCGCACGAAGGACATCCGGTCGGGTACGGAACCGCTACGGACGAGACTTGCGTCGGGACGCTATCCGGACCTTGCCTGTCGCCGAGCGAGAAGAACATCGACTTTCACCACGATATGTTCGTGAACGTCGGTCATCGGATCCCGGAAAACTCGAACTTCTCGACGCGCTGGGTCAACAACATCATTTACAACTGGAACTACTACGCGAACGAGTGGCTAGGCGCCGAGCAGATCGACGACATCAACAATAAGTTCATCACCGGGAATCTGAACTCGGGTGCACAGGCACATCCCATTCATTTCACAACCAATAGTGCGGAGATGAGTGGTAATCCGTCGGTGTATGTGAATGGGAACATCTTTGGGCCACCGGGCACGAACACTGTGAATTCCGACCAGTATGGGGAATTGGTCAGCGAGATTACCGGGGAGAACGGCGACGAGACGGGAGCCATTCCTGGCGGTTGGAAGCGCAGCGGTCCGATGGACGCCAGCAATTCGTTTCCAATTGTCCCAGACCCGGCGACCAGCCTGGACAACATCATGCTGTCCACCATCGGGAATTCGCAGCATCTGGACTGCAGTGGAAATTGGGTGTCGCACCGTGATTCCGCGGACCAGCGCATCGTCAGCCAGTATCAGAACGGAGGCAACGGCGGATTCTGGCCGAACGCGGTGACCTTTTCCGGACAGACCCTAAGCACGGCGGATGCTCCGGGTTCGGACTGGCAAGATCACCCGGTGACCGGTTTCACGGCGTGCACGGAATCGCAGCACGATGGCATTCCAGACCAGTGGAAGGAGCTGAAGGGCCTGAGCACATCGGACCCCGACTTATACAAGAAAACCGCGCCGAACGGCTACACCTGGCTGGAGAACTACCTCAACGGCCAGTGAAGTTGAAGCGACGGAGAGTGGAGGTCGCGCGATCGGCTCGTGGGTCGGCTCACGCCTACATGCCGGGAAGTGCGCGTACCTCCACGATGCCGTGCCCGGCCGCGGGACACTTCGCTGCCCAGGAAATCGCGGTGTCCCGATCGGGCACGTCGATGAGATAGTAGCCGCCCAATTGCTCCTTCGATTCCGCGTAGGGGCCATCGAGGACCTGCGATTTGCCGTTGGCAATTCGAACGGTGGTCGCGGCCGAACTTGGACCGAGACGTTTGTTGCCTCGGAGAACGCCCGCTTTCGCGAGTTCCTGGGTGTACGCCATGTACGCCGCCATTCCCTGCTCTTGCTGCGCCTTCGTTAAGTTGGTCCAACCACCCTCTTGCACGTACGCCATCAGAATGTATTCCATGAGGAGTCTCCTTAGTGGATTGTAGGCGAGTGCGATGCCCGCCACTACCATGACGCTGGAGACGGATCGATTTGGACAAAAGCGCTTTTGTTGGCCGCGTTCCGCGCCTTCAGCCTTCAAGAGTGCGGCTTTTAGGCGCATCCAGAAGACACGCCTGTCCTTCAGGCTAGTTGACGCTCAAGCGCTGATTCAGTAGCCTCATGCGCGAGTCAACGGCGGGAAGCGAACGCGAGGGAGAAAGGGCCCGATGGCTGAGAAACCCAATATCCCCATTTCAAGGCGCCAGTTTGCACTGCGCGCGGCTATCGCTTCGGCCGTAGCCTCCATTGCTCCAGCCGCGGCTTTAGGCGGCGGCCTTGCACCGGGCACCGCGCAGACTACCGTGCCAGGAAGCCAGGCCCCTCCTTCCTCGGGCCAGCCGCAACTGCCTCCTGATATGCCGAAGCTTTCGCCCGAAAGTCAGGCCGAAGCCGACAGCCGCTTCCAATCGATCTTGGCGCAATACGGTAGCCGCTTCTCCGACGAGCAGAAGGCGGACCTCCGCCGCCTTTGCATCGTCGCCCAACCACCGCTGGACCACCTGCGAGCCTACAAAGTGGAAAACGGGGACGGTCCCGGCCTGTATTTGAAGCCCTTGTTCGAACGCGAGAAGAAGCCGAAGCCTGCGGCGCCGGCTGGGCAGGGCGCCGCTAAAACATCAGGAGCGGCGGCGAAACCATGAGGCGCAATTGGTTGCGGGGAATGCATCACGGTTGGGACAGCGGCAACGGCCGCGCTGAAGCGCGCCCCTACATTTTTGATTACATTTGTGGTCACGTTTTTGAATATGTTTTTGGAGCTGCGCGGCTGGGCCGCTAGGGAAAGAGCGGATGCCGAGCGAAGAACTGTTTAATTTGTCGGTTACGGAATTGGCGAAGCGCATCGAGGCGAAGACGCTCTCGCCCGTTGACCTTACGCAGCTATATCTTAAGCGCAGCGAAAAATTCGGCCCACGATTGAACGCGTACGCGCGGCTTACCCCTGATATCGCCCTCGCGCAGGCAGAGGCCGCCGAAAAGGACATTCGGCGAGGACATTATCGCGGTCCGCTGCACGGAATCCCCTACGCGGCCAAGGATTTGCTCGCCGTCAAAGGTGTGCCCACCACCTGGGGAGCGAAACCCTACGCTGACCAGGTGTTTGACTACGACGCTACGGTAATCGAGCATTTGAATCGCGCTGGCGCGGTGCTGCTCGGCAAAGCGTCGATGATCGAGCTGGCTGGTGGGATGAACTACCGGTTCGCTTCCGCATCGCTGCAGGGAGCGGCAAAAAATCCGTGGGATACCTCGTGCTGGACTTGCGGGTCGTCCTCCGGGTCTGGCGCGATCGTCGCGGCCGGACTCGCGGCGTTTGCGATCGGAACGGAGACTTGGGGATCGATCATTTGCCCGTCGGCATTCTGCGGCATCAGCGGGCTGCGGCCTACGTATGGCCGCGTAAGCCGTTATGGCGCGATGGCGCTGGCTCCTTCGATGGACAAGATCGGGCCGATGGCACGGTCTGCCGAAGACTGCGCGCGAATTTTCGCGGTGCTGGCCGGGCATGACCCGAAAGATCACGGCACGCTGCCGGTCGATAAAGCCGCCTTCACGTACTCGCCTTCGATGGAATTGAAGACGCGGTCGTTGACGGTTGGCTGGCTCACGAACGCATGGAAAACGATGGATCCCAGCGTGGCGAAAATTGCCGAAGCCACCGAGAAAACTTTGCGGAAGACTTTTCCGGTCGTGCACCACGTCGCGCTTCCACCGGGGCCGTGGGACGATGCCGGCAACATCATCATGGGCATCGAGGGCGCGGCTTCGTTTCGCACGCTGATTCGCAGCGGCCAAATCAGCGAGCTGGCCGACCCGCTGGGCCAAATTAACGGCTATGTAAATGAGCAGATATGCGGGGCCGACTACCTACAGGCCCAGCACATTCGCGAGATTCTGCAGAAGAAAATGGCGGACTTGTTCGATTCATTCGATGTGCTGGCGACGGTCTCGCAACCACTGCCTGCGACACCGCTCGATTTCAATTTGGAGACTGGGCTGTCCTTCCCTGATCCTTTGGGCGCCATCGGCAATCTTTGCGGACTACCAGCCCTGTCTGTCCCCTGTGGCTTCACCGAAAAACATCTTCCGGTGGGCGTGCAATTCGTGGCGCGGGCCGGCGACGATTTCGGCGTGATTCAAGCGGCACGCACCTTCCAAGCCCACACAGACTGGCACCATCGCCATCCAAAGCTTACGTGAGGGTCTGAATCAGGATTTTCGAGCGACGTCGAGCACTTCGCGCACGGCGCGCAACAGCGCGCTGCGATTGAACGGCTTGGTGAGGATGCGCACCGACGAGCCAGACTGCGCGGCTTCGGTCGCGGCGTGTTCGCTATAGCCGGACATGAAAATGACGCAGAGTCCGGAGTGCGCCTGCTGTAGCAAGGCCGCTAATTGCTGTCCCGTCATTCCGGGCATGACCAGGTCGGTGACCAGAAGATCGATTTCGGAGGAATGTTCGGCCGCGAGCCTGAGCGCTTCCTGGCCGTTACCCGCTTCGATAATGGTGTAGCCCGCGGCTTCCAGAAATTCGCGAGCGAGTTCGCGCACATCCGCTTCGTCTTCGGCGAGCAAGACGGTTTCCGTTCCGCGCGGCGCCTCCGCGACGGTCGTGGACACGGCGCCTTTCTCGACAGGCTGGTCGACGCGCGGCAGATAAATTTTGAAGGAAGTGCCTTTGCCAACCTCGCTGTAAACCCAGACGAAGCCGCCGCTTTGCTTTACCACGCCATAGACAGTGGAAAGGCCGAGTCCGGTTCCCTTTCCTTGCTCCTTGGTGGTGAAAAATGGCTCGAAAATACGCGCCTGGGTTTCGGCATCCATCCCAGTTCCGGTGTCGCTGACGGCGAGAAGAACGTAGCTGCCGGGTTCGACGACCGGCCGAGTACTGCTGTAGGTGCGATCGAGCTCGGCGTTGGAAGTTTCGATGAGCAGGCGGCCGCCGTTGGGCATGGCATCGCGCGCGTTCACCGCCAGATTCATGATGACCTGTTCCATCTGGCTGGCGTCGGCGCGAATGGCGCCGAGATTAGGCGAGGTGCGAATGATGAGCTCGACATCTTCGCCAATCAGGCGCGGAATCAACTTGCCCATTTCTTCAACGACGTTGTTCAAACTCATCACCCGCGGCTGCAACACTTGCATGCGGCTAAAGGCGAGAAGCTGACGGGTGAGCGATGCAGCGCGATCGGCGGCGCGGTCGATTAATTCTATTTTCCGGACGGAATGATCTCCGGGCGGCAATCCATTCAGTAATAGCTCCGTGTGGCCCTTGATCACCATCAGTAAATTGTTGAAATCATGTGCGACGCCGCCGGCCAAGCGTCCGACAGCTTCCATTTTCTGCGCCTGGCGAAGCTGTTCTTCGAGCTGCTGGCGCTCGCCGACGTCCTGCGCGACGACCAAATGGACGGCGCGGCCGGCATATTCCAACTGGTGAGCGATGATTTCGGTATCGATCACTTTTCCGTCTTTGCGAACGTGCTTCCAGTGACCCTTGTACTGCTCGTCGCGCTTCGGCTGGCGGATATGTTCGAGGAAAGCTGCTTGTTCGCCAGCCAGGCGAATGTCCAGAACGGTCATGCCTTCGAATTCTTCGCTCGAGTAGCCGTATTCGCGAACAGCCGCATCGTTCACCTGGAGAAAGCGAAGCGTTTCGTTGTCGAAGACCCAAGTAGGAAGCGGGTTGTGGGAAAAAAGCAAGCGGAACATTGAAGCGCTCTTACGCAGGGCGTCTTCCGCGCTGCGGCGCTCAATGGCCAGGGCAATGTGGCCGCCAACGGAATCGAGAAATTCGAGGTCGCGAACATCGTAGGCCTTTTCGTTCTGATAGTGCTGGACGACGAGGACTCCGATGGTTGCCGTGGGAGTCTTGAGCGGGACGCCGAGCCACGCGGGAGATGGCGAGCCCACGAGCTCGACTTCATCGCGCGCTGCCAGCCGATCGAATTCGGACTGCGGAATCAGCATGGCGCGCCCGGTGCGGAAGACGAAAGCGGTGCACGTGCGACTCACTTTTTGAGGAGGGGGAGGCGGGTCGAATTCATCGGCGAAAAACGGAAAGTGAAATGTGTCGGTTTCCCCGTCGTGGAGAGCGACAAAGCAATTTTCGGCGTATAAAACTTTCTTAAGAGACTGGTGGATGCTGAGAAGCAACTGGTCCAGGTTGGCGGTTTGATTCAGGGCGTGGACGATGTCGGAAATGACCTGGCGCTCTTCCTGCATTCTTTGCAGATCGGTGACGTCGAGAAAACTGACGACGATGGCTTCGACGCCGGGGTAGCGCAGATGATTCTGGGCCGAGACTTCAAACCACCGCCACAACCCGTCCTTGCGTTGGAGGCGGCAGCGGGCGTTAAACCAAGCGCCCGGCGATTCGACCAATTCTTGAAGACGCAGGCGCGCACGGGGTTGTTGGTCCGCATGCAGCAAGTTAATGATGGGCTTTCCGACCAAATCGCCGGAAAAATAGCCCAGGACACGGCCAAACCCTTCATTTGCATAGAGAACCGAGCCGTCGCTATCGAGGAGCGCGAGGAGTTCGCGGGTCGATCCCAGCAATGAGGAGAGTTGCTCGGGACCCAACATGGTTTGCTCGGAAGATAGGCGCTGTGACATGTGAGACGTTGCGTGCAAAAGCCGCCCACAAAAATGACTCGCGGGCAGCGGTGAATCCGGCAGCCTCCGCTGAAGATTCTCGTGCTACAACGACCACACCAAAAGGGCCCGGGGCAATGCGTATAGGATACGTTAAACCGTTTAATGAAAAGGCGGACAAGAATGAGCGTGTCGCGAAAAAATGACTGTACGAAAGGGCAGGTTGGAACGGGCGAATAGCCCCTTTTACGATTAACGTGAGTATCGATTCATACCGGTATCCTTTCCCTTGCGAAGGCTCTGCGACCAAAAAGCGGCCAAGGTCTTTCTGGCGGTATCGGGCCATGCTACGCTCCCGGCGTCCATGACGATTTTCCGCTTGAGTTACGAAATAGTTGAAAGCTGCGGTGAGGAGACGATTTCGCCATGCATTCGATCTGGAAAGATATGTTTGTGTTGGGTCTGCCCGTTCTCGAGAAGATCTTGCGACCGGTTGTGGTGTACGCATTTCTGGTCGTCAGCTTGCGGCTTTTCGGCAAACGCGAGCTCGTGCAGTTGAATCCTTTCGATTTGGTCGTTTTGCTGACGCTATCAAACACCGTGCAGAACGCGATCATCGGCGACGACAATAGTGTGAGTGGCGGCATTATCGGGGCGACTTCCCTACTGGCGGTGAACTATCTGGTAGTGCGCTTTCTGTACAAGCACCGTAGATTAGATCAGCTGGTGGAAGGCAAGGCCGATGTGCTGATTGAGAACGGCAAAGTGCGGACGGAGTACCTGAAAAAAGAACTGATCACCATGCAGCAACTGTCGGCGGCAGCGCGGAAACAGGGATTCGACGATCTGTCCGACGTCCGCCAGTGCGTGCTGGAGCCAGGAGGCACGCTGACATTTATTGGCAAGAAGCCGGACGCGGAGGATGTGCGGCATCAGGAGTTGCTGAAGCGCTTTGAGATAGTGACGGAAGAACTGACAAGACTCCGGAAGGCGCAACCGCCGGCTACGGCGTAGGCGTGCTTGCCCACGCCGCGGGTTGAGATCCAGCTTGTATAGTCTAAGCAAGGTAAGGGAGATTCGGCCTGATCGGACGCACGCTAGCTCACTATAAAATTACCGCGGCGATTGGCGCTGGCGGGATGGGTGAAGTGTATCGCGCCGCCGATAGCAAACTCGACCGAGACGTAGCGCTGAAGGTGCTGCCTGCGGCCATGGCGGCCAATCCTGAATACTTAGCGCGTTTCCAACGCGAGGCTCGCGCCGTTGCCGCACTGAATCACCCGCACATCGTGACGATTTATTCGGTGGAAGAGGTGGGCGGCGTCCACTTTCTGACGATGGAACTGATCGAGGGCCAGTCGCTGAAGCAGCTGATTGCCGCGGGCGGCATTCCAATCGAGCAGATCCTGGAGATGGGCTCGGCGCTGGCGGACGCACTGTCTGCGGCACACGAGAAAGGGATCGTGCATCGTGATCTGAAACCCGCCAACGTCATGGTGACGTCCCAAGGTCGCGTAAAGGTGCTCGACTTCGGGCTGGCCAAGGAGCTCCTTGCAGCGAATGCAACCGACACAACGCTGACGTCCGATGGCTACACGAGAGCGGGCAAAGTGATGGGGACGCCTGCGTATATGTCGCCGGAACAGGTCGCGGGCCGCGCGACCGATCGTCGCACGGACATTTTCTCGCTGGGGATCGTGCTGTACGAGATGGCATGCGGGCAGCGGCCGTTCCTCGGCCGATCACCGGCAGAATTAGCATCCGCGATCCTGTGCGACGCGCCAAAGCCGGTGAACGAATTGCGGCCCGACGCACCAGAAGAACTCTGCGAGGCAATTCACGGCTGCCTGGAGAAGACCGTCTCCGAACGGTCGTTGTCCGCGCGAGATCTCCACACTGTACTGCGCGCAACCATAGGCAAGAGGAACGCTGACGCAACGCGGCCCCCGATCGCGGCAGGCCGGCCTTCCTCCACGGCGTCGAAGGTTGAATCTGGCGCGGCTCGCGCAGATGAGGGTTTCTGGATCGCGGTCCTGCCGTTCGGCTACAAAGGCACAAACGTCGAGGTGACTGCCCTGGCCGAGGGCCTCATGGACGAAATCGTGACTGGCCTATCGCGGTTTTCCTACCTCAAGGTACTTGGGCGCAGCTCCACCACGAGGTATGCGCACGAGGAAGTGGACGTCCGCGCTGTTGGCAAGGAACTTGGCGCAAGTTACGTGATGGAAGGCAGCCTTCGACTGGCGGGGTCCAAGCTGCGGATCGCGGTACAACTCGTCGACACGAACTCTGGCGCGCATCTTTGGGCGGAGACTTACGACCGTGCCTTTCACGCGGAAGACGTTTTCGCCCTCCAGGATGACGTTGTACCCATGATCGTGTCTACCGTCGCCGACACCTACGGCATCCTCCCGCACGCGATGAGTGAACTGCTTCGCAACCGTGACCCGCAGCAGCTAACGCCCTACGAGTCCGTGCTTCGAAGCTTC
>JBEKWY010000018.1:0-49073 GCA_049512575.1 Candidatus Acidiferrum sp.
GCATTCCCGCCACCGCTTACAAGATCGCGGGCCTCATCCTTCTCGTTCTCCTCGTCTATTGGCTGTGGAGGACGTATACACAG
Source organism: Candidatus Acidiferrum sp. (assembly GCA_049512575.1). Taxonomy (GTDB): domain Bacteria; phylum Acidobacteriota; class Terriglobia; order Acidiferrales; family UBA7541; genus Acidiferrum. The sequence goes on from JBEKWY010000018.1 coordinate 84, forward strand.
CTTCCGGCGGCGCAGCCTGTCCAGTTTCCCGCCGCTTACACCCCCACACGCTCACTACCCGGCCATTGAGCATTTCCCCCGACTCGCCCAAGATGCCGCCTTTACCGACCCGTGGGACATCTAATCGTTGCTTAGGCTCGACGAAAAGGAGACTCAATGGCTGATAGTAATAAATGCGCACACCCCGTCTGTTCCTGCAATGTAACCTCCGGAAAGTATTGCAGCACCGAGTGCGAAGCGATGGAAAAAACTCCGGACATTGCGTGCAAGTGCCCACATGCAGGTTGCAAGGGTCACACCGCCTCGCAGGCAGCGTCGAGATAGTCGAAGCATACTGAAAACCCCCGCTGGTTATTGCGAGGGTGCATCAGGGAGAAGACTGCAAACTATTTGTTCGTCATCGTCGCGACGTGCGCCAGGAAATCCCGGTGACCCGCCTCGTCAATCGTGGTGTCGAGACCCGCCCAAGCCGCGGGGTTGTTTTTCTCGGCTTCTTCGAGCGCCGCGTAGAACTTGTCGATGCCCTCGCCGCCGTTCGCGATAATGGCCACGAAAACCTTGCCAGGGTCGGCGGAGTGAACCGTTTCCATGTCGATCTGGTAGCTGTGCAGCGCCCCGTCGGCAAGCAGTTTTTCCAGCAACGCGACCATCGTTGCCTTCATGATCTTGCCGTCCGGATCGCTGGCCTTCGCGCGCCAGTTGCCCACGCGCAAGTAGCCGTTCGTGAATGTTCCCGAATGCGCGTTGTAGTTATGGCTTTCCATGATGTAGTCCCAGTGCTTCGCGGCCGCTAGCGGTGGAGCAGTCGCTCCGGGTGCATTGCGAATGCCTTCCAGGACTTTAAGAATATTCGCCATGGATGTCGCGGAGAACCACGTGCCGTGCGTCGGCAGACCTTCCTGGTGGTTGACCACCGCGTAGCTCCCAAACGAGACAATCGAGCCGTCCGCCACGGCCTTCTTCAGGCCGTCGACGTCGGCGGCATCGATCTTCAAATAGTCCGCCCACATCGCGCGGGGAACCGTCCATTCCGAAACATACGTGTACAACGCAGGCTTTTCCGCGCTGGACGACTGCGCCGAAGCCCGGTTTCCGCTCAGCGGCACCAGCGTCAGCGCACACAATGCAACCACGGTACAGATCGATCGAATACGCATTCTTCTTCTCCTAGTTTTTCTCCGCCAGAGGCGGGGTGGGGCACTCGATTTCTTGGTAGGGCCTAAAGGAATGAATCCGGAATTGGTGTTGGCTTTCCGTTGCGCGGTAGCGTACACCCGACGCCATCGGGTTGCAATCGCACCCGAGCGCCCCGGCTTTGTAGGGGCACAGCATCGCTGTGCCCCAAACGCCCAGGCCTCAGTGATGGCCGGGGCCATGCTCTTTTCTCTTTACGTTGAGCTACGATGGGAAGCGCGCGCCTTTTTCGGGACACCGATCCGATTCAACCAGCTAATCCAAGACACGGTGATCTCGAATCCGGCAGTTGTAGGGGCACAGCACCGCTGTGCCCCAAACGCCCAGCCCTCAGCGATGGGCAGGGCCAATGCGGTTTTCTCTTTACTCTGAGCGACGAAGGGAAGCGCGCGCCTTTTTCGGCCGCGACCTGCCGCCGCCGGCTAATCCGAAGCGGCCGCCGAGGCGAGCTGCCGGTGTTGCTGGAATTGCTCCAGCAGCGCTACCACGTTTTCGTGTTTCGGCGCGGGCTTGAGGATCAACGGTTTCGCGATGTAGGTATCGAGGAGGTGTTTCGCGACGGCCAGCCGCGCGGCCGTTTCCACGGAATCCGTCAGCCCGGGAACGTGGAGGATGACGGCATCCGCCGATTTTTCAGCCCGCAATCCTTCGCCGGTGTTTACGTCGCACTTCCTCAACGCGCGCGCCAAGCGCAAAACTCCTGCCAGCGCCTGGATATTCTTTTGTTGTTCTTCCGCGAGCCGAGAGAAGCGCCCGCTATCCGTGCTGGGTTCGGCGCCGCGATGGTAGCGCACCGTCCATCCCAGCAGTTCCCACTCCTCCAATGTCCAACTGGGAGGCAGCGGCAAATCGCGCAGAAAGCGGAGCGCCGCTTTTTGCGGAGACTTTGCGCGCTCGGCGGGCCCGGCGTTGTGCAAGCGGGCGGCAGCTCGCAGCACACGCCGCATCGCGTGTTCGTTAAATGCGGGCGCGGCATGTACGCGGCGGAGCGAGTCGAAGATCGCAATCGAGATGCGCGAGATTTGCGCCGTCCGTCGCGGGCGAACGTCGGTGGCACGCGCAGTCGAGCGAAGACGCGCCATGGCGGCGAGCGCCAGGCGCTTGCCTTGGGGAAGCCCGTGGCGCCAATCATTCCACAGGCTGGTTCTTCCCAAAGTGAGCTGTCGGTAGGTTTCGATCCGCTGGTTCCGCTCGCGGTGAATCGTTTCTTCCCAGGTGTTCTGGATATCGGTCGTGTCCTGGGAGGCGACCTCTTTGATCGTCGCGGCGAGAACATCGAGGTCGTGAACTTCACCTAGAAGATCCTGAAGACGCTTCAGGTTATCGCTCCACAGGGCGTACTGCTCGGGAAGCAGGCTCTCGACGGTGTAGCGCAAACGCTTCAGGCCGATACGAAGTTCGTGCCAAGCCTTGGGTTTGTCGGTGCGTTGCGCGCGCGTGTGCAGTTCTTTCGCCTCTTCGAATCGCTCCACCGCGAGGCATTGAGCCGCCAGGCTCGAGCAAGGAACCAGCCGCGCGCGTTTGCGAAGCTTCCGTTCCAGGCGCGCCCAATATTTCTCTTCAAATTTTTCGACGCCGCGCAGAGCCCGCTGCCGCAACTCAGGCTCATTGGCCGCAAACGCCGCGTGCAGTTTCGTGCGCAGCGGGTCTTCACTAGGTGCGAGCTGCTTCACCCATTCATCCATCACTTGGGCATCGCGAAGGGCGCCCAGCCTGCGAAAGAGCTTTTTCGGAACCTGGCGCATTTCGCCCCAGGCCGGGTCCGGATCAACCTCCTGCACAACCGCAGCTACCGAGCGGCAACGGCGAATGGCGACGCGCAGGTCGTGGACGGGATCGGCGGCGGGGTCCTTACGGACGTGCTCCAGCTCCTTGAGGACGCGCTCCATCCAATGACTAAGGCCGCGGTGGGCGGTGGGCGCACCGGGAACGGTGAGAACGGTAGACATGTAAATCCTCGACAAAAACCACTCGAGGCTGCTTGGGTGCAGCCGGAATCCCCTGCTCGAACGGACGCTATAGGGTAGCTCTTGGGCGGAGGCGCGTCCAGTCCAGGGCGCGGGTGCCGAGGTCGGGCATCATGCGGACGAGGAGGATGCCCATGACCAGGGTCATGGCGGCGGCGACCAGGAAGACGCGCGATGGATCAGGGTGGCCGAGGCGCAGCATTCCATATTGGGCCAGAGGCTGCAGAGCTACACCCACAAAGGAGAGGAGATTAGCGACGGCGATGGTGCGGCCTTTTTCCTCTGGCGCTGGGCGGCGCTGGATCAGGGCGTTGACCGGGACTACGAAGAAGCCGCCTGCTGTGCCGAGGAGCGCGAGCAGGATTGCTACGGCGACGAAGCTCAAGCCTGGACTTGCGAGGAGCGCGGCCATGACCATGATGCCGATCAAGCCGGGGATGACCATGCCGTGTTCGATCTTGCCTCCGGAAGCGTAACCGGCGAGGAAGCTGCCGATTCCGATGCCCAGGCTCAGCGCCGCCAGCAGGTAGCTGCTGTGCTGGTCGTCCACGCGGAGGATGTCGGTGGCGTACAGGACGATATTAAGGAGCAGCAGGGAACCCAGAAACCAGAAGAAGGTGTTGGCGAGGACCGCGACGCGGAGGATGTTGTCGCGCCAGAGGCGGCGGGTTTCGGCGAAGAACTCGCGGGGGACGTTCCAGTCGAACTTGCGGATCGGATCGGCAGCGGGGACCCGAGTGATCTTGAAGCTGATGAGGAGCCCGAGGATTGTTAAGCTCAGGAAGACTACGCCGGACCAGATTTGGCGGCCGTGGAAGTGCGTGGCCAGGAATCCCCCGGCCAGGGCGGCGAAGATGGCGGAGAGCAGGGTGGTTAGCTCGATGATGCCGTTGCCCCAGCTCAGTTTCGATTCGGGAAGCAGTTCGGGCAGCAGGCCGTATTTTGTGGGGCCGAAGATTGCGCCTTGGGTGCAGGCAAGGAACAGGGCGGCGCCGGCCAGGTCGAGGCGATCGCGGGCCAGCGCGAACGTCGCGAGGCCCATGACGACGAGCTCGAGGAGCTTGGTACCCAGGGCGACGCTGCGCTTGCTGTATTTGTCGGCGAAGTAGCCGCCCGGAATCGAAAACAACAGGAAGGGCACGGCGAAGAGCAGCGGCACGACGAGGATAAACCAGAGGTCGCGCTGCTGCTTGGTCAGGGCGGCTTCGAGGACCAGGAAGCTGACCAGCCATTTCAGGGCGTTGTCGCTGAAGGCGTTTTGAAATTGGACCGCGATGAGGGCCCAGAAGCCGGCTAGATTTGCAGGTGCTCTGCCGGCCGCAGCGGAGTCTACCGTGGTGGCTTGGTGGTTGGGCACAGGCGCGCCGAGTGTAGCCGTTGCGCGCCAGCCGGGGCAAGAGTCGGGGGTAGGGGCGCAGCTGCCGCATGGTCTGGCTGGAATCTAATATTAGGAAGGCCGGAACCTCGCCGCCGACCAAAATATAGGAGCTCACTTCCGAGCTTATTTCGCTAGTTAACAGTTTACCCCCCTCCCCCCCCTCCTTTTTTGTAAGTGCGGATTCTAAAGGACTTTAAGTCCTTTGTTTTTGGATCTGCGGATTCTAAAGGAGTTACGCGGGCATTTTGCGGAAGTGCGGATTCTAAAGGGTTTAGAGCTAGAAAGGCTTCGGGGAGGCATTTGCGGGGACGACGGAACCGCGTTCGAATTACCATTTGCGATAACACGAAGTGGGATAACATAGTGGTAATAAGATGTCAAGGATAAATGCGAAAAACGAAGAGGGAATTGCCACGGAGGCACGGAGACACGGAGGCGGAGAAAAATGCATCCGAGGGACGACGAGAGTTGTTCGCGGGCGGCGGTGGGCATGCGCAATTGGCGCAGCTTGGGGCCGATGCTTGCCTGCGTTTTGGTTGGCACAGGCAGGAGTGCCTGTGCTACTCAGAAAGTTCTCGTCGTTGCTCCGGGCGCGCCCTTCGGTGCTCAGGGCAGGCAGGGGAAACCCTTCGAAGCTCAGGGTAAACTTGAGTGGGGGTGCGGGGCGTGGTATTTTCGAAGGTGGCCCGGAGTGGCGGAACTGGCAGACGCAGCAGACTCAAAATCTGCCGGAGCTTTGCTCTGTGTGGGTTCGACTCCCTCCTCCGGGACCAATTTTTCGACCGCTCTGCCACTCACCTCTACGGGTTCGGCCTGAAAGACCTGAAGGGCTGAGGGTTTCATTCCTAGCTCACGTTTGCGACAAGATTGACTCTAAACCCGCACCCTTTGAAAACCGAACCCAGAGGGTGCGCCATTCGCCTCGGTGGCAGAATGATCTGCCGCCCTGACGGATCGCGAGTTAGAATCGCACTACCTGCCCTCCACGCCGTCATTGTTGAAGGGGCCACTTCCTATGAGTCCAGAAGATCGCCGGTCACCGCGCTATCCGTTCTACGCTTCCGCCGAGATTACGGAGCTTCAAACACAAACGCGATTGACCGCTCGGACGAGCGAGCTGAGCCGTCACGGCTGTTATATGGACATGGTGAATCCTTTGCCGTTGGGCACGACCGTAAAGATTCAGCTTATCCATCATGACGAGACATTTGACGCCACGGGCCGCGTCATTTACTCGCAGCTGAATATGGGCATGGGCGTGGCTTTCGATGAAATTGGAGTGGACCAGGTGGTGACACTTGAGAAATGGCTCAGCGATTTGAGCGGGAGTTCGTAAAGCCTAACGTTCCGCCGCGCCGGGCTGCAAGTACGGCCCGGACCCCGCGTCCATTCCTTCTCTATCCGTCTCGCTTTTTGGGTCGAAGTCCCGTCCTCCGGGACCAATTTTTCCGCCGCTCTGCCTTTCACCTCCACGAGTTCGGGCTGGAAGACCTGAATGACTGAAGGCTTCATTGCTGGCTCACGTTTCCGGTGGTGTCCTAGTTTGGTTTTTCAGGCAAGCGCCAGGAAACCGACATAGCCGGCGAAGACCAGAAAAACAAGGAGGTCGCTGATCATCGCGATATTCTCGTTCCCGGTCCTTTCTTTTTCCATGACGTGCCGGATTCCGGCGACGCCATAAAAAATGGCGGCGATAATCGCTACCGGCGGGACGAAGCTGGGCTTGGCAAGGGAGACCATTCCGGCTACTCCCGTTGCGAAATTTGCCACGCCCAATTCGCGCACGAGCGGCAAAGCATCGGGGCTTGTGATGTGGAATATCTCTTCGGCGGTAAATCGCGGCTGGAAAAACTGACGCAAACCGGCGACGAAAAGCCTCACTCCCGCGGCCCAAAACACGAACCATTTCCCCACGAGCAACATGAGCGGCAAGGAATTGTGAAAATAGAAATGATCCACGCCAATCGAGCCGATCGGAAACACAGCCATCAAGAGAAGAACAGTCGTGAGGAACACAGGCGGCCTCGGAATCTTATATCGCGCAACTTCGCCGCCATACTATCGCTTGCAGCTTTATGACTCAAATTGGGACACGATTACGTTTCCGACAAAGTTGAGTCTAAACCCGCACCCTTTGAAAACCGAACCCAAAGGGTGCGCCACCTGCCATTCATTGCTTCGCCTTCGAGACTCCCAAATCCTTGAACTTGATAGGTCGTCTGATCGTCACGCCGAACAAATCGTACGTATACTCTCCGGTGAAATCCGGCTTAGTGGGCGCAGGTGTCATGGCGGATTCGTTGAATGGCCCGATCACCATACCGCTCATCGGGATGTTGCCGGACAATGCGCCGATTCTCTCGAATAGAGTATTGCCCACGATGCTTGTTGTTACGCCCGTGGTATCGAGTGCGTTCCCACCAGACATCATCGCGCATGCGTTGGAATCCAAATCACCGATGACCATGCGCATCTCATGCTCGGGGTCGCTTCCCCCGACGTTTTCCGCGATGCCAGCTTTGACACCGTTCAATTTGGAAGGAAAACGGACACTGAAGTTAGCGGAATCGATGGACCCTTGATGTCCAAAGATCACGTAGTACACCATGCAGTAGTTCATCTGGAGTCCTTGAACTCCGACTTCCGCCTTCGGACTCGATATCAGCGACAACAGTGGTTGGCCTATGACCGCGCCCAGCAGGAAAGCGACAACGGCCATGATGCTGTCCTTAACGAAGGAACGCCACCATCGTTCTCTGCCTTTAGGAGAATGTTTCATAGGCCTTGCTATCGCCTAGCTTCAGTGGTGGTTTGGTGGGATTCCTTTCGATTAAGTATTGCTTGTCCACAACAACGGGTATACAACTGCAATCGTCCTTCGAAAAGGTTGGGGCGACGAGTGGGAATCGGACCCACGTTTCAAGCTCACCAAGCAAGCGGCTTAACCCTTAGCCGATCGTCGCCACAGCTTACTGAAATGGTCCGGGTGGGGAGATTCGGACTCCCATCCTTGGGGTACGAGCCCCAAGTAGCTTCCGTAGCCACCCGGACTTTTTCGGCCCTCAAATCACAAAGACCGAAATTCAATCTCACGACGCGCGTCTTCGCTAACGTTGGGATTGGTAGGCTGTTCTGGAAGGCGGCAGGAGAGAGAGCTACCGTCAAGCTATACCAAGCGCAACCGTTTGCGTGGTGCCGAAGACACCATTTGGGAAGGCTTACGGCGCGTTTCGCATGGGCGCGGAGCTGGAACTTCGCGCTCGATTTTTTTGCTTAGAACCCGGCTGGTGTCGTGGCCCGTGCGGACTCGCGTTAACATCCTCGACCCGGTCCGCCTGGCGCTACCACGTCCCCCGAATCTGGAACCGCAGTATCGTTGGGTGGGAAAATCCTGTCAAGAGAAAAACGCAAAATGTGGTAAGCAATTCTAAAAAATGCTCTACCAGTAGTGGTGTCATTTCGCGCATATGCGCTAATCCCTAGCCCCCGACTGAACTTGCGTAGTTCGAGGTCGGACATCTTGCGAAGTGGTTCGCGGATTTGAAAAACCAACTCCAAAGGGCGCACCACCCGCCCAATTTTCCCACCGCTCTGCCACTCACGTCTAAGCGCTCGTCCCGGCAAGACCTGAATGGCTGAGGCTTCGTTCCTGGCTCACGTTTGCGAAAAAGTTGACTCTAAATCCGCACCCTTTGAAACCGAACCCGATGGGTGCGCCACCCGCCTTGGGGATCAGAAACTGCAAGGGATCAGACCCTAGGGGATCGAGATCAAGAGGCCTCCGGTGATGCCGACCGATTGCTCATGGCCACGGGCAAAGTTGAATTCGTAGGTCGGTTCGAGATACCAACCGAACCTGTGCTTCCGCGAGGGCCAGAACATGAAATCTCCTATGGCCTCTCCGCTCACGGAGTTGGTCTTTATTCCGTATTGGTTCGAGTGATCCCATTCAGGGCCGATGCCAAACATAAATTCCACTTTCGGCGAGAGGTCCCACGGCTTCTTAAACAATAGGTCGGTTCCCCATTCGGTGGAGTGGCGTCGGAAGAGCGCCGTCGTGCCGAATTCCAGTTCCAGCCAGTTTTTTACCGGCGTGACCTCGACGGCCACGGAAGGGCCGAAGCTGCTCGCGGTATCCCCTGTGATACTACGGAATGCAGCGGCCCCTACCTCAACTACCGCAAGCTCTTTCTCCTCGTCGACCGATTGCGCGGCAGTGTTTCCGGCGCAAAAAAGAAAAAACACCACCAAGACGAATTTGGCGCGGCTGAACATGGCAGAAGTTTATATGAAGTGATCATTTTCCGGGATTTGCCAGCTCACGCTATCTACGATAATCCAATCAGCGCCTCGTTTACCACGACCGGCACGACCGGATAGCTTAGGTTGCGACAAAGTTGACTCTAAATCCGCACCCTTTGAAAAACCAAAATCCAAAGGGTGCGCCACCCGCCTTCGAAGAGAGATTCCTCGCTGCACAGGCCGACCCATTCGCAGGAAGCGAATGGGGAAGAAGAAATCGACCTGTTCCGCTCGGAATGACATCGTGGAGGATGCGCGTGACGACGGCCGGAAAGTCAAAATCGGACCCTTGAAAAGCACAAGGGTGCGGCACCCGGCGAGCTTCGCGCTATCGCGTGGCGCGGACTGCGAAGGCGCGGAGTTGGAGTTTCAGGGGGCTTGCGTCGTCGCGGTGCAGTGCTGTCGAGAGGAAGGACCTGATTTTTTCGCGGGTGGGTTCGTTGATTTGGGAGAGGTATTTGGCCAGGGAACCTTGGCGGGCGTCCAGGGATTGCCAGTAGGCGTTGAAGTTGGGGAACTGGGCTGTGCCATCTAGTTGGGTTACGGCTATGTTTCCGAGGTTGTGCCGTTGGAAGAGGGCTTGGAGGGCGGCCGGGTTGCACAGGGGAGAGTTGCGGCCGGGGTCGTAGGCGGCGGCGCTGGGATCGACGGAGATGGCGGCGTCCCAGAATACGCGGGTTAGTTCGTAGCCTGCGGCGTAGTCCCACACGTAGGTTGCGATGCAGCCACCGGGAAGAATTACCCTGCGTTGCTCTTCGACGGCCGAATCCGCTTCGAGGAAATTGAGTATGAGACCGGATACGACGGCGTCGAAGGATCCCGGCGGGAAAGGGAGGTTCTGGGCGTTTCCGGCGATGAACGTGGCGCGGGCGTCGGAGTTGGAGGCTTGCGCGTGTTGCAGGTAGTTGAGGGAAAGATCGCAGGCGACGACCTTGGACGGAGACGCTGTGGCGACGATTGCGGAGGTTAGCGCGCCGGTTCCGCAGGCTACGTCGAGCCACTTGAGGTTGGCGGGAGCGCCTAGCCAGGTGACGAATGCCGGGGCGATCTGGCGACTCCAGCGACCGACATAGCCTTCATAGCCGAGGGCGTCGCCCCAGGCGGTAGAGGGTGGGGGTTTCATTCCTAGCTTATGTTGCGACAAAGTTGACTTTAAACCCGCACCCTTTGAAAAACAAAACCCAAAGAGTGCGCCACGCGCCTTCGAAGAGAGATTCCTCGCTGCACAGGCCGACCCATTCGCAGGAAGCGAATGGGGAAGAAGAAATCGACCTGTTCCGCTCGGAATGACATCGTGGATTGCGCGGACGAGGGCCGGAAAAGTCAAAATCCGCACCTTTAAAAGCACAAGGGTGCGGCACCCGGCCGGTGGGGCTGGGAGCGACTCGGGCGGCGCTCGGAGAGATTCCTCAGTGCGGGGACCGACGCGTTCACGGGAAGTGAACGCGAGGGATAAAAATCGGCCCGCTCCGTTCGGAATGACGATTCTACTTTTCGTACCGGGCGGCTGGCGCTAGTTCTTTTGTGGAGGACGCAGGTCTGGCGGGGTGAGGTCCGGATGATCTTTCAAATACTGCTGCCAAGGTTCGTCGCGCATCACCATTCGGAATCCGCGCCTGGTATTCACGTCGATGGTTTTCTGCAAATCCAGTTCGTCGAGCGGAATCACGTGCTCGACGGCTCTATCGCCGCCCTCGTCAACCGTGGTGAAGTGTATGTCCCCGTTCACAAACCAGTAGTCGATCGCGCCATACACCGTGCCGTCATTCATATAGAGCCCGATCAGTCCGGGTTGTTCTGCGCCATAGAGGTAAACAGGGCTCTGGTCCGGCAGCGGGGTGACATAGTTCTCTGAACCATACCCGTCGAAGGCTAAATCATTACAGCCGAATCCCCAGAGCCAGGAAGGGCCACAGGCAGGCCACCAAGCGGAATTGAGTCCCACGCCAAACCTGAAAAACGGCGCGCCAAAGAACGCAGGATTGCTGAAAACGAAAATCAGGCGTCGCCGAAAGAGGAAACGACCAGTGCCGAATCCCACAGGCCCCCGCGAAATCGTCGCGTGCGGGGCCGGAGCAAATACGTGCGGCACGGGCATGCGTGCCCCGCCGTTGAAGTGCCCGCCTCCGCCAACGTGAACGGGGTGTTGTGCGAACGCAGGAGCCGGAACCCAGGCGGAAGCCAACAGGCAGACGGCAACCATCAGAATTTTTGTCGGAATCGAATCGCGAAAGAAAAAGCGCGTCATATCGTTACCCTCCTTGCAGCCTTTGGCTTTGAAGCTGCGAGGATCGCGCGAGATTGTAGTGTAGTACTGCTGGGCGCTCGTTGCATCACGAATGACAAAGCAAGTCTTTCGTGATCCCGGCGTCGGCGGATTCAGCTGAATAGCCATTCGAAGAAGGTTTGGCGTTGGGGCGCGGGTTTGGTTGAGCTCGGAGTTGGGGATTTGCGGCGGGCCGCGCCCGGCTGCCAGTAGCCGTAGACGCAGCGGGTGCCGCGGCGGGAGCAGTCGTGCGTGTCGTGGATTACGCCGTCGATTACGGCGGTCAAGTGCTTGGAGACGCTGACGAGCAGGCGGCCGGCGGGGAGTTCGTCGGCGCGGAGGTGGACGCTGCAGCCGGAGCCGATCTGCATGGTGGGAGTCCAGGCCCAGCCGAGAGAATTCATGACGCGCTTGATGGTGGATTTGTAGACGCCGGTGCGGGCATTGCTCTTGCCGCGTTTTCGTGTGCCGGTGCGCTCGCGGGTGGAGGCGCGATTCACCAAATCGTAGATGTGCTGGTAGGGGAGGCCGGTGGCGATGGCGATCGAGCGAACTACGCAGTCGCCGGTTTTGCCGCGATAACCTGCGGATGCGCGTCCGCCGTCGTTGAATCGAAAGTGCTTTGGCATTGTTGCAGTGGCCGATTCCGCCGAGGTGTGGGATGCGCCCGCCTGCAGCAGGCAGGCTGAAGCGCGCCCCCACATTTCCTCGCTGCGCTCGGTTCTGGTCAGGCGCTGGCTTCGGCTGCGGTTTCCGGCTCGCTGGGTTTGTCGGTGGTTACGCGGAGGGCTTCGATTTTCAGGCCCTTGTTCATGTCGAAGCGTTGTTTGCGGTCGAGACTTTTTACGAACTCGCGGGTGGCTTTTCCGATGGCGCCGGCGATGCTGGAGGCGTCGATTTTGATGGTGCGGCCTTCGGTACCGACCTTGCGGTCTTCAAATTTCAGGGTGACGTTGTAGGTGTTCATGGGTTTGACCTCTTCCTTTTCTCTCATTTCCGGGGGCGGTGTGTCCAGTCGAGCGGATGAAATTTTGCCCGGGATTGCTCGGAGCCGGTCGACAGTACGCGCTCATCCTGTCAACGATGACTCTCAATGCACGGCTGGCCATGTGGGGGATTGCCGAGCATAGCTCCGAAATTGCAAACTCGTGGCCAGCTTCCCGCGGTCAGTCGATGGATGGCGCACAGGGTTCGTCCGCGACAGTGCACTTCCGCCGTGAGGGTATGTGCTGTGACACGAATACTTATCGCTGATGACCACGAAACGGTTCGTAAGGGCGTGCGTTCCATACTGGAGTCTCGTAAAGACGTAGAGAAATGCTACGAGGCCTCCAATGGGGAAGAAGCGGTTCGCGACGCTCTTGAGCTGAAGCCGGACTTAATTATCCTGGACCTGTCGATGCCGGGGCTTGATGGACTGGCTGCCGGCAAGGAAATTAGAAAGCTTTTGCCGAACATTCCGATACTGATGCTCTCGATGCATGCGGGCGACGGGATCGTGCGCGAGGCACAAAAAGCCGGGTTGCATGGCTTTGTGTCTAAGGGCGATGCCGGGCAAGTATTGCTGCGAGCCGTCGACGCGCTTCTGAAGGGGCAAACATTCTTTAAGTGAATGACGAGCGCCTCAGCGCGTGATCGCGGCAGCGTTACTCTCCGTACCTAAGTTCGGCGAACAATCATGCAGGTGATGTCGTCATGTTGCGGAGCCGCGCCGACGAATTCGTCGAGCGTGCGCATGATGTTGGAGAGGGTGAGGGCGGAGCGTTCCTGGCCCGCGAGCTGAATGATGGAGAGCAGGCGGGCTTCGCCAAATTCGCTGCGGCTCTCGTCGCGGGCTTCGGTTACGCCGTCGGTGTAAATCACCAGGAGGTCGTGGGGCTCGATTCTCGTGAAGCCCGCCTTGTACTTTTCTTTCAGCTCGATGCCGAGGGGAATGTTGTCGGATTTCAGGCGCTCGACGCTGCCATCTTCGCGTTTGAGGATGGGAGGATTGTGGCCGGCGCAAAGATAGCTGAGGTCGCCGTTGGCGGGGTTTAATTCGGCGAGAAACGCGGTGGTGAAGCGGCCGGCTTGGCTGTTGGCGCAAACCTGGCGATTGAGGCCTCCGACCAGTTCGGAAAGGGAACCGCTGGCGCTGGCCAGAGCGCGCAGGCTGGCTTGGAAGGTGGCCATCAGCATGGCGGCGGGTACGCTTTTTCCGGCGACGTCAGCTACCGCGATGAGGAGCGGACCATCGCCGGTGCGGAGAAAGGCGTCGTAGTAGTCGCCACCGATGGTCTTGGCGGGGCGGGTGGCGAAGGCGACGTCGATGCCCGGGACGTCGGGGGCTCGGCGAGGGACGAGCCAGCGCTGGATTTCGCGGGCGATTTCGATGTCGCGCTTCATGGAGATGTGATCGCCCAGGACCAATGCGAGAAGGATCAGCAGGCCGACGAATGCCAAGAGAAATTCGATCTCTTGCGTGAGGATCAGGAAGTGGAAATTGATTACGGCCAGGAAAGCCAGGACTATGTTTAGAAGCAGGAACAAGCGGCGGGCGGGGGAGAGCTTGTTCAGCACGCTGGAAAAGAGATAACCGAGGATTTTAAATGGTCGCTTCCAGGAACGCCCGCTCTGGCCGGCGTGTTGGCTGACGTCTTGTTTGTACAGACGGGAACTTTCGCCCGCTTCGAGCTTAAATTGGGCCCAGAGCTCGTTGATTTCCATGCCAGCGGTGAGACGATACCAGCCATCCTTGGAACGCCACCAGGTGTGTCGTATGGCGAGTCGTATGCCAGAGAACGAGTTCTTAATTTTGGTTTGGGCAGAGCTCAGGGTTACGCGGAAGTTGTCGAACCAGTTAGACAACGAAGGCTGGGCCACGTCGTTCAGTGTACGCTGATGGGAAGCAGATGCGGCATCGGGTTAACTGCGTAGTTCCTTGCGGAATAGCTGATTTTTGAGGGTTGGTTAACGGGCTTTCAAAAAAAGAAGGCGAACAGTATTGAATCGGTTTAATATGGGCCACTGAAGCCGTCCATTTTTCACCGCGATCGCGGATATACACTTTAATCGTTCGGGGGAGTCTTATGCCACGTCTGTGGAGTTTCCGGGTTGTAGTAGCGATTACGGGAATGTTGACGATCTGGGGCGCCATGTTTAGTGCGCCGTCCTTTGCCGATTCAGCCGAGAAGATCTATTTGCACAAGGATTGGCAGCTGCAGTCATCGTGCGAAGTGAAGGCTGACGGTACGCAGGTGTCCGCCGTGGCGTTCGACGCGAGCAAGTGGCATCACACGGATCTGCCGAGTACGGTCGTGGGGGCGCTCGTCAATGACAAGACCTATCCCGATCCGATGTACGGAACGAATCTGAAGTCGCTGCCAGGCATGGACTACTCGCAGAAATCATTTTTCGCGATACAGGATATGCCCAAGGACAGTCCGTTCCGGTGTCCGTGGTGGTTCCGAACTGAATTTGTCGTACCCGCAGATTACGAAGGGAAGACGCAATGGCTGGACTTCCTGGGAATCAACTACCGAGCAAACGTTTGGATCAATGGGAAGAAAGTGGCGGACGAGAAGGATGTGGCGGGAACATTTGCGACGTTCGAATTCAATGTCAGCAAGTTCTTGGTTGCAAGGAAGCCGAATGCATTGGCGGTGGAAATCTTTGCGCCGCAGAAAAATGATTTGGGCATCACGTGGGTGGACTGGAATCCGACGCCTCCCGACAAGGACATGGGGATTTGGAAGGAAGTGTTTTTGACGGCGAGCGACAGCGTGTCGCTGCGCAATCCGTTTGTGTCGAGCAAATTGGATTCCGAATACAAGTCGGCAGCGTTGACGGTGAGTGCGGATTTGCGGAATAACTCGGAGCACGAAGTGAATGGCGTGTTGCGCGCGGACATTCACGGCGTCCAAGTGCGCCAGACGGTGAAACTTGCGCCCGGAGAATCGAAAACGGTCGCGTTTTCGCCGGAGCAATATTCCGAGCTGAAACTTGTCCACCCGCGGCTATGGTGGCCTTACCAGATGGGCGAGCCAAATCTCTATACGGCGAAATTGGAGTACGAGGTCGATGGCCGGGTTTCGGACTCGGCCGAGGTGACGTTTGGAATTCGTGAGGCTACTTCGCAACTGACGGACAAAGGCTACCGGTTGTTCAAGATCAACGGGCGGAAGGTGCTGATTCGCGGTGCGGCATGGGCGCCGGACATGTTTTTGCGCTGGTCGCCGGAGCGTCTGGATGCGGATTTGGCGTACGTTCGCGACATGGGGTTGAACACGATCCGTTTAGAAGGACGCATCGACCACGAGGAATTCTTCGCAAAGGCCGACAAACTGGGGATTCTGGTGATGCCGGGATGGACATGTTGCGACGCATGGGAGCGGTGGAAGAATTGGAAGGAGGAGCAGCACAAGATCGCCGGGGAATCGTTGCGCAGCCAGATTCGAATACTGCGAAATCATCCGAGCGTATTCGTTTGGCTGTATGGCAGCGACAATCCACCTCCAGCGGACGTCGAGAAAATGTATTTGGAAATTCTGAAGGAGTTGGATTGGCCGAATCCTTCGGTGTCTTCGGCAGGGAACACGCCGACGACGGTAACGGGAGAGTCTGGCGTGAAGATGACCGGCCCATATGAATATGTGCCGCCCGTTTACTGGCTTTCCGACACACAGGCTGGCGGCGCCTACGGTTACAACACGGAAACGAGCCCGGGACCCGCGATTCCTCCGCGGGAGTCGCTGGAGCGATTTATCCCCAAGGATCACCTATGGCCGATCGACGACGTGTGGAACTATCACGCCGGGAAAGAACGATTTACCACCGTGAACGTGTTTACGGACGGTTTGAGCCGCCGGTATGGCACCGCAACTTCGCTGGATGACTACGAACGAAAAGCGCAGGCGATGACCTACGACGGGCAGCGCGCGATGTTCGAAGCGTATGCACGGAACAAGTACACGTCCACGGGTGTGATCCAGTGGATGCTCGACAATGCGTGGCCTTCCCTGATCTGGCATCTCTACGACTACTACATGGTGCCGGCGGGCGGATATTTCGGGACCAAGAAAGCAACCGAGCCGCTGCATGTGCAGTATTCGTATGACGACAATTCGGTGGCGGTCATCAACGGAACCTACGAAGCGGTCAAGGGCGCCAAGATCACCGCGAAACTGTACAACCTCGACGCGAAAGAGAAAGCATCACGCGAGGCAACACTGAACCTGCCAGAGGACAGCAGCACGAAGGCCTTCGATCTGCCGAAAGTTGAGGATCTGACGAAGACGTATTTCCTGCGGCTGGAGTTGCACGACGCGGCTGGCAAACTGCTGAGCGATAATTTTTACTGGCTCTCGACCAAGGCGGACACCTTGGACTGGAAGCACAAGAGAGATACGGTGTACACGCCGCAGGTGGAGTTTGGTGATTTAACGGGGCTGAACAGTTTGCCGCCCGCCAAGATGGTTGTTTCCAAGCAGTCGCTTGGAAAGAGCCGAGGAGAGAACTGGATGACCCTGACGATCGAAAATAACGGCTCAGGGATCGCTTTCATGGTCCATCCGCGGGTGACCCGTGGGAAAGGCGGTGAAGATGTCACGCCGATCTTTTGGAGCGACAATTACTTCTCGCTGCTTCCCGGTGAGAAGCGAAGTCTGAAAGTGCGCTACGACGATACCGCTTTGGAGGGCAAAGAACCGGTGCTGGAGGTCGAGGGTTATAACGTCGAGCCGGGCAGCGTGCCTGTCGGAGCCTTTACGGCCACTCCGGATAACTGAACGGAACCTGCGTTACAATCGCCAGTTCGAGTAAAATTCAATCGGGCGGGGAGTTGTCCGTGTCAGTTCGCATGGTATCGGTGCTTTTGTTTGCGTGTGGTGTTTTGGGGTTCGGATTTTGGGCTCAGGAACATTACCTGCTGACAGCCATTGGCGGGCCCGCTGCGAAAAGCGCTTCCCAAGCCTCCTCCATTGATCCGAAGGTCGCCGCCAGGATTCAAGACCGCATCCAGAAAAGCGGCGCCGACGTCGGGGTCGCTTTCCGCACGCTGGATGGGCAGACGGCGTGGTCGTACCATTCGGATGATGTCTTCCATGCGGCCAGCACCATGAAGATTCCGGTGATGATCGAGCTGTTCCATCAGGCCCGCGAGGGTAAGGTCAAGCTGGACGACAGCTTGCCGATCAAGAACGAGTTTTACAGCCTTGCGGACGGATCGGTGTTTACGCTCGATCCGAAGGACGACTCGGAGACCGATCTTTACAAAGCAGTCGGGCAAACGCGGACGCTGAGCCAGCTTTGCGAGCTGATGATCACGGTGAGCAGCAATTTCGCGACGAATCTCTTGATTCAGAAGTTGGGCGTCGAGAACATCCGCGCCACGGTGCATTCGTTGCACGCGGACGGGATGAACGTGCTGCGGGGCGTCGAAGACAACAAAGCGTTTCAAAAGGGTTTGAACAATACGACCACCGCCGGAGGACTAGCGGTCTTGCTGGAAGCCATTGCCAAGGGCGAGGCGGTGGACGCGAACGCGTCGCGGCAAATGGTGGAGATATTGGAGCACCAGAAGTTCAACGAAGGCATCCCCGCGGGTGTTCCGGCGGGCACGCAGGTGGCACACAAGACCGGCGAACTGACCAAGCTGCATCACGACGCGGCGATCGTTTACGCGAAAAGGCCTTTCGTGCTGGTGGTGCTTGTCCGAGGTCTGGAAGATCTCAAGGACAGTTCTGCCGTGATGGCGGATATCGCCCGAGAGCTATACCAGGCAACACAATGAGTACATCCTTCGGCCAGTGTTGCACCATCAAAAACGGCAGCATCGATTTGCAAGAGTCCGGATATTACGGTCCGCGTTACAATTCTGGAGACGAAAAGACGCGGCTCGATATCCTGGCCACGTTCGTGGACTATTCGTCCAGAGGGGAATCGCGATGAATCGCTTCGCACGTTCGATTGCCGTTGCGGCTTTGGGGCTGGTATTTGCCGGTGCGAGTTTTGCCGACACGCTGGAACTCAAGGATGGCCGCGTGTTGCAGGGCCGGTTTTTGGGAGGCACGCAGGCGCTGATGCGCTTTTCGGTGAACGGAGAAGTGCAGACGTTTAACGTGACCGAGATCGTCGCGCTGACGTTCACGAACAACTATGGTCCGGTGGCTGGTGGTCCGGCGCCAGCACCGCAGGCGGCGGTGCCCGCGCCTGCTCCCGTGGCGCCCGGCGGCCAAGTGGTCATTCCGGCTGGGCAGTCCTTGCTGGTGCGCATGATTGACGGCGTGGACTCGAAGAAAAATAACGTGGGCGACATTTTCCACGCGAGCTTGGAGACCGATCTGACGATCAATGGCGCGCTGGTGGCGCGCAAAGGCACGGATATCTACGGCCGGCTTGCGCAAGCCAAGGACGCCGGGCATTTCTCGGGGAGCTCGGAGTTGCAGCTGGAGCTGACGCGCATGGTCATCAATGGCCAGGACTATCCGGTGGTCAGCAGCGACTACAACGTCAAAGGGAAAGGACGCGGTTCGAACACGGCTGAGAAAGTAGGCGGCGGCGCCGTCGCAGGAGCGATCATCGGCGCGATCGCCGGAGGCGGGCGAGGTGCTGCGATCGGGGCCGGAGCGGGTTCCGCGGCGGGCGCCGGAGTGCAAGTCCTTACGCGTGGCCAGCAGGTCAAGGTGCCCAGCGAAACGCTGCTGGAATTCCGGCTGCAGCAACCGGTCACCGTTACGCCTGCGCAGGCGCAGGGCTAAGAGGCGGCCGGAATTCGAGGGATTCTGGAAATTGGACTGGAAAGGCGGGCTTTTGCTCGCCTTTTTCGCTTCTTGAGCGACCCGGCACCCCCCCATTGCCTACTTCGCCGCATTGCCTCCAAAAAGCGGCTTGCGGCTTTTACTGTTAGTGACTAAGCTACCCCCGTAGATTGGGGGTCAACGTCGTGCCAAAAGAAAAGCCTCGAGTAAACATCGGAGAAGTCATCAAGACATATCGCAGCCAGCGCGGATTGTCGCAGGGCGACATCGAGCGCCGCACCGGCCTGCTGCGCTGCTATTTGTCCCGTGTTGAGAACGGTCATACCGTGCCGTCGCTGGAGACGCTGGCCAAGATCGCGGAGGCCATGGACATCTCGCTCGCGGACTTTTTCCCAGGGACCGAGACGCCGCGCGACCGCGAATCCCAGAAGATGTTGGGGGAGCTTTCGCAAGACGAAATTCGCTTCCTGGCGGAGATCAAGAGATTCAGCACCACACTGTCGGAGGGCGACAAGCGCCTGGTACTGGCGATGATCCGCAAGATGGCCAGCCTGATCCCGCCGCCAACGGCTGTGAAGAAACCTGTCGCGCGACGGCCTACCGCGTAGCGGCCTTCGTTGTTTTAGTTATTGGCCGCGAATCAATCGAATAGCGTCGGGCAAAGCGGAATCGCTGCGCCCCGGCGTGCCAGACTGCACTTTATCTCCATTTAGATCGATCGGTTCAACATCACCTTCACCGGGCGCCAGGAAAAGGTTGGCCTGGACGGCGTGCTGCTTGGTGTAAAGATCGTAGTAGCGGCCGCCGGCGGCGTACAGGGATTCATGGGTGCCGCGTTCGATGATATGGCCCGCTTCGATGACCAGGATCTGATCGGCTCGGCGGATCGTGGAAAGGCGGTGAGCGATCACGAACGTGGTGCGGCCGCGCATCAGGTAGCGCAATCCTTCCTGAATAAGGGCTTCGGATTCGGAATCGAGGCTGGAGGTAGCTTCGTCCAGAATCAAAATGCGTGGGTCTGCGAGGATGGCGCGGGCGATGGACACGCGTTGTTTCTGGCCGCCGGATAGTTTGACGCCACGCTCGCCGACGATGGTGTCGTATTGCTTCTCGAAGTGCTCGGCGAATTCGTCCACGCGAGCGATATGGCAGGCGGCGAGAATTTCCTGTTCCGTCGCATCGGGCCGGGCGAAGGCTACATTTTCGCGAATCGTGCCGTCGAAAAGGAACGTTTCCTGCAGCACGACGCCAAGTTGGGTGCGATAGGAACTGAGTTTTACGGTGGCCAGATCGACGCCGTCCACCAGAACGCGGCCGCCCAGAGGCACGTAAAACGCAGCCACCAAACCAATAATCGTGGATTTACCGGCGCCTGATGGCCCTACCAGCGCGGTGACCGTTCCCGGCTCAGACTGAAAACTGACATCGCGCAGCACTTCCTTGCGCGTGTCGTAGGCGAAGCTCACGTCTTCCATTACCACCCGGCCGTTGATACGGCCAAGTGTCACCGTTCGGCCGGCGGCCTCGTCTTCCTTTTCTTCGTTCAGGATTTCGCGCGTGCGCTCCAGGCCGGTAATCGCTTCGGTGATTTGCGTCCCGATGGCGACGATCTGGAAAACCGGAGCGACCAGCAGCACAAGAAACGCGTTGAAGGCCAGCCATCCGCCCGGTGTCATTTGCCCGGCGAGAATAGCGCGTCCCCCAAACTCGTACATGAGCGCGCCAACAATGCCCATGAGGGTTGCGCCGGAAAGGCTCATCAGCGACGTCGCGGTCAGTGTCTTCAAAACGTTGTCGAGTAGACGTTGAACTCCTGCGGCGAAGATCTTCTCTTCGCGCTCCTCGGCGTGGTAACCCTTCACGACCCGCACGCCGCCAAGAGACTCCGTCAGGCGGCCGGTAACTTCGGCGGTGATCTTGGGCCGTGCTCGGAAAATGGGCCGAATGGTCTTGAAGGCCTTGCTGATGGCCACTCCGAAAACAATGATGATCGAGAAAGCCAACACGGTCATGGTCGCATTGGCGTGCAACAAATAGATAAGCGCAAATACCGCGGTCATGAGGCCACCGACAAACTCGACCAGCCCGGTGCCAATGAGGTTGCGCACGCCTTCGACGTCGCTCATGATGCGCGAAACCAGCACCCCCGTTTTATTGGCGTCGTAAAACGAGATGGGAAGGCGCCCGATATGTGCTTGCACCTGGCGACGCAGGTCCGTGATCATGCGTTGCGCCGATTTCGACAGGAGCTGCGTCAGCGTGAAAGACGTAAGGCCCTGTATCAGCGTCGCCGCAAGAATGCTGAGGACAATGGGCGTAAGCAGATGGAGCTGCTTTTTCCCAATCACGCCATCCAGGAAATATTTCGCCGATGCAGGCAGGACCAGCCCCGAGATTCGGTTGACGGCCATAAGGAGCAGGCCGAGGGCGAGTAAACCTCGACGCGGATGGATGAGTCGCCAGACCTCCGGCAGGGCCTCCCACACGTTCGTCTTCTTTGCCGTTTTTGCGGTCAGGTCCGGGTCCATGTCCGAGTTATAACGGGGATGATCTGCCCTCATGGTTAGATGCCTGTGGCGTCCAGGAAATTATATCGTGTGGAAGACTGGAGATATCCGATTCGCAACCGAGTACGGCGAAACAGAGCTCAATCGGCTCCGGCGCTGCTGCGCGGGGCGGTGACGGTCGCAGGGCCCTCGAAATTCAGCACGCTGGCGACAAAGTCGCTGACCGTGATTCCCAGGTGTCCCCAGAGGCGGTTTTTCAGGCTGGTGTAGTCTTGCGAGCCGCTGAAAATATCGCCCATCAACTGCCGGAAAACCGCGCTGCGCCGCATGAGTTGCACCATGCGCGTGGTCACCGTCGTGCCCAGAAACGATCCGCGATAGAAACGCCGCACGATGCGCGCCGCAAATTCGAGCTCCGCCGAGAACGACGCTTTCACCCAGGACGGATATTTTTCCGGGCAGCCTTCGGCGAGCGATTTCCCCAGCAACTCTCCGGATTTCATCGCGTAGAAAAGCCCTTCGCCGGTCAGGGGATCGACCCACGCCGCGGCATCCCCGATCAGCGCCCAATTCTTGCCCAGCACGGTGCGTTCGGAAAGCGTTCGCTCCTGCGGGGACGGCAGCACGTGGCTGTAAAATTGCGCCCCGTCGGTGCAAATCTTCTGCTTGCCGACAAAGGTCTGGAGATGCGTTTTCAGTTCCGTGCTGGTGTGCGACGCCATGCTGCCGCATATTCCCACGGACAGGTGGTCGCAGCGGGGGAAGGACCAGATATAGCCCTCGAAGTTTCGCAGGAATTTGATCGTGATAGCGTCCGCGGTCTGCGGCACGAAATAACCCTGGGTAATTTCCAGTTCATCGCGCTGCAAAGGCCGCGTTTCCGGCAGCAATCGATTGCGAGCTCCCGCGGCGAGCACCAGAAAATCGGCCGTCTTCCATTCGCCTTCCACGCAATAGCGGGGTTTTGGGCTGGATGTATCGACCTCGAATACGTGGGACTTCTGAACGTTGCAGCCGGCCTCCGCCGCGCGATTCAGCAGCATGCCATTCAGCACCGTCCGTGAATAAATGACGATCGGGTGAGACATGTCCAGCGTGGCGCGCTGATCGTTGCTGCTGATCAACTCCACCGAATTCACTAATTTTTTGGGATACGAATTGTCCAGCAGGAACGGAAAGCACTGGATGGCTTTATGGGTGAGGCCGCCGCCGCACGGTTTCTCCCAGGCCAGATGCTCGTCAAAAATATCGACCGTATGTCCCGCGCGGGCTAGTTGTTCGCCGCACATCGCGCCGGAAGGTCCGCCGCCGACGATCGCAATGTCTGCCATCTGGGTATCTCTCTGACAGCGTCGAATTCCGTCGCGGGATGCGGAGAACCCGTCAGGCGGCTGGGCCCTATGTCCCGGGCCATTCTAAGTGATCGGGAAAACAACCACACAAAAACCAGCGAGGAGTATAGCACCGAAGAGAGCGGCAGCTAGCGGTGAACCCGTATCCTTTCGGACAACATCCATACCTGTACGTTGGAGCAGGCAGAATGCCGCGAAATAGGGGGCCAGAAGCCCCAGCAAGATTTCGCCGTTGTGGAGCAGGAGAATCCCGGCGAGCAGCGCGCACCACGCAATCAGCCGAAAAGAGAGCGCCAGGACGAAACGCAGCCTTCTGAACCGGACCTGAAGTGGGCCGAGGAGGAGTTCTTCGGCGGTGTGGTAGGGAAGTAGGCAGACGACCAGAGCAGGCAGCCGCAGCCATCGGGCGGATGTGAGCCAGGCTTCGCTGATCGTAAGATCGAGCCAGGAATAAATCAGCAACGGTAAGACAATGCCCGCGAACGCAGCGGCCAGTAGTGGGCGGGGCTTTACTTTCCAGAGACCGCCGATCCCGCCTCGATGAAGCGCTAGCAGGACGACTCCGAGAATCAGCAAGAAACCAGCGAGATAGTCACCTTCAAAGACGTGCAGCACGCCGAACGGATTCCATGCCCGGAGCAGCCCTACAATGACGATCGACGCGCCCGCCACTTCGAGGAGCATACGGCTGGCAGATCGGGCGTCGATCGCCGACGCGGTCTCAACGGGAGTCTCGACAATCTTGGTCGCCGTTTCGACCTTACTCTCCGTCGCATTTCTTATCGGGCTTTTTCCTAACGTCTCGCGCAAGAACGGCCCAGCTAGCAGAAGGATGCCCAGGAGTCCCATCATCGATCCCGCGAGCGGCAAACGCGAAGGCTGCGCCGCGTTGGAGTCGATATTCAAAACATGTGCCGCCCAGGCTTGTGACGCTCGCGCCACCTTCGGATCGAAAAGCAAGCTCACGTGCGTCGAGTGCGGAATCGCCATGTATTTGCCGCTGGCTTCGGCGTTTCCTGAGACCAGGCTGCGAGCAGTATCGCGAACACTTCGTGGTTCCCACGAACCACTAAGCACCAAAGTGTTGGCGGGGGTCGGTGGCGGATCATCAAAAATCAGCATCGAAGCTTGTATGCCGTAGGTAGTGACCATCGGCGCCGGAGAGATTGCCACGACTCCAGCTACCGGCATGCGCGCCGCGATCCGCACCGCGATAGCTCCGCCCATCGAGTGCCCCGCCAAAACCGTGCGTGCCGAGTCGATCGCCCCCCGCGCGATCAATTGCCGCACAAAGGAATTCGCGCACGCATCGGCGCGAGCAAACGAAAACGGACCGGGCGTGCGCCCGTGTCCCGGCAAGTCTGGCACAAAGACACGCAAATTCAGCAGTGCGAAGCCCCGCGCCAGGTACGTCATGATGACCCTGTTCGCAGCCAAACCGTGCAACAGCACCACTGACCCTTGAGTCGCGTCGTTGCCGGTATCGACGATGTCGGTCACCATGCGACAGCCGTCCGCGTTCACGATAACGGTCGTCTCTCGAAAGGGACTAGCCCGCGCAAGCGCAAATCCGATCACGCAGAGTAAGACTCCAGCGACCGCTCGGAGTGCGCTTCGCCTTTTGCTTCCTTTTTTCATCGAGGGAATCGAGTGCGGCCGGCCCGCAGGCAGTGCCGCTCACTCGCGTGATAAACTAGAACTTCAGGAAGCGTCGTCCTCATTCGCCGCTGCGCCTGCATGGAGATCCCTTGAACAGTCCGGCAGTACTCACTTTGGACGAAGCGATTCTGCGGTTTGGCCGCGAGAAACGCAACGGACGCCGCGTGGTGTTTACCAACGGCTGCTTCGACATCCTGCATCCGGGCCATATTCGTAGCCTCGAACAGGCGCGCGATCTTGGAGACGCGTTGATCATCGGCCTGAACAGCGACGCCAGCGTTCGCCAGCTCAAAGGCGAAGGCCGGCCGGTGCTTCCCGAGAACGAGCGAGCCGAGATTCTAGCCGCGTTGGAGTGTGTCGATGCGGTGGTCATCTTTAATGAGCTTACCCCGCGCGAAATCATCGCCCAATTGCTTCCCGACGTGCTGGTGAAGGGCGGCGACTGGGCGGGAGACAAAATCGTTGGCCGCGAAGAGGTCGAAGCGGCCGGCGGGCGCGTGGTTTCCGCCCCGGTCGTGCCGGGTTTCTCGACCAGCGATATTTTGCGAAAGATCCGCGCAGGCGCACCGGCTTCTCGCGTGGAATCCTGATACCTCACGAATGATTCTTCCCGCCGTACGAGAACGATTGGAAAGTGTGCTTCGCCATCCGTCGATGGAAGGCGCACTCGCGGCTTTGCGCCCGGGCGGCAATCACATCTCGGTATCGGGTTTGCACGACGCCGCCAAAGCATTGGTCGCAGTTTACGTTACGCACGAGTTGCGCCGGCCTGCGTACTTTGTCACGGAGTCGAATCGCCGCGCGGAAGCCTTGGCGGAAACCATCCGCTTCTTCGCCAGTATTTTCCCTGGGGCGCTCGGCGGCGTAACGACGCTACCCGCGTTTGACACTCTGCCCTGGCAATCGCAGAGTCCCCACCCCGACATTTTGGAGCGCCGCGCCGCCACGCTATTTCGCCTGGCGGACGGCCAAATCTCGCTCGTAATCGCGCCAGTGACCGCTGCGCTGTGGCGGTATCAGGATCCCTACGTCTATCTATCGCTCGCCCGAACGCTGGCCCGCGACACCGAAATGCCGTTGGAAGATTTGCTGCTGCATCTCGGCGCCGTCGGCTACACCCGCACCGAAATGGTGGAGCTGCCGGGACAATTTGCCGTCCGCGGCGGCATCATCGACGTTTTTTCGCCAGAGTCGCAGCGCCCCGTACGCATCGAGCTGTTGGGCGACACCGTCGAATCCGTGCGTGAATTCGATCCCCGCACCCAGCGATCGATCGCCCCAGTCGTTCGCACAACGCTGCTTCCGCTCACCGAATGGTCGGTTCCGCCTCCCGAACGGTCGGAAGGCGGCGAAGAAGCCGCCTGGGAAAACCCATCCTTTTTCGGTCCGCGAAGCGAAGCAGGGCAGAGCGCACTGTTCGAGCTTTCCGAGAGCTCGCTACGTCCCATCGTGTTCCTGGACGAGCCTGCATCTCTGCGGGAGGCCGCAACCAATCATCTCGCGCAAGCCGTCGAGAACTACGAACGTCACGCCCACGCCAACGCTCCTACCGCGGAGCACTATTTCTGGACCGAAGCGCAATTCACCGCCGCGCTGGAGAAATCCTCGCAGGTCAATCTCGAGCAACTCGCGCTGAGCATCGGCTCGATCCCCCAGTTCGAGCTCCCCTCCCGGCCAAGCTCGCGATTTCACGGCGACGTGGTTGCCTGCATGACCGACGTGAAATCGCAGCTCGCGGACGGCGGCAAAGTCCTGCTGACGGCCGCCAGCACTGGGGAACTCGAGCGCCTCGCCGACATCTGCCGCGAATACGAGACGCCCTACGTACTCGGTGAATCCGAAGATGCCGCCGCCGGATTCACCTCGGAACGCGCTCACGAATCCGCCGCATTACTGCTGATTCGCGCGCCATTTGCCGAGGGCGTGGCGTTCCCGGAATCCAAGCTGACGCTCTTCGGCAACTCCGACTTGTTCGAGGTCACGCCCTCGCTGGAACGTCCCAGCCGCAAGATTCGCACCTCCGGTTTCTTCAGCGATTTCGCGGAGCTCAAGGCTGGTGATTTCATCGTTCACATCGATCACGGTATCGGCCAGTTCGAGGGCCTGCGCCTGATCGAATCAGACGGCCGCCGCGGCGAATTCATGCTGCTGCGCTACGCTGAGGATTCGCGCCTGTACGTTCCGCTCGAACGCATGGACTTGGTGCAAAGCTATCGCGTCGTCGAAGGCGCCCATCCGACGCTCGATAAGCTAGGCGGCACCGGATGGAACACGCGCAAGACCCGCGTCCGCAAATCCCTCGAAGACATGGCCGAGCAGCTCCTGGCGTTGTACGCCGCCAGAAAAACTGCCCCCGGCTTGGCGTTTTCGCCCGACGGCAACTTCCAGCGCGAATTTGAAGACGCCTTCGAGTTCGAGGAGACGCCCGACCAAAACTTCGCCATCGCTGACATCAAGCGCGACATGGAAAGCGCCACCCCGATGGATCGCCTTCTATGCGGCGACGTCGGATACGGCAAGACGGAAGTAGCCATGCGCGCGGCATTCAAGGCCATCGCCGACTCCAAGCAAGTGGCGATTCTCGCGCCCACGACGGTCCTCGCCTTTCAGCATTTCGAAACCTTCAAGCGGCGCTTCGCGGCCTTTCCCGCTCGCATCGAGATGCTGAGCAGGTTCCGCACGACCGCCCAGCAAAAGGAAACTCTCGCCGCGCTCGAAGCCGGAAAAGTGGACATTGTCATCGGCACACATCGCCTGCTCTCCAAAGACGTGAAGTTTCACGACTTGGGCCTGCTGATCGTCGACGAAGAGCAGCGCTTCGGCGTGGCTCATAAAGAACGCCTGAAAGAAATGCGCAAGAACGTGGACGCTCTCGCGCTCTCCGCCACCCCCATTCCGCGCACGCTGCACATGTCCCTGGTAGGCCTACGCGACATGTCCCTGATAGAAACGCCGCCCAGAGACCGCCTCGCGATCCAAACGGTTGTCGCCCCCTTTGAAGAAGAGCTGGTGCGGCGCGCCATTGAGAACGAAATGGCCCGCGACGGCCAAGTCTATTTCATCCATAACCGCGTCGAATCCATCTATTCGCTGGCGGCTTTGGTCACCAAGCTGGTTCCGAAAGCCCGCGTGGTCGTAGGCCACGGTCAGATGGGCGAAAAAGACTTGGAAAGCGTCATGCTGAAATTCATTCGCGACGAAGCCGACGTTTTGGTCGCCACCACCATCGTCGAAAACGGTCTCGACATTCCGCGCGCCAACACCATCCTCATCAATCGCGCCGACCGCCTCGGCCTCGCCGAGCTCTACCAATTGCGCGGCCGCGTAGGACGCGCGTCGCAACGCGCCTATGCCTATCTGCTCGTCCCGCCCGAAACCACCCTCTCCGACATCGCGCGCAAGCGCCTCTCCGCCATGAAGGAATTCAGCGAGCTAGGTGCCGGCTTCCGCATCGCGGCCCTCGATCTCGAACTCCGCGGCGCTGGCAACATGTTGGGCCGCCAGCAGCACGGCCACATCGAATCCATCGGCTTCGACCTCTATTGCCAGATGCTGGAGCGCGCCGTCTCCAAGCTGAAAGGGGAGGAAGCCGCGCCCGAGCTGCGCACCACCCTTAGCCTCGGCTTTGACGTGCGCATCCCCGAAAACTACATCCCCAGCGAAAACCTGCGCCTCCGCACCTACAAACGCATTTCCTCCATCGCCTCGGAGGAAGAGAAACAGGATGTCCGCAAGGAACTCGCAGATCGCTTTGGCGCTCCGCCAACCTCCGTGGATAACCTTTTGGAGTACGCCGTCCTCAAATCCATGTGCGAGCGGCTGCGCATTTCCGCGGTCGAACGACAGGGCAGCCGCATCGCGATTCGCTTTCATCCCGAAACAACCATCGATCCAGCCGCGCTGGTGAGCGTGGTCCGGTCCCGGAAGGGTATTAAGCTCGACCCCAGCGGCGTTCTGTGGATGGAAGTCACCCGGGGAGAACCCGTGCCTGCGGCGGTGAGAAACGTATTGCTCAGCCTTCGTGGGCAGGACTAAACTCTTTACATATGAGGTCAGTAATGCGAAACCTGTTTATTCTCTCGGCGATCTGTATGGCGCTGTCGGTCGCGATGCCCCTCGGTGCCCAGGATCAGCCGGCCCCGCCGGTGCCCCAGGACCAGGACAAGAAGCCGTCCGCGCCGGCCCCGCAGTCTCAAGCGCCGACATTGGAAAAGCCTGGCACCGCGCCGGACACGCCAGCGGAGCCGCCTGCCACGCCGGCGAAGACCGCGCCAAAAGCCGCGGCGAAAAAGCCGCTCGACAAAGCTTCTGAGAACATACCCGAGGGCGCGAACTCTAAGGTCGTCGAGGAGATCATTGCTCGCGTGAACAACGAAATCATCACGCGTTCCGAGCTCGACAAAGCCCGCGCCACCGCCGAAGACGACGCCAAGCAGGAATGCCAGGGAAAGTGCACGCCCGATGAGCTGAAGGTTCAGATTGAAGACCGCCAGAAGACTGCCCTCCGCGACTTGATCGACCAATCCTTGTTGGTGCAGCGCGGAAAAGACATGGGCATCAGTGTCGAGACCGAAGTCATCAAGCGCCTCGACCAGATTCGCATCCAGAACAATCTCACCAGCATGGAAGATCTGGAGAAAGCGGTGTCCGGCACCGGCATCAACTGGGAAGACTTCAAGGACAATATCCGCAAAGGCTTGTTGACCCAGCGCGTGATCAGCCAGGAAGTCGGCTCCCACATCAACATCTCCAAAGAAGAAGTCGCCAAGTATTACGAAGACCACAAGGCGGAATTTGTTCGGCCGGAGCAGGTAGCCTTGCGAGAAATCGTCGTCAACACCGAAGGAAAAAAAGACAGCGAACTCCCGGACTTGAAAAAGAAGGCGGAGACCGCTCGGAAGCGTGTCGAAGACGGCGAAGAATTTGGAGAGATCGCCAAGCGCTTTTCCGATGGCAGCACCGCGAAGCAGGGCGGCTTCCTTGGGATCTACAAGCGCGGTGAGTTGTCCAAGGAACTCGAGGACATCGTCTTCAAGATGAAAAAGAACGACCTCACCGAAGTGATGGACACCAAACAGGGCTATCTGGTCTTGCAGGTCCTGGAACACTACGACGAAGGCGAGCAGTCCCTGAGCAAGGTCGAGAACGAAATCTCAGACAAACTTTATAACCAGCGCGTGGAAGTGAAGCTTCATGAGTATCTGAAAACGCTGCGCGAACAAAGCTATGTCGTGATCAAGCCCGGCTATCAGGACATGGCCGGTGGCGGCAACTCCGAAATCCAGGAAGTGAATGCCACGCCCGAAGCCACCAAGGTTGCGAAAAAAGGACACAAGAAGTTCCTGTTATTTGGCAAGCGGTCCGGGACGGCTTCCGGCGCATGAAGACCGGTTTCGTCACCGATCTGTTGTCCGAGCAAACCATCACCACTTTTTTCCTCGTTCATGAAAAGGAAGTCCGCAACACCCGCGAAGGCCGCGCCTATCTCCGCCTAGAACTCGGCGATCGCAGCGGCACCATCGAAGCGCGTATGTGGGAGCAGTTTGAAATCGTGGCGAAAGACATCAATCGCGATGATTTCGTGAAGGTTCAGGCGCGCGTCGAGGTTTACCGCAGCAAGCCGCAGCTCGCTCTCGTGCAGGTCCGCCTCGCCAAGCCCGAAGAGATCGACCTGGCCGACTATCTGCCCCACACGTCCGCCGACGTCGAAAAAATGTGGGTCGAGTTACTCGCGTACGCAGAGTCCATCCGCAATCCCTGGCTGAAAAAGCTCGTCCTGGAAATCGTCACCGACCCCGGCACCGCGAAATGCTACAAACGCGCTCCAGCCGCCAAAGTGATGCACCACGCGTACCTCGGCGGTCTGCTGGAGCACGTCATCGGTCTCTGCGGCATGGCCAAAGTCGTGGCAGGCCATTATCCCGAGCTCGATGTCGATCTATTGCTGACCGCGGCCCTCTTGCACGATGTCGGCAAGCTGGAAGAATTGTGCTACGAGCGCGCCATCGGCTACACCACGCCGGGCCAGCTTCTCGGCCACATCGTCATGGAACTCGAAACCGTCACCCATGCTATGGACAAGATCGAAGGTTTTCCCGCGCCGCTAAAAACCGTCGTCCAGCATCTGCTGATCAGCCATCACGGCCAATACGAGTTCGGCTCCCCCAAGCTGCCCATGATCCGCGAAGCCATGGTTTTCCACTATCTCGACGATCTCGACTCGAAGCTCGCCGCCGTCCGCGTCGCGCTCGCTAGCGGCGCCGGCGATGAGGAATGGTCTGCCTACAGCAATGCCCTCGGCCGGAAATTCCTCAAGCTCAACGCCTTTTTGAAGCTGGATGACGCCGGCGCGAAAAGCTCATCCCAGCCCGAGCAACTAACTTTGCAACCTGCGTTACGTGACGCGCCGAAGGATTAGGCTGGAGATCACGCCGCCGCAAAGCAGTGATATAGCGCTCTCAGAAAGCGCTCAACTACGCGACCCATCGCATCGATAATTTCTTTCGCCGCTTCGCGCAATCCAACAAATAGAGATCAATCAATTTCTGATAGGGAAGTCCCGTCTCGACCGCCAACGCTTTGAAGTAGTCGACAACTTCCGGGCTCAGATTGATACCCACGGCCTTTTTCTTGCCGGCGTACCGGTTCCTCAGTTCCTTTAATTTCGAAAAATCATATTCCTTTCTCATAAAATCCTGCCTCCTTTCTGGTGGCCTTCCTCGCGGAAATAATCCTTATGACGAGATCGGATTCTCGATAGCAGTGAACTACGACCAGCAGTCTTGCCGCAGCGCTGACGCCCAGAAGGATCAGTCGCTCTTCGCCATCCGAATGCTCGGGGTCATCGAACAGCCGCGCCGACAGGTCGTCGAATGCACTCTGCGCTTCTTCAAACCAAATCCCGTGCTTTCTGCGATGGGCTTTATTCTTACGCTCATCCTAATCGAACCGCAGCATCTCTAGATAATACCTAGATGTCGTCAAGACCGCAAGGGCGTGCTTTGTCGAGCGCTGAATTGCGCGCTTATGGTGTTGTTTAGTCGTCTTTCCGCGGCTGGGTTACAGCTCTGTTGCTATACTAGCCGTGGCATGATTCCGGCGTCGTACAAAATTCGCGACCTGACGATCCGCCCGGCCACCATCCTCGCGCCCATGGCCGGTGTCACGGATACGCTATTCCGTCGCGTCATCCGCGGTCTCGGCGGCTGCGGCCTCCTGATGACCGAGTTCACCAGCTCCGAAGGCATCACTCGCAGCGCGAAAAAGACTCTGCGCTACCTCTACTTCCAGGAAGATGAGCATCCCATCACCGCGCAGCTCTTCGGCGCAAACCCCGAGGTCATGGCCGACGCCGCCCGCATGGTCGAAGACCTCGGCTACGACGCCGTCGACATTAATCTTGGCTGCCCCGCCAAAAAAGTAGTCAAGTGCGGTGGGTCCGGCCTGCTGCGCGACTTGCCGCTACTCAACGAAATTTTCCGTTCTGTGCGCGCTGCCGTAAGAATTCCCCTGACCATCAAACTCCGCGCCGGCTGGGACGAAAACTCCGTCGTCGCCGTTGACGTCGCGAAAATGGCCGAGGGTGCAGGAGTCGAAGGCGTCGCCGTCCACCCGCGCACCCGAACCCAAGGCTACAGCGGCAGTGCCGACTGGAACCTGATCGCCGCAGTCAAGCGAGCCGTGCGCATCCCCGTCATCGGCAATGGCGACGTAAACTCGCCCGAAGATGCCGAGCGCATCGTAAGCGTTACCGGCTGCGACGCTGTAATGATCGGCCGCGCCGCGGCCACCAACCCGTGGATTTTCAGCCAAATGGCTCAATATGTCGCCACGTGTCGCTACGACACTCCCACCGACGCCGACCGGCACCGTTTACTCTCTGGCTATTTCCAGGAAATTACCGCTGCCAACCTCCCCGATGGTGTTGGCAAAATGAAACAGTTCGCTTGCTGGTTCACGCATGGCGTGGGGAACGGCGGCGAACTTCGTCGTACCGTGCATGCGGCCAAGACGCAGCAAGAGGTGCTCGATAGTGTGGAACGATTCTTCGAGCACCACGTCACCGCAACCGCGGGGGTTGACCGCTCCGCGGTCACCTCAGGAAATGACCGCTCCGCGGTCACCTCAGGAAATGACCGCTCCGCGGTCATCAGAAATGAAAGCGAGGCCCCAGCGCATGCTTCAAGAAGTCAGCAGCAGCCCTTCCACCTCGAAACCGCGCGCGGAACGTAGGATCGCCGTCCGCCTGCCTCTCAAAGTCCGTGGGCGCGATTCCCGCGGCAACAATTTCGAGGAAGAAACTTCCAGCGAAAATCTCTGTAGGGGTGGCGCTGCATTCATCACCCACTTTGATGTGGCCATCGGGTCCGACCTCGAGATTTGCATACCGCAATCGCATTTCGGAGCTCGCCGCAAGGAAAAAGAAGCCGACTTCGCCACCCAGGGCCGCGTCGTGCATGTCCGCGACCGCGACCCGGAGGCGGGCGAACGCCTGGTCGGCGTGCAATTCACCGGCCGGCGCTTCCGCCGCTTGTTCCAGCCCGAAACCGTCTCGTAGTTCAAGCAGCACAGGCACTCTTGACTGTGCCGCTCTCACCCTCACGCAACACGTCGGCCGCAACACAACGCTCCGCCGGGTTCTTCGTTTCCAGGCGACGCCTGTAGGCAAAGAGATTTTGCACCTGCCCGCTCTTCAATGAGTTTCTTCCCAGTCTGCCACTCTTTACATCGCGGCTCTCGACGCTCGACTCGCTTCCCCAATGGGGTTTTCTTCAAAGAGGCGGGCGACCAGAGCCGAATCCAGATATGCCCGGACCTCAACGATCTTGTCCCCTTCGAACCGGCAAACCCAACAGTACCGGTTGTCAAATCGGAGGCCATTCTTCGCGGTAGCGAGGGAATGCAATTCAACAACGGCCCAGTCCCCGCTCGCCAACGCGTGTTCTACGTGCAGCTGCGTGCCTTGCGGCAAGACCTTGTCAAGTTTTTCGAAAGTGTGCGCTAGAAAATCCGCCTTGCTATGGTAGTGACCCGCCAGCGGATGAGTTCCCTCGACGATCCAATCCACGTCGTCCGCAACGTGAGTAAAGAACGCGCCTCCGTCGCCGCTTTCAAGATTTTTGAAAATATCGCGAACCTGTGTTAGCGCTACTGACATCGAAATCTCCTTTGTTCGGGGGTTCTTTGTGAACGGGTGGGGTGAACATCAGCTCGGAATTTCGCGGTTTGGGCGGCTGGGTCACGCACAGCGTACGCTCGTCCCGCGCACGGCGCAACCAATTTGCTATCAGGAGCGGGCCGTAGCGAGGTCCGCGGAATTTCGACCACTGGCTCCTGATGAACGCGCGAATCCGAAACAGTCCCGCTACCCCCCTCTTGGTCTATTCGCGGGCCTAGTCGCGCTCTTCGACCATGCGGTCATACGCCGCTCGCCGCGTCAACCCTCGTTCCTTCGCCGCCAGCTTCAACGCATCCTTGCGATCCATTTTCGCCTGCCGCATCAACTCCTCCACGCGGTCCGACAAGTTCTGCGCGGAATCCACGTGCGCTCCGGCTTCGCCCGGATCCGCGGGACCAATCAGCAGCGTTATCTCTCCCCGCGCTGGCCGCTCCTCCAGCGAACTCGCAATCAGCGAGAGGTTCCCGCGCCGGAATTCCTCGTGCAGTTTGGTTACTTCTCGCGCCAGACACGCCGGCCGCTCTCCCAGAATCTCTCGCGCATCCGCGACACATTCCGCGATCCGGTGCGGCGCTTCATAAATAATAATGGTGCGATCCTCGATCCGCAGCCGCTCCAGCGCCCGCCGCCGCTCTCCGCTGCGCTGCGGCAGAAATCCCACGAAAAGAAACTCCTCATTCGGCAGTCCAGAAGCCGAAAGCGCCGCCAGTAGGGCCGACGGCCCCGGTACGGGCACCACCGGTATCTGGTGTCGCAAACAAAGCGCAACGAGCCGGTGCCCAGGATCGGACACTAGCGGCATCCCCGCATCACTAACCAGCGCGATCTTGGCTCCTTGTTCCAGCGCGATCAGCAATTCCGGCGCCCGCGTCATCTCATTGTGTTCGTGATAGCTCACCAGGGGCCGCGAAATCTCATAGTGCTGCAAGAGCTTTTGCGTGTGGCGCGTATCCTCCGCTGCAATCTGATCGGCTTCCCGCAGAATGCGCAATGCCCGCAGTGTAATATCTTCTAAGTTCCCGATCGGCGTGCCCACCAGATACAAGCAGCCCGTCGCCTCCGCCGGAGAAGGTGTTCCTCCGCCGTCCTGCAACTCCTCGTCCGGGTCGTTTAGCTCGTTTGGTGAACGTTTGTCGCTCATGAGATTTTTCCTGCCATGCGCTAGAGTCTAGCACGCGCCTCGAAGCCAAAAACCCGCGCGTGATATACTCACAAGTTCGCATCTTTGCAAGGAGAGGTCTGTGCCCCTGTACGAGTACAAATGCCTGAAGTGCAATCGACTGACCGAGAAGATCGAGCCCGTGAACGGGCCGCATCTGAAAAAATGCCCGCACTGCGGCGGCAAAGTCGAAGCCCAGATTTCCGCCTCCGCCATCCAATTCAAAGGCTCCGGATGGTACGTAACCGACTACGCCGGCAAGAAGTCCGTCAGCGGCAGCGATGGCAGCAAAGAGGACAAATCCGCTTCCGACAAAAAGGAAGCCGCCTCGAAAGATTCAACGAAGGACTCAGGCACGAAAGAAACTTCAGCGAAAGAAACCAAGGAAACAAAAGATACAAAGGAAAAGAAGTCCGAGAAATCCGCCAAGAAGTAGATCCACACCGGAGTAGGAGAACTATTTATACGGGCGCAGGACCCTGCGCCCCAGCTTGTCCAGGCGCCGCCGCGCCGCCTCTACGCTACAACTTCAACGTCTTCAAATAACTCCGAAAGTCCGCCCCCAGCTCTGCATTCTGCAACGCCAACTCCACGGTAGCCTTCAAAAACCCCAGCTTGTCCCCAGCATCATAAGAAACGCCGTCATAGATGTAAGCCCAAAGCCCCTGCTCCTGCGCCAAAATTCGCATCCCGTCCGTCAGCTGAATCTCCCCGCCGGCCCCAGGCTTCGTCCGCGCCAAACAATCGAATATCGCGGGAGGCAAAACATACCGCCCGGTAATCGCCAGGTTCGACGGCGCATCCGCGGGCTTCGGCTTCTCCACCAGGTCCCGAATCCGCAGCAATCGCGCCCCGAATGGCGCCAATGGCGCCGGCTCTCCAGCCACGATCCCGTACAAATACGTCCGGTCCTTCGGCACTTCCTCGACCGCAATCGCCCCCACCCCGGTAGCTTCATAAACGTCAATCAACTGCTTCGTAGCCGGATTCTCCCCCGGTATCAGCACATCTCCCAGCAGCACCGCGAACGGCTCATCGCCCACCAGATCCCGCGCCACGAGTACCGCGTGCCCCAAACCCAGCGGCTCCTTTTGCCGTGTGTAACTCACCTGCACCATGTTGCTGATGTCGCGGATCAAATCCGCCTGATCTTTTTTCCCCTTAGACTCCAGAAAACTTTCCAGCATCGGCGACGAATCGAAGTGGTCTTCGATCGAATTCTTCCCCTTACCGGTCACGATAATAATGTGCTCGATCCCCGAGGCGACGCACTCCTCCACCACGTACTGAATCTGCGGTTTATCGACGACCGTCAGCATCTCCTTCGGCTGAGCCTTGGTCGCAGGCAAAAATCGCGTTCCCAATCCAGCCGCAGGCAACACAGCCTTGCGCACCTTCCCTACAGGAGCATGGTTCGGCGAAGCCGCCGTATCGTGCGAAGTCATAATTGGGTGTGTTCTCGATCCAAAAAAGATTCAGCTACCCGGCCTCCGCACAGTAGCGGTGCCGCCCCGCCTTTGTCAATCAGGCCCGCACCTCAAATCTAAGCCAGAGATGTAGTGGCGGGTCTTTAGACCCGCCATTGCGCGTCGAGACCCGAATCTCCACCGAACACAGGCTTCAGCGGACCCAGAAAGCCTCAGCCCCGAAATTAAGCCGCGCCCACGAGGGCCTTTAGCCCCTGAGGAAATGCTCTTACCCGTGTGCTAGCATAAAATTGCACTCGCAAAGACCACCATGCCCACCCGCATCCTAGCCATCGAATCCTCCTGCGACGAAACCGCCGCCGCCGTCGTCGCCGACGGCCGCGAAATTCTCTCCAGCATCGTAGCCTCCCAAATCGACATCCACCGCCAATACGGCGGCGTAGTCCCCGAGTTAGCCTCTCGCGAACACCTCCGCCAAATCGTCCCGGTAGTCCGCGAAGCCCTGACCCAAGCCAACCTAAGCCTGGCAGATCTTGACGCCATAGGCGTAACCCAAGGCCCGGGCTTGGTAGGCGCGCTCCTGGTAGGCATCACCTATGCCAAAACGCTTGCCCAAGCTCTAGGCAAGCCACTAATTCCGGTCAATCACCTGGAAGGCCACGTCCACGCGGTTTTTCTGGAAGCGCACAAAGCCGGAAAAATTCCGAAACTCCCGGCCGTCTGCCTGATCGTCTCCGGAGGCCACACTGTCCTCTACGAAGTAACCCAGGACCCCGCCACCCCAATCTTCCGCTACAAAAAAATCAGCCAAACCCGCGACGACGCCGCCGGCGAAGCCTACGACAAAGTTGCCAAGCTCCTGGCCCTCGGTTACCCAGGTGGCCCGATCCTCGACCGCTTGGCCGCCGCCGCAAACGGGGCCCTAGCCCCGGTAAAATTCGGCCCCACCAAAACCCGCAGCAACCCGCTCGACTTCAGCTTCAGCGGCCTGAAGACCGCCGTCCTCTACCACGTCCGCGAACACTGCGAATACGGCGCCGAAATCCTGAAAAGGGAAGCAGCCCTGGCCCGCGGCGAACGCAAATTCGAACAACTCCTCCCGCTCTGCAGTCCGCAAACTCTAGCCCTCGTCCGCGAATTCCAGAACGCGGTAGTCCGCGACCTGGTCGATCGCACCATGGCCGCCGCCGAACAACTCTCCGCCGAAACCATCCTCGTCTCCGGCGGCGTAGCCGCCAATTCCCAACTCCGCTCCACCTTCCAACAACGCGCCCAACCCTCCGGCTTCGACGTCTTCTTCCCCAGCCGCGCCCTCTCCACAGACAACGCCGCCATGATCGCCGCCGCCGCCTATTACCAACTCCGCGCCAACCACGTAGCCGACACCACCCTAAACGCCGACCCCAGCCTCAAACTCGCGTAGAGTTCCTGCTCGCAGTCTTATTTGTGTTCGCGCTCGATAAGATTTTCGATTTCCAATTGCTTGGTCACAATTTTGACCAGATCCTTAATCACCCGCATCGCGGAACCCGCGTCAAATGTATTCGTGGTTCCGGTCCACACCAGTTCGCCGTCGGTTTTTGCGGTGGCGTAGAAATTCACTTCCACCTGCGCCTCTTTTTCCGTCTCCATGTACCCGGGCGTATAGATCACTGGATACAGGGCCCCGTAATACCCGTAAAAGGTTCCGTAATAAGGAAACGGCGTATAGGCCTCGCCGGGGACGTAGGTGGTTTTCGTGTCCCTTTTGGTCAAGCGTGCCACCACGATCGCGTCGAACTTCTGCTCTTTTACCAGCTCCCGCAAATCCTTCATGTCGATGGGCGTCGCGTCGGGCCGCGGCATAAACTCATAGCTGGGCGCAGCTTTACTAGTGGGGCGAGAAATTGCCGCCACCAGCTCGTCCTCGAACTCCGCGCGGTTCGCCGCCTTGCCATTCAAGGCCAGCACCAGAATATTCTTGAAGGTCCCGCCAGTGTAGGTCGGATTCTTCCAGCTCAACTCCAATTTTGGTGAGGCAACGGCGCACAGGGCCACGCCGGACAGAATCACAACGAGTAAGGCTGAATATTTCCGCAAGTTGGTGCCTCCGTTGCCCTGGAAAGAAAACGGTTAACATCCACAGCAAGCGCCTGGATATCAGACAGGAAAATTAGCTAAGGTACGGACAATACGACAAGCAAGAATGCAACGCAAACCGTCTCAATAAACGCCGGCAGGGCTGCGTCGACGGAGACAATTGTCAGCCAACCGGGGCAACCGCAAATCTACTCTGCCCTGAGAGCCTCGATAGGGTCCAGGGTGGCGGCTCGTAGCGCGGGCACTATGGCCGCCAGAATCGTTACGATCACCAGAGTTGCAGCTACGCCGGCGAGCGTGGAAGGATCGTAAGCCGAAACACCGTGGAGCATCGCCGCGACAAACCTTGTCGTGAAGAAGAGCGCCATTGCCCCCAACAGGAGCCCCAACCCCAGCAATCCCAGCGCTTCTTTTAAGACCATCCGCAGCACTATCCCGCGCGTCGCGCCCAGTGCCACGCGTACGCCAATCTCGCCGACCCTTTGCGCCAGCCCCGCCGAGAGCAGCCCATACAATCCGAGCGCGCTCAAGAGCAACGCCAGCAAGCCGAAGAAATTTGCCAGCAGCGTGATCAATTCCTGACTGCCCAACGCAGCGTCCATTTGTTCGCGCAACGTAACGAAAATAACCAGCGGCACCGCTGGTGCAATCTCCGCAAGTGTCTTGCGAAATGCCGAAATAGCCTGCGCCTTTGTCGGCGAGTGTATCAAGAACACCAGATTCCCCAGATTATCGATCCGTTGGGAGGATAAGGGCAGGTAGATCGTGCGTGGGGGTCCTTCCCGAAGGTCAGAAAACTTAGCGTCTTCTGCCAATCCGATCACCCGGCAGGCCAGCGGTTCGGGAAACTCCTTGGGGTCTTTACTGCGCACATATCTTCCCAACGCCTGTTCGTGCGGAAAAAAGAACGCCGCGGCCGACTGATTCAGGATGCACACGTTGAGTTTACGCTCATTTTTCTCAAACTCGCGGCCCGCTAGAATGCGCGTCTTCATCGCCTGGAAGTATCCGGGACCCACGTCGTTATAAGCCATCTGCGTATCCTCGGGCGGATTGGGCCCGTCGGCTACGGCTTGGAAATCGGCAACAATCTTTTCTCCGGTCATCGGCGTCTGCGACGTGGCGGCGGCCGCATCCACGGCCGGCATCTCCATCAGGCGGTCCACCATGCGCTGGTAGAGGTCCAACTTGGCGTCGCCTTTTTTTTGCAGGAGATACAGTGGAGAAGTTTGTATCGTTACGTGATCCAAATCGAAACCGACGTTCTCACTGCGCAGCTTGATCACGCTTTGCGACAGCAGCGAAGCCACCACCACCAGCACCAGCGACATCGCCACCTGAATCGGAACAAACATGCGCCCGGCAATCTGCCGGCGCCCGCCCAAGGTGTTGCGAGCCTTCAACAGCAAACCCGGGTCGGTGTGCGCCGCTCGCCACGCTGGCAGTGTCCCGGACAGCAGCGTGGTCAGCACCGCGAATAACACGGTCATCCAGAAAATCGCCTTATCGGGATGCACCGACATCGATTCGAACATCATTGGGTCACGGAAGAAATGCAGCAGGAAGCTGCTGCCATACCAGGCTGCGATGGCACCCAGGCCGCTGCCGGCGAGGGCGATCACAAAACTTTCCGTCAAATACTGGCGCACCAGCCTCGCCGGCGAAGCCCCGACCGCCGTACGGACCGCAAACTCCCGCTGGCGCGCGGCGACACGCGACATCATCAGGCCGCCAATGTTGACGCAGCACAGCAACAACACAACTCCTACCAGGCCCTGCATCAAATAGAGCGGCTTGGAGTACGTCCGGCTCACATAGGTCGGCAATCCACTCCGCGCCGAAATGGTTTTGAGGT
This sequence comes from Candidatus Acidiferrum sp., assembly GCA_049512575.1. Taxonomy (GTDB): domain Bacteria; phylum Acidobacteriota; class Terriglobia; order Acidiferrales; family UBA7541; genus Acidiferrum. The sequence continues at coordinate 40,143 of JBEKWY010000018.1, forward strand.
AGGCCTTCTCGACGTACGGATTATGCTGAAAGCGAAGAGGAATAAAGCGCTCGAACAAGCCTTTCTGGAGGAGCGCCAGCTCGGCATTTGCCTGCGCCATCGACACTCCTGGTTTCAGGCATCCGATCGCCGCACCTCCATAGATCGAATCCGGATCGTCCAGCACATCCTTATTCTCTAGAACCGAAGCGAAGCGGAACGGCAAATACATCTTCGGCTCTTCACCAGGCCACACCCCGTGGAAGTCGGGAGGCGTAATACCCACGACTGTTACATCCACGTCTGAAATCTTGATCTGCTTGCCCACGATATCCGCGGCTCGACCGTAGAAATCGCTCCAGAAGCCGTAGCTCAACACGACGGGCCAGCCCCCGTGCGGGCCGCCTCGCACGTCATCGTAGGTGGCGATCAAGCGGCCCTGGTAAGGCTGAATTTTCAGCAGATCGAAGGCGTTGCCGCTGACCATTACCGCCGCATATCCCCGGACAGTTCCCTCGTTATCCTTCATTAGGACTTGCTCGCTGTCCCAGGCGGAAAGATCTCGGAAAGAGGACTGTTCCTCGCGCAGCCCCTGCAGCATGCGGTACGGCATGAACGAATTATTCTCTTCCGAGCCGGGCTCCGCTGTGCTGGCGATGGTAACTCTCACCAGGTGAGACGCATCCGGCGTGGGCAAACTCCGAAGCACCAGCCCATAGAGCAGCGTAAAGATGGCGGTGTTTGCACCGATGCCGAGCGCCAACGTCAGGACGGCCGTCAGCGACAAAACGGGGTTTTTACGGAGGGACCGCAGGCCTAACTCGACATCGCGATACCAGCTACTCAACATGGGTTGAGTGTACTCCGAAATACAATTTCGAATCCCGACCTTAAGAATAGATAACCGAATCTAATCCGCCGGCGCCGCCCGCGCCTTCGCCCACTCTCGAATCGCCTGCACATCCTCTGCCCGCGTCACGCTGAGCGGCTGCGTGCTGCGGATCTCCGCCAGCAAAATCTCCGTCGTGAGTTGTTGTTTCTCGGCGAAGGCCGAGTACAGCGCGGACTTGATCGCTTCTTCGATTTCCGCGCCGCTGAACCCCTGCGCAGCGGCGGCCAAGCCAGGAAGATCGAATGCTGCCTTATCCCATCCGCGTTTCTTCAAATGGAGCGCGAACAAAGCCACGCGCACCCCTTCGCTGGGCAGGTCCACGAAGAAAATCTCATCGAAGCGTCCTTTGCGCAGCATTTCCGGCGGTAAGGCGCTGATGTTGTTGGAGGTTGCCGCCAGGAAGACACCGCTGTCGCGATCCTGCATCCACGTCAACAGCGTGGCCAGCAGCCGCTGCGACAATCCGGCATCGGCCTCTCCGCTGGTGCCTGTGGAAGCGAAGGCTTTCTCGATCTCATCGACCCACAGCACCATCGGCGCTAGTTTTTGCGCCAGCTCCAGCGCCTTGCGCAATTTCTTTTCGCTCTCGCCCACAAACTTGTCGTACAGCGCGCCGGCATCCAGCCGGGCCAATTCGTAGCCCCATTCCGCCGCCAAGGACTTCGCCGCCAGGCTTTTCCCGCAGCCCTGCACGCCCGTAATCAAGATGCCTTTCGGCGGCTCCAGGCCGAAGCGTTGCCCCTCGGGCGTCAGGGCATTCTTGCGCTTCGCGATCCACTCGCTCATGCGCTTCAATCCCGCCACGTCCGAAAACGAAGTGTCGCAGCGAATGGTCTCCAGCAAACCGTCGCCGCGCAGCGCTTCACGCTTTGCATCGAGCGCGGCTTCCAGCAAGCTTGCATCAATCCTTCTGCCCGCCAGAACGCATTTCCGCAAAGCCCGGATCGCCTCTTCTTGCGGCAGGCCCACCAGGTTGCGCGCCAGTTGCGTTACTCCCGCGGCGTCCAGCCCCATCGGAATTTTTTGCGCGCTGTTCGCTTCGGTCAGCACCGAGCGCACGCCCGGCAGCAACTCTTCCGCGCTCGGCAACCCCAGCTGAAAAGGCGCGGCGTCCGCCATTAGATCGGCAGGCAATTGCACCGATGCCGCCGTGATCACAATCGAGCGGCGCTCGCCACGGAATTTTTCCGTCAGCTCGCGCAGCCGCCGGCACACCTTGTCGTTGTCGCAATATCTCGCGAAATCCTTCAATACGAAGATCGCGTCGCCGTGAATCAAGTCGATGTTCAAGAGCACTTGCTCGGGAGTCTCGGTGTTGTACAGCGGCGCCCCGCGCATCCTGGCCAGACCCACGGTCACGCTCCAGGTATACAGGGGCACATCCAGTTCCGTGGCGATCTCCATCAACAAGCGCTCGACGCGCTCTTCCTCCGGCGTCTCCGCGGTGATGATCGGGTTGCGCGAATTGACCAACAGGCGCAGTTCGTCCCGTTTGTCCGGGCGGCCAGCCGTCTTCGCCCCGGCGTTCACCGCAATCCGATTGCTCGACGGGACGACAAACAACGCCCGCCCGGGAGGTGCGTCTTTCAGCTCGTTTGACAAAGCCGTCCGCCTCGTTTAACGTTATTGGTTTGAGCGATACATAAAAGGAGCAATAGATGGCGCAGGGACAGGCTACCAAAGTTAAGAAGCGGAAGAAGTCCGTTTTAAAGCGGGCGGAGCAATCTCGTCAACGTGCCGATGTCAACCGCGCCAACCGCACGCGCGTCCGCACCCTCATGCGCCGCCTGCGCACCGCCATCACCGCCGGAGACGCCACCGCCGCCGGAAATTTGCTGCACCCCACGATGTCCGCCATTGATCGCGCCATCACCAAGGGCGTCCTCCACGAAAACACCGGGAACCGCTACAAGTCTCGCCTGACGCTGGCCTTCAACGGCGTAAAAGCCGCCAAATCCTAAGCTTAACGATCCCAATCGTGGCATTGCACTCCGGGTAGCACAGCCACTCCTGGCTGTGCCACCTGAAGACAAACGGAAACCCATCCGATAGGCGCCTACCTGGACCCAAGCCACGCGATAACCGCATGGCGAAACCCACATCAGTTTTGCCCTCGATTTCCCAAGATTTCCCTGGACAAGCTCTATGCGATTAAGGTAATATGTCGTTGTGGCTATCTATGTTCGGCCATCGATTTTGAGCGATTTCCATGTCCCAATTTCAAGTTTCGAGGCAAACCGCTAAGCCATTTAGAATGAACACTTGCAAAAGTGTATCAAAACAAAGCACTTTAACTATCTTTAGAATGAACACTTACAAAAAAACATAGAGGGGGGTGGGGTTACTCTTAACTAAACAGACCCGCCTGAAATTGAGCCCAGAAACGGCGACCGCACTCGCTAAACGGCTGCCTTCGCGACTCCCGATCCAGCCAATTCAACCAGTAGGAATTCCAAAGCCGCACGCGTGTCGTCCGCGCCACCCTTGAGCCGGCTATCCGCCACCTTAAGGGCCGCTAACCCATTCAGTAATCTAGCCTTACCGATTTTTCGCGCGCTCTGCAAAGCCAGTTCCGCCTGCTCCGGCCGCATCCCCAGGGCCCTCGCCGCCTGATAGCCGTTCGATACCCCTCGAACCTCGCTGGCCTCGATCAACTTGCGGTACATCCACGTCAAGGCACCCAGCATTTGCAAAGGCTCTTCGCCGTCCCGTAAAAGCCGCTCCAGAAACTCCAGCGCCTTCTTCGTCTGCCGCGAAGCCAGCAGGTCCGCCAATTCCCAAACGGTCGTGGTCTTCTCCGAGATCACCAGTGCGCTGACGTCCTGCGGCTGAATCAGTTTGCGATCGCCGACGTACGTCGCCAATTTCTTGATCTCCGTTTGCAAACGCATCAGGTCGGCGGCAACGAATTCGGCCAGGTCCTCCGCCGCGCCCCTCTCGAACTCCACCTTCTCTTCGCCCGCCAGCGCTTTCGCAAAGGTGACCGCTGTGCTCAGACGCTGCTCGGGGTTCTCGCCCAGGCTCACATCCACGACCACAGTCTTCTCCGCCAAAAGCTTCGCCAACTTCATCCGCTGGTCGAGTGCCGTAGCCTCCAGCACCAGCACGGTAAACGGCGCTGGGTCTGCAAGATATCCCTCAAGTTGCTCGACGGCCGCGTCGCGATTTTTCTCGCCCAGCTTTTCAATCTTCTCGACTTCTTCCAAAAACACTACCTGCTGCCGCGAAAGCATCGGCAAACTCTGCGCCTGCTCCAGCGCGCTTTGCGTTTCGCCGCGTTCCGCCGAATACCGCGAAATGCCCCAGGTCCGCGCCGCTTCCAGCGTAAACGTCTGCACCAAGGCCTTGCGGCAAACGTCGCGCAGATACGGCTCGTCACCCAGCAGCAGCAACGCCGGAATCACCTTGCCATTTTTCAGCCGCTCCAGTAGTTCTTGTGTAGAAATCCGCGCCATCCGTCGATTCTCCGTCCCCAAAATCCTTCGTCAATTCTCGGTCATCGCCTGGTCAGCGATTCGATCCTAATAATTCTCCGTCACCGCGGCCACCAGCCGCTGCGCAAAATCCTTGGCCAGCCGGTCCAGCGCCGGATCCTGCTCTCCGAAGAAGCTCGCCACGTCCGTCGAGATTTCGTATTCGCTGCGAAACACAAAATTGTTGGTGTGATACAGCACTTTCTGGTTGGAAGTTTGCGTCAAGGTGACTTCGCATTTCACGGTCACCAGCATGGTCGTCGCGCGCCCGCTGACCGTATCGAACAGCAAGGGAAGTGCTTCCAGGCTCACCACTTTCCCGGTCAGCACGGCATCCCCGTCGGCGGGATTCGACACCACCTTGTAGGGGGTCTTGGCCAGGAACTCGTGCACGGTAGCCGATGTAAGTTTCTGCTCGATGCGGTAACTGGTGGTCGCATTGACCAGCGCGGGCACCGCGATGACGTGAATCCCAGAGGGCAGGGCATCGGTGCGCCCGGCAACGTGGTATCCGCATCCGCTCAGAGTGACCGCGATCATCGCGAACGCCAGGGCGATCACGGGCCAAAAAGGTCGTTTCATTCGGCGAGCTTCTCCGCGAGCTTCACGGCATTCCAAGCCGGCAAACGAATATTATCCGCTGCGCCCCAGAACCACCAAGTCCCCGGCTTCGCGGGGTCAGCTTCGGCTTCCGCCAACTGAATGGCCGATTCTTCTGCGACGCTCAAGTTGTGGGGAGTCTCTGGCATTTGCATCACGGAAAACCCCGCCGCCTTGCAAGTGCTTTGGATGCGGGGCGCGTCAGCGGAGGTGTCCAGTTCGGCGCAAACCGAAAATGTAGTGCCGTAAAAAACCGGAACATGAACCAGTTGAATCGCGGGAATCACGGAACTTCCGCCGAGACACAAATGTACTTCGGCGCGAAGCGTCGCCAAGGCCGCGCGCAGATCGAAGCGGCTCGATGGACCAAAGCGCTCCAGTGTGCTGAAGGCCACTTGCGCATCGAACAGCTGCTTTCCAGGAGTCTGAAGGGCGAGCAACTGGCTGGTTTGCGTTTCCAATTCCTCGATGCCGGGTTTTCCCCATGCGGAAACCGGCTGAAGTACCGTCGCGCTGACACTGCGAAGACCCAGATCTCGTAGCGCAACCGTAAGACGAACGAGCGCCTCAGCCGAGGCCGACAGAATCGACGCCAGGCGCGGCTTCTCGGCAACGACCTGGCCGCGAACCTTCTCGATACCGAGAAACCAGGGAGCAGATTCAGGTAGCGATGCGGAATGGCCGGAGAGGTCGATAATCGCGGCGCCGCTCCGCTGGGCCAATGCCAGGTTTGCGCGTGTGAACTCCGGCGAGCCGGTGAAGAACACGAAACGCGCGCGGTTAAAGCTGTCTTCTTCGACCGGCCGGATCACCGCGGGTTCGCCGCCCGCTTCGGTCAGTGTGCCTGCCGCCAACTCTTCGTCGAGCAGGCTAAACTCCGATGCCGCGAAACGGCTTTCTTCCAGCAGCGACTTCAGCTCCGCGCCGAGCAGCGAAGACGCACCCGCTATGATTATGCGGTTGGATTCCCGTTCAAAGGGCATGCATCACGCGGTTCGCGCAGTTCGGTGCCGGATCATTCTTACCACGTGCAGGATCACGCCCGCGGCGGTATATGTCGCGGCAATCAGCAGCAAGACTTCCTCGGACCAGCGCCAGATGGCCGCGCCCAGCAGGGCGATAAAGACAATCCCAAGCGAAGGCTGCTTACGGGTCCAAGGCAAATCCTTGAAGCTGTAAAACCGGATCGTGCTGGTCATCAGCGCGGCGAGTCCCAGCGCCAAAAAAATCCATGCTACGGACCAGCGCCAATCCTGAATCGGGTACTTGAACGCGTGGACCGTCGCCGCAATCATGCCCGCGGCCGCCGGGGTCGGCATACCCACGAAATACTTCGATCCGCCCGGCGCCATCCCCTGGACGTTAAAACGCGCCAGGCGCCACGCGCAGCACACCACAAACGCCAGGCAGAACCACCAGCCGAAATGTGCGATCTGCTGCGCGCCCTGTGTAAATTCCAGCCCCGGAAGGTGCCGCACGCCCCAGGAGTATGCCAGCAGAGCCGGTGCAATCCCAAAGCTCACCACGTCGGCAAGCGAATCGAATTGAACACCAAACTCCGTATTCGTGCCCGTCAAGCGCGCTACGCGTCCATCCAGAGAATCGAACACAATCGCCAGTCCAATGGCCTTTGCCGCATGGTCGAAGGAATCGGGCTGAAGCACCGTGGCGTCCAGCGCCGCCACGCTGGCGTAGTAGCCGCACAACAGATTGCCGACGGTAAACAGACTGGGCAGCAGAAAAATGCCGCGCCGCAGCCGCGGATTGCGAATGCGGCGTCCGCGGATGGATGGTTCCGGCGGTAGTGTTTCTGATTCCACCAGCTGTTGTTCGGAGTCAGACATCCTTATGTTCGCTTCCCAGCCGCAGTCAAATTCTCAACCGGCGTTCTTGCGTCGGCCTCGTTCGCCACCTTGGAGCCCGCAGCCACCGGCCAGCGCGCCAGAACGCTCGACCCGCCCTTTACGTTGTCGCCGAGAGCCACCAGAATCTCGGCATCGCGCGGCACCCACAGGTCCACTCGCGAGCCGAAGCGCACCAACCCGATCCGCTCGCCGCGCTGCACGATATCGCCGACTTTCTTCCAACAGACTACCCGGCGCGCAATCAGCCCGGCAATCTGTTTGAAGACCATTTCGCCGGATGCGGTGGAAAGGGAAATAACGTTTTGCTCATTTTCCGCGGAGGCCCGGGCCATCATGGCCGCCAGAAATTTGCCCGGCCGGTAGTCCATCTTGAGGATAGTCCCCGCGGCAGGCGAGCGATTCACGTGCACGTTCCAAATTGCCAGGAAGATGCTGATGCGCTTGCCCGGACGCCCGGCGCAATCCTCGTCGGTGACCACAACGACGCGACCGTCCGCCGGAGACACTACCGCCCCAGGTTCGCCAGGAATCATGCGTTCAGGATCGCGGAAGAAATAGAAAACAAAGGCCGCCAGGCACAGCAGCAGGATACCGACTGCGATCCAATGCGCCAGAAAAGCTACGCCGCTCAGGACGAGCGGGGGAAGTCCAAAGTAGTAGCCCTCTTTGACCATGCTGGTTAGACAATACCACAGGCGATTGGATCGCGGGACTGAGGCGGGAGGGTGCGAACGGGCGAACGGGAAGAGAGATGATTGCGCGTGGCCGGGGGGACGGGCACGGCGATGCCGTGCCCCTACGCTTGGCGTCGGTCGCGATCAGTGAGTGTCGAGAAAGCTCTCGCGCTACGTGACCTGGGCGCGGGAGCGGCGAAGGCTTGAGGCAATCCGCTCCATCTCATCCTTGCAGTGCAGTTTCATCTTCTTCAGCTTGATTTCTTCCAGGAGGTGTTCCGAGTTGAGGTAGGGATCCGAGGTGAGTTTTTTGAGTTCGGCTTCGTACTTCGCATGCTGCTCGGCCAGACGCTGATACTCGGCGTCTGTATCGAGGAGTATGTCCCGAGGGTTCCGCGCCAACGTGGCCATGCGTTCCTCCTCACGACTATATTAATTTTGGATAACTACTCCATGAGCGCACGGTAAACCCGCGGCAAGGCGGCGTCAAGAGGGAACCTTGAGAAAATTAGGGTAGGGAGTCCTAGCCTGTGAGTTCTCTCATCATTAGTACTGCGTCTTCGGTCGGGTTCTGATAGTAGGCCGGGCGCCGGCCGTTCAAAGCGAATCCATGCTTTTCGTAAAAAGAAATTGCGGGCTGGTTGGACTCGCGCACCTCCAGGAAGATCGTCTCGACGTGCTGTCGCTGAAATTCCGCTGAAGCCGCGAACAAAAGAGCGGCCGCGAGTCCCATGCGTCGCCTGGGAGGATCCACCGCAAGATTCAGAATCTCGGCTTCATTCAAGACTGCGCGAGCGACGAGGAAACCGGCGATGCTGGATCCAATCTCGATCACCCACGCAAGCTCGCCGCGCTGTTGCAGTTGTTCGATCGATTTGAGGGACCAAGCCGCCGCCTCGGGAGATTGGCGCAAGATCAAGTCGACAGGGTGCGCGTCCCGCGGCTCGAATTTCCGCACTACGCCCCGGTATTGGCGCAAGGTTGAAGCGGTTTCACGTTTCATAGGCGGATCCTCACCGATCGCCGCGCACGCTCACCGGTTCGTGCGGCACTGCGCCGCCTCTACAGGCTGCGGAAAAATACAACAAGAAGAAAAAAGCTCTCTTCAGGGGCTAAAGCCCAGCTGCTTTGAAACCAGTTACGCCGGGGCTGAAGCCCCGGCCTCCTAAAGAAAGCACTTCTTCCGCTTTCCAAGCGGCTCATTCAGCCGCGGGGATGAAATCTTCCATCACCGCTTTTCGCATCAGGTCGGGTGGCAGCAAACCTTGCGCCAGAATGAAGTCATGGAATTTCTTTTGATCGAACTTTGGCCCCAGCGCCGCTTCGGTGTCTTTTCTTAGCTGAAGGAGTTTCGTGTATCCATAGAAGTACGAATTGGCCTGGCCGGGCGCGCGGAATGTATAGCGCTCTACTTCCTGGTTTGCGAACGGAACGGACAAAACGCCATC
>JBEKWY010000019.1:0-48965 GCA_049512575.1 Candidatus Acidiferrum sp.
AAGCCGCGCGTCGCGACCACCGACAATGCCAGTCCCAGCCCCGCGCCGGCAACGGAGAGCAATAAGCTTTCTACCAGCAGGCTGCGAATCAACGTTCGGCGTCCCGCGCCAATCGCCAGCCGCACCGCGATTTCCTTTTGCCGCGCCGCCGCCCGCGCAATCAGCAGGCTGGCCACGTTCGAGCAAGCGATCAGCAGGATTAGTCCCGCCATGCCCATCAATACAATCAGTGCCGTCGAGTATTGTTGCCGCAGATCCGAGTAACCATTCGCCGCGGTTTCCACCTCCAGAGTCCGCTTCAAAAACTGCGCGCGGTCGTACGCAGAAACTTTGCCTAGCGCCGGTTCTTGCAGTTCTTCTAAGAGGATCTGGTGGAACAACGGCTGCAGTGAAGCCCTCGCCGACTCCACGGTATACCCGGGTTTGATGCGCGCAAACACATGCAGCCACTGACTGCGCCGGTCCACGAGCGACTCGCCATCGGTCGGCAGCACCGGCAACATCAGGATCGGGATTCGGATGTGCGGGGAACTCGAAGGATCGAGTCCCGCAAAACCCGCGGCCGAGACTCCCACGATTTCCATGGGATAGTTATTGACCAGGATTTTCTTTCCGAGAACGTGTGGATCGCCTCCGAAACGCTCCACCCAGAACCGGTGACTCAACACCATCACTGGATGTCCTCGATAAACGCGATCGTCCGCCTCCGGCGAAAACACCCGTCCGAGCGCAGGTCCGACTCCCAGCGCCTGAAAATAGTTGCCGGAAACCGCTTCCGTGTTCAGTCGCTCCGTGCTGCCATCGATGGTGACCGACTCCGCCGCGTCATACTGGCAAATCACGGACTCCAGTGCTTCCCCCAATAGTTGAAAATCCTGGTACATCGGATACGAAACCGGGCGCGGACCTTCATTGTTGCCGAGGTTCGCGCCGGTGGGCCAGATCATCACCAGCCTCGCTGGATCCTTCACCGGCAGCAGCCGCAGCACGAGCTGATCCAGCAGCGTGAAGACCGCCGTGTTCGCCCCGATGCCCAGCGCCAGCGTCAAAATCGCGATCGTCGCGAACAGCGGATTGCGGCGCAGCTGCCGCGCTCCGTACCGCACATCGCGCCACAAGGTTTCCATCGGGCGAAACGTTTGCTGCTCCCGCCTGTCTGCCTGCAGCAACGCGGCATTTCCAAATTGCCGGCGGGCCGCCGCCGCGGCGTTCTCCAGGCTCATGCCCTTGGCAATAAAGTGATCGGTAAGCAGCCTCAAATGGCTGCGAATCTCGTCGTCCATTTCGTCGTGTTGTCTCGCGAACAAGCCTCGCAACTTTGCCGCGAACGTGCGCAAGCGAGAGTTCATGGCTATCTCTCTCCCTCAAGGCGCAGCACCCGCCCAATCACGCCCGAAATGCGCTCCCAATCTTCCGTCTCGCGCGCCAGTTGTTTCAGACCGCTCTTCGTGATCGAGTAGAACTTCGCCTTGCGATTGTTTTCAGAGGTGCCCCAGTCCGAAGCGATCCAGCCTTGCTGCAGCAGCCGCACCAGCGAGGTGTACACCGTTCCTTCATTGAGCGTGAGCACGTCCTCGCTCAACTGCTCGATGCGCCGCGCAATCCCGAATCCGTGCTGGGGCCCCAGCGCGTGCAGCGTCTTCAGCACCATCAGATCGAGCGTGCCCTGCAATACTTCCGATTTTTTGCTGTCGACTGCCTTTCCTTTGGCCATGCCAAAGAAGCTACCACACCTCATTTGCTATGTCCATAGGAGTGCCGCGCGTTCCCGCATCCGTTCTTGTTGGTCGGATTCGCACAATCTTCCGAGCGCACGTAATTTTGCTCTGTGAACTCTGTGCTCCCAACTTTGTGCCCTCTGTGTTAATCCGTTTCCTCGCTTCCGGACCACGAGTTGGCTGAGCGTACGCCCTCGTTCGCCGGGCGCTGACCTTTTTTTACAATACACTTGGCACGGCGTTCGCTAGTCTGAACGCGGCGACCCTGAATCACGCCGCCACAGCCCTTGGAATTTCGAATACCCTGGAGGAAAGTAATGATCCCGAATCGTTCGCTGCCCACCGACACCCTGCTGCCACACGTTGCTTACCAGAACGTCGGCGAAGCAATCGCCTGGCTAACCAGAACTTTCGGCTTCGCCGAGCACTACCGCTACAGCGATGCCGCCGGTATCAGCGGCGCCCAGATGCACCTCGGCAACGCGTGGATCATGTTGAAGCGGGCGCGAGAGGGCACCTCCACTCCGGCCCAACTCGGCTACGGGACGCAAAGCTTGACCATTTTTGTCGAGGATGTGGATGCTCACTTCGAGAACACAAAAGCGGCCGGAGCTAAAATCGTCGAAGACCTGCAGGAAACCGTATATGGCGAACGCCAATACGGCGTGCAGGACTTTGCCGGCCACCTCTGGCTCTTCTCGCGCCACGCCCGTGATCTGAGCCCGGAAGATTGGGGAGCCACTCTGGCCGAGGGCAAGTCCCGCCGGCGCTTGGCGCTGCTCCGTCGCCCGCGATGGTGCTACCTCGAAATTCCCGCGGTCGACGTGCATCAATCCGCGGCCTTCTACGAGAAGGTATTCGGCTGGAATATCCGCCATCGCGATACCAGCCGTCCCAGCTTCGACGACGCCAGTGGAGACGTGAGCGGTGCGTGGGTCACCGGCCTCAATATCGCCCGCGAGCCCGGTCTGCTGCCCTACATCTGGGTCGACAGTATCGAAGCCACCCTGTCACAGGTTGCCGCACACGGCGGCATAATCGTCGAGGCTTCACGCCCGGACGACCCTGGCAGCACCAGCAGGATTGCGACGTTCCGCGACCCAGCCGGCAACCTCATCGGGCTCTATCAGGAAGAGGCACAGTAATGTGCGGTGTCCCCGTTCAACGCTACCCGGAAGCCGCAACTCCCTCATTAAGAAGCCTTTTGCACCACAGCATGGGTCCGGTTCAGCCCGGCGGCGTCACCTCCGCGAAAGTATTCCTTGACAGGCTTATACCATTATGGTATATGAACAACCTGTATAGCTCTACCTTGGGGTCTCTGCGAGCGCGTACGCATGGTTAAATTCGGCAATATATATAAGGTTCCCGAAGTTAGATTAAGTCATTTAGAATCGACACTTGTGAAAGTGTATCAAAACAAAGGACTTTAACTACCTCTAGAATGAACACTTGCGGAAAAACCCAGGGGGGGTGGGGTAACCAACTAGTTCACAGAGCGTCCTTCATTCACGCGAAAAATAGCTCAGCGCGATGCGTGCCGCCGGTGGTCCAGCTTGTATTCGACCAGCTTCCGGCTCAGCGTGTTGCGATGGATCCCCAGTACATGTGCGGCGCGCGACTGGTTGCCGTCAACCCGGTCCAGTACCCGCTTGATGAATCGTTTCTCAAATTCCCCCACAGCCTCATCGAATAAAATCCCGCGCTCCACCATCCAGCTCACAAGCCCTTCCATCTGATCCTTCACGTCGCCACGCTCCAAAAAATCAAACCCAAGTCCCCAACTTCACCAGCCCTGGTAGCGCCGGCTCGCCCTGATCCTCGAAGGGCATCCTACCGGCTCTTCGGACCCTCTACTTTTCGTCGCTCCCGAAAAAAACCAAAAGTGCTCGTCAGGGGTCGGAGCTTTAGCTCCGACATTCAAAGCCATCAAAAACCGGGCTTTTGCCCCTGAGGGAACTCTTTTCTTCAAGTCAAAACTCTTTCTGACGCCACTTCTAATCCAATTCGTGTCCCACCAGGACGCGGTACGCTTCCCGGTATTTCGCCCGCGTCGACGCCACAACCTCGTCCGGCAACTCCGGCCCCGGCGGGGTCTTCGGCCACTGAATCCGCTCCAGATAATCGCGGACAAATTGTTTGTCGAACGAAGGCTGCGGCCCGCCCGGCTTGTACTGCGCCGCGGGCCAGAACCGCGAAGAGTCCGGCGTAAGGGCTTCGTCGATCCAAATCAGTTGGTCACCGCCGGAAGAATCCTTCAGTAAGCCAAACTCGAATTTCGTATCGGCCAGCAAGATGCCGCGCGGCTCCGCATAGGCGGCCGCGCGCCGGTAAATTTCGATGCTGACCTCGCGCACGCGCTCCGCGAGTTCACGCCCAACCAGCTCGGCCGCTTGCTCGAAAGAAATATTTTCGTCGTGACCGGTTACCGCCTTCGTCGCCGGCGTAAAGATCGGCTCCGGCAACCGGTCCGATTCCCGCAGGCCGGCGGGCAAGGCGATGCCGCAAATCTTCCCGGTCGCTCGATAATCTTTCCACCCCGAACCCGACACGTAGCCGCGCACCACGCACTCGATCGGCAGCGGCCGCGTCTTACGCACTACCATGGAGCGGCCCGTCAGTTCCTCGCGATACGCCGCAAACTCAGGAGGAAATTCCGAAGCGCTCAGCACATGATTCGGAATCACGTCCCTGAGCAAGTCGAACCAGAAAAGAGAAAGCTGCGTAAGCACGCGTCCTTTATCCGGAATTCCCGTGGGCAACACGACATCGAAAGCCGAAAGGCGGTCCGACGCCACGATCAACAGCGTGTCGCCAAGATCGTAGATGTCGCGCACCTTGCCCCGCGCGGCAGGCGAGATGCCCGCAAAATTCGTTTCCCGAACCACACGCATGGTTGCACCAGAAGGCAAAGCAAATTTCCCCTGAAGAAAGTGAAATGCATTCTAGCGCAGCGCGACGCGAAGTCAATGTCACCAGCGTGTGGAAAAAACCGGAAAAGAAAATTCGTCGAGGAAAATACTTGCGGCCCGCGGCTTTTGGATTGAAATATTCCTCGGATTGCGTTACGCCCAATCTTTGTGAGGGACGCAACATCGCCGTGTCTGCTCTCGCCGCTTGTATTTACCGCCGGCTCCCACCGTTCGCAGCGATTGTGCCGCGCACACCCTTCGCACCTGCTCTGTTGGGGCCAACTCTTGTAGGGGCACAGCACCGCTGTGCCCCATCTTGGCCAGACGTCAGCAAACGAAGACGAAAGAGCCGGCAGGATGCCGGCGCTACCAGCCGTAGGCGTTACTCAAAAAAAAGAGGCGAGCCAAAAGCCCGCCTCAGTCCTGAAAACTTACTTAGTAATGTTGCGTTGCGACGTTACGCTGCCGATGCTGCCGCCGCCCGATGCTTCTTCTGCGGCGCTTCGTCGCCTTCCCAGCGCACGCTGACCAGCTTCGACACGCCCGGCTCCTGCATCGTCACACCATACAGCACGCTGCCGGTCTCCATCGTCTTGCGGTTGTGCGTGACGATGATGAACTGCGTCTGGCTGCTCATCTCGCCGACCAGGCGCGTAAAGCGCCCAACGTTCGCTTCGTCCAGCGGCGCGTCGACTTCGTCCAGAATGCAGAACGGACTCGGCTGATACCTGAAAATCGCGATCAGCAGAGCGAGCGCGGTCATGGCCTTCTCCCCGCCCGACAGCAGCAAAATATTCTGCAATCGCTTGCCCGGCGGCGAAGCCACCACATCGATGCCCGCGTCCCCAGAGCTGTCCGGCTCGGTCAAGCGCATCTCCGCCGTCCCGCCGCCGAAAATCGTGTGGAACGCCTCCGAAAAATTATGGTTGATGGCGTTGAACGCGTGCTCGAATTTTTCGCGCGACACGAGATCCAACTCGGTGATGGCCTGCTGCGTATCCGCAATCGACTGCAGTAGGTCGTCGCGTTCTCGCGTCAAGAACGCGAAGCGCTGCTCGCACTCGTTGAACTCCTCGAGTGCCATCATGTTGACCGCGCCCATGGCTTCGACCCGCGACTTCATTTCGCGGTAGTTGGTCTCCGCAATCGCCAGCTCGTCGCCGCTGATAAACGCCGTCTCCGTCGCGATCAAATCCTCGGGCTGCGCGTTCACCTCCGACATGCACGTCTCGCGCAAGTGTTGCCGGTCGGAATCGTTGCGCGCCCGATCCACTTCCGCGTGGCTGCGCTGATCGCGCAGCTCCTGCAGCGACTGCCTTCCGAGACGCAACGCATCTTCCATCTGCGTCACGCGCGTCCGGCCCGACTCCCATTCCGTCTCAAGTTCCCGCTGGCTCGTTTCCAGCCGCAGCTTCTCCGCGCGGAGTCCTTCCAGCTGCTGCGCCAGTTGTTCGCTCTGCGCCGCAAGCGCCGCGGTCTCTTCGCCGATCGAAGTCTCCTGCTGCCGCAAAACAGCCGCTCGCCGATCCATTTCCGCGCGTTCCGTCTGCAAGCGCGCCGCAATCGCTGCCGCCGCAGATAGCCGCTCATTCAGCGCCGCAAGCTCGGCCCGCGCCCCAGCCAGTTCGTTCTGTTCCGACTGGATCGATCCGCGAAGCTGAACCAACTCCTCGGCCAGCCGCGCACTCTCGGCCTCCGCTTCCGCCCGCGTCGTGGTGGCCGCGGCGAGTTGATGCTTCGCGCGTTCCGCCCGCGATCGTGCGTTGTCTACATCCTGCCGGATGTGCGTCAACTCGCTCTGGCAAACCGTCAGCTCCAATCCAAGCCGCGCAAGATCCGCCTGTGACTGCTCGTGACGATGCTTGGCCGCAAACACGTCGTGCTCGGCTGCATGCTGCTTCGCTGAAACTTCTTCAAGCGCTTGCTCTGACGCGTGAAGGTCTCCCGCGAGGGCATCGAGCACAGCACGCGTTTTCTCCGCGCCGAGTTCGAGCGCCGCAACTTCCGCGTCCAAGGCACGCAATTCGCGCTTCATTCCGAGCGGCCCCGCTTCGTCCGCGCGTCCGCCGGTAACCATGCGCCCCTGGTAGCAAGTTCCGTCCGGCGTGACGAAAGCAAATTGCGGATTGTCGCGCGCCAGTCTCTCGGCCGCCGCGCTGTTGTCCGTCAAGTAAGCGGCCTTCAGCCGCGGCAAAAATTGTTTAGCCGCAGCGCCCAGCGGATCGCGGAACTCCACCAACTTATCGAGCCGCGACACCACGCCTTCTTCCGCGCGGAAGTGAATGATCGGCTCGTACTCGTCCAATCGCAGATTCCTCAGCGAATCCACGAAAAAGGTCGCCCGCCCGCCGACTTCCTCGCGCAGCAACGAAACCCCCGCTCGCGCGTGGTCAAACGTTTCCACTACCACGTATTCCAGCTCGTCGCGCAGATACTGCTCGATGGCCGCTTCGTGCTGCTCTCCGACTTCGGCGTAATCCGCGAGCACACCGACGGCGTGAAAATCGTGCCCGCTCCCGCGCTCGTTCGCCGCAAAGAGCTTTTGCACCGCGTCCGCGGTGTACGAGCGATCGTTCAAAACCTGCGTCAACGTCGAGTGCCGCGCTTTGGTCGCCGAAAGGGAATCGCGCAACGTCTCCGCTTCTTTCGCGGCAGACTCGCGGTCCTCACGCAGCCCGGAAATTCGCGCATGCAACGCCGCAGCCTGTTGTTGAAGCGCGGTCAACTCTCCGTTCGCCGCTTCCCAATCGAAAGCCGCTCGCTCCGCACTGTCGCGAATGTGAATTGAAGATTCCAGCAGCGCGGTTTCGTTCGTTTCCAGCTTTTGCAGCGCCGCCGCTTGATGCACCAGCGCCTCTTCCGCCTGCTTCTGCTCGCCGTGCAAGCGCAGCAAGCTGTCGCCGGCCTCGGAAGCGCACTGCCGCAACGCATCAATCCGCACTTCGGATTCGTGAATCTGCGCCGCTCGCGCCTCAGCCTGCACCGCCAAACCATCGACGCGCGCTGTAAGCGTGCCAGACTCCGCGCGCAGTGCAGCCACGGTTTCGACCTGCGCCGAATTCCGCAAGCCCCACTCGGCGGTCTGCGCCGCCGCCTGCGTAATCTCCGCGGCGATCTGCCCGCTGCGTCCGGCAAGTTCCTCGCCGCGCTGCCGGTTGAACGCAATCTTGTTTTCGCTGCGATCCACTTCCAGCGCCGTCAGGTTCAAATGATTCTGATTCTGCCGAATCCCCGCATCCAGCTCGTAAATCCGCTGGTTCAACAGATCCTGCTCGCCCTCCTGCGTCTGAATATTCTGGGCGTGTTGCGCCTCGGCCGCCGACAGTTCCTCCAGCCGCTTGCCGACACGTTCGGCTTCGGCATCCAACTCGCGCGCCTTCCCCGCCAGCATCTGCCGCACGATGCCGCGCATCTGGTCGCGAATTTCGGAATAACGCCGCGCTTTCGCGGCCTGCCGCTTCAGCGAGCCAAGCTGCTTCTCGACCTCGACAACGATGTCGTTGACGCGCGACAAATTCACCTTCGATGATTCGAGCTTCGCTTCCGCCAACCGTTTCTTCGTCTTGAATTTGGTTACGCCCGCAGCTTCTTCGATGATCGCGCGCCGTTCCAGCGGCTTGGTCGAAAGAATCAGCCCGATGCGCCCCTGTTCAATAATGGCGTAAGAGTCCGGCCCCAAGCCGACACCCATGAACATTTCCTGAATGTCGCGCAAGCGCCCAACTCTGCCGTTGATCAAATACTCGCTCTGCCCCGAACGATACAGCCGCCGGCTGATAACCACTTCGCCGGGCTTCGTAGCCAGCGCCAGCTTCTCGGCATTCTTCTTCCGCCGCTTGCCCTTCAGGAAATCCGATTCCGGGACCATCTCCGCAGCAACTTCCGGAATGTCGTCGGTGGCCTGCGCGTCCGCGTGCGGTGTTTCCGCCACGGCCGGAGCATCCAGCGGCAAAATCTCGGTGGTCGGCTCGCTGACACCCGCGGTGGGTTCGTCCGTCAATAAAGGAGTCGCACCGTTGGCAGCTTCCGAAGCCGCCGCCGCTCCTTCCAGCACGAATCGCGCGGCCTCGGCGAGTTCCGCGTCTTCCAGCGTAATCGTCACTTCCGCCAGACCCATCGGCGGCCGCTTGATCGTGCCGTTAAAGATGCAGTCGGCCATGCGCTCCGCGCGCAGGGACTTATGGCTCTGCTCTCCCAGCACCCAGGAGATGGCGTCCACCACGTTGGACTTGCCGCACCCATTTGGGCCGACGATGCAGGTCGTGCCCGTCCCGCTGAACGTCACCACGGTGCGTTCGCAAAAGGATTTGAATCCGATGATTTCCACTTTTCGCAGCTTAAGCAAGGTATCCCCTTTTGTTAGTCCCAGTTGCGTTGCTACTCCCGAGTAGCACAGACTTCAGCCTGTGTTCTGTCGCTGCAAGTTCAAATCCACAGGCTGAAGCCTGTGCCACTGGCCAAATTCAAACAAGATCAGGCCAACCTGCAGCAAACCACGCGAAAAGAGACCACGACGTGTTTTTCGAAGGGAAGGGGCTTGAATCAACCGCCGCGCGGTCGAGGTTACAGTCGGCCGCTGCGTGGTCGCGCTTGTCGAAGACCGTTGCGTGGTCGCCGTCAGCGAATACAACTCGACCGGTTCACGGTCGCCCGTCAAAACGTATGGCAGGTGCTCGATCAGAGGCCCAGCCGCCTGGCGCGCAGAATGGCGGTACGGGGAACGACGGTAACACGATGCGCAAAAGCTGTAAAGACGTACGCTAACCCTTGTGGCCTTTCTTTACACGGCCACAAGCGACGCGAACATAACCACGCTCTGCACCCAAGGGTCGCTCGGGTCTGCATCGCCTGCAGGGCCAGGGTCGCCAGGCCGGATCCCGACCGGCAGTCTCCTCAAGAAAGAGAAAGTCAGGATGGGTGGTCTATTTGTGGGGTTACGCTGTTTGGACCTGGGTGGACCTGCAGGGTTATGCAGACTCCGCGCGACGCTGCACGGGCTGCTCTCCGGGAGCGGGCGCGGATGTGGCTGCATCCTCTTTGGCTTTGGCGCTGGCGACTTTGTTGAGCATGAAGTCCATAATTTTTTCTTCGCGGATATAGCCGACCGGTTCGGTATCGTCCAGGCTACGGACAACCGGCAACCATGCGATGTCATGCTCAATCATGGTTCCGGCGACGACGAAAGGGGAATCCTGGAGAGTGACACAGAGTGGGTCCGGGTGCAGAAAGTCACTCAGTTTGCGCTGGCTCAAGCCCTCGTGCTTGTCCAGCGGAATGAGGGCGATGCGAGCGACCATTTGATAGAGGTCCTTGCGGTCCAGTTTTCCCCACAGACGGTTGTTTTCGCCAAGAACGATGAGCTGTCCGCCGCTACTTTCCCCCAGGTACTTGATCGCATCGCCGAGGCTAGTGTCATTGCGAAGAGTGCGGGCGGGAAGCGGGTCAAGAAAGGAGGCAAGGGGCTC
The DNA here is from genome assembly GCA_049512575.1 of Candidatus Acidiferrum sp. Classification (GTDB taxonomy): domain Bacteria; phylum Acidobacteriota; class Terriglobia; order Acidiferrales; family UBA7541; genus Acidiferrum. Next base: position 10,096 of record JBEKWY010000019.1, read on the forward strand.
ACGATCCAATAAATCCTTGGCCAGAGGCAGGCGACGCCTGAGTTCGTCTGAGTTGCGATTCACAGCGTTGGCCAGCAGTTCCCGCAGCGGCGCGAAAGAACCGGCCATTTCCGAAAAGAGGCTGCTGGTGGCTTGACGCAGACGAACGACGGTCCGCGCGCGAATACTGGTTTGATGCGGGCGGTTCTCGAGCAGGGCGGCGTTGCCAAAAAAGTCGCCCTTGCCGAGGACGGCGACGACTCTTTGCGGATCGTTCGGTGCGTCCGAGACCAAGACTTCGGCCTGCCCTTCCTCGATGACGCTGAAGACCCGAGCCGGGTCTCCTTGCCGTTGAATAAAATCGCCCGGGCGATAGTAGGCGCGAGTGAACGGTTTCGCGGTGGCGCTGTTGCTGTTCAGGAAGCTGAGATCCCGAGGAAAGAGCAAATCCCAGCCCCAGTCCAAGGCGACCTTAAGCCGGCGAGACCACGTCGGCAGCTTGAAGAGGTAGACGCTTCGCCACAGGAACCAGGCGAGAATACCCGAGATATGCATGCCAAACATTTCCGCCACGGCTTGGTAACCGCCGATAGAACAGAGTTCGCCGAGAGCTTTAAAGCTAAACGGCCGAGTTGGCTCACCTTTGAGGACGCGCACCAGGTTGAGGGCCGCTTGGCGGCCCTGACGCTCGGCGAACTGGCCGGTGGTCAAGGACGGCTTGTTATCGTAAGCATTGATGATTAGAGCGCAGTCGCCGAGGGCCCAGGCATTGGTGTGGCCTTGGATTCGCATGTCCGGCTGGGTGAGAATGCGGCCGCGCTCTTTGGGAGCATCGAGGTACTGAACCAGTGGAGAAGTAGCGGTGCCGATGGTGCAGACGATGGTCGCGCCGGTGAGCATTCGCCCATCGCTCAGTTCTACTCCTTCGTGAGTTGCCGCGACGGCGCGGGTATTCAGTACCAGGGTGATGCCGGCCTTCTCCATCCTCTTCCTGGCGAATTCCGCTAGAGTTGGGGCGACTTCGGGCAAGATGTGGTCCTTGGGATGAACCAGCGAGACCACCACGTCTTCCTTGCGAAAGTTATGGTAAAAGCGGGTGCTGCTGCGAACCAGTTCGTTGATTTCTCCGGCGACTTCAACACCGCTGAAGCCCGCTCCCACGATAATGAAGCTGAGATGCCGGCGCCGGCGCTGGGGATCGCTGGTGCCCTCGGCCTGTTCCATTTGACTGACAACGTGCTGGCGCACGTCTATGGCATCGCGCATAACCTTGAAGGCGAAGGCATGCTCGGTCATCCCCGGGATGATGCTCAAGTTGCTTTCGGCGCCGCAGGCGATCACCACGTGATCGTAGTGCAAATGATTGAGCTCGCCGCTGCCGTCGTCGAAAACTATCTCGGAAGCAGCAAGATCGATTCTCTGGATGCGCTCCGTGCGGCAGCCAACCTTGGGGAGCATCTGCCGGAGAGGAGTGGCCGCTGCGTCGACGTTGATGGAGGCCCCGGCCACGTCCGCCAGGAGAGGGTGGAACACCATGTGGTTCTCGGAGCTAAAAAGGAGAATCTCACACTGGGACGTGGAAAGCTTGCCGCGCAAGGTCCTTGCGAACTGCACGGCGGCAAATCCGCCTCCGACGATGACGACTCGTGTAGGTGTCATTGCTTGTGTTCCCGGTTGAGAGGCTTTAGCATCCCGTTGCTTTTGATGCGCTCAAGAGTACTGCGGGTGAAAGAAAAATACCGGCTCGGCAGCAAAGCAAGATAACTGCGCTTCCGCCAGTCGAGTGCCCGGTTGGTCAGATTTACCACGCAGGCTTCTTTCTGGCCTCCGCTCTCAACTACACGGTCGCAGCACACTATGGCTGGCGCGCCATGTTCTGGTGCGGCCTGACGCCTGTCGTGGTGGCCTGCATGGTTTTGTTGCGCGTGAAGGAGGCCGAGCGCTGGCAACAAAAAAAAGCCAAGGCGAAAGCCGCCGATGAACTTTCTTCTCTGCGCCTGATCTTCAGTCCTCCTTACACGCGGCGTACGTGGGTCAATACCGTCTTGCTGGCCTCGGCCATCTGCGGCCTGTGGACGGCTGCCGTTTATACTCCAACGGCAATCATCACCCTGGTATCCGGATTCCAACGCAAATAACGCTGAATGAGGGTGTTGTCGGCGTTGCGGCCATTCACGCCGCAGCGTCCTAATGTCCGCGAAAGCATTGGGTTCGTTCCGTAAATTGATGGCGCTGTTGTAGCCGGTGCTGCTCTAGGCCTGTGCCCTCCACTTCAGGAACCTATCGATGGAACAAAAGCGGCCAGTGTCATAACGAAGCTGCCAGTAATCCTCATAGAGTTCAAGGAATTCGCGGCGGCTGCTCGACATATTCCAAAGGGCGACGGCTCGCTTCGCAATGAGCCGCAATTGGCGCGCTGACCACTGGGGCACCGCGAACATCTCCAGGAAAGTGAAGACAAGAGCGCAGTGGGTCTTCTGTGGCCGCTTTCCCTTCTTGGTGTGGCGCGAACGGTGTGTCTTTGACGGTGAGATCATTTTCGAAATTCCTCTCTGCGAATAAAAGTTAGGCTTCCGACAAGACTCGCCAGGCATTGCGCACCCGACCGGACGGATAAGGGGCGAGGGTGGTCTGCGCGCTCCAAAAAGGGGAAAGTTGTTGCGCAATCCGCGCCCGGGTGATTCTGGTATCCATGGGGCAAGAGACGCAGCGCCGCACCCAGCGGGCGTGATCCGTTCGACTGGTCTCGTCGCGACGTCGTCCAGTTTTCGCTGGAAAAGCTAGCTTTCGGATTGACCCTTGCGCTTTTCTTGCAAACGCTCGAGTTCTTTCATTGTCAAAAAAAGTTGACGGTTGATCGCACTTTGGAATCGCAGGACGAGATTGACGCCGTCGACATGGATGGCTCCTCCACCCGCATAGACACCCTCATACGCCAATAGAATGGACAGCCGTATGTACTCTGTAGCGATTTTCTCGGTGAGAAGTTTTTCCAAATACCCCACGGGTTCGTAGTGCTCGAAGAGGCCCTGATAGAGGTCATTGTACTTCATCCACAACTTGTCGCCCTCCGGTCCGACCGGAATCGGTTGGCGAGCGAAAAACCCATGCTTGCGCGCATTTTGGCTGCTTGTTTGCTTGCCTTCTGGCGTCCTGGGCCCACTGGAAAGTTGGGCGTTGGAGCGGTTCGCGGCAAGTTTTTGCGGCGACACCGCCTTCGCTTGCGTGTTTTCAGGTTCCTCGGGAGAGGCTCCGGATATTGGCTCGGTGGCCTTGCCGGTGGGGTCTTCCTCCATGAGTTGTATTTCAGGTATATTCGTTACTTGATCGCTAGACATGTTGGCGTACTCCTCTAATCAGGCCACTCTGTGACCGTCAATAGAGGGTCCGATAGTCAATTTATTGGAGCACTGTCGTCCCTAGGGTATTGGGAGCAACGACAGTGGTGCGGCGAAGGTTGTGAGGAACGGGCGGAATGGCACTCGGGAAGGTTTTCGGAGGAGAGGTTGGAGCGCTGGAGGGAGTATTCCCCGGGAGGCACAAGTGCCATTTTGCTCCCCGGGGAAAGGACGTTACTAGTTGCCGACAGCGGGGAGGTTATCCTGCTCCCATGCAAACACCAAGATCCATTCGCCGCTAGGGAGTATGCCCCGCCATTCGTGGCAGGCTTTGGCGATCTCCAGTGCCAGATCCGGATCTGCAGCACTGATGGGGTAAGTGTAGAGCGGGGCTCCGGTTACGTCGGGCGTCGCCCAAATGAACAACCCCGAACCATCATCGGCGTGGAACTTCAGATGCTCCGCGATGGCGCGCTCGACAAGTTCGTCGATGGTTGTGGGCTGTGTTTCGGGCGTGGGCGCTACCAAACCCCTTACAACGGTATAATTCGTATTCATAAGTGTTTCCTACATGGACAGATTTGAATTTGCCCGTCCGGCTGCTCGAGCAGATGGGAGGGCTCCTGTCAACCATCTAATACCGCGCTTTTTGCAAAAGCAGAGAAAATGCCTGTGGGTTTGCCTGGCAGACAGGTAAATGGGTTCCGGGCACCCCATGGGTTGCCGATTTCGAGACGCGATCGAGTCGACGCTGCCTCTCGTTCCCTTCGATCTGCACGCTTCGGGAGATCTGCGCCAGCCCATCAACCTGACCGGTGCCTAGGCGAGGGAGAACCGGGCGGCACAGCTTGCCATGCCAATCTCCGTCATACCGTAGCGCTCCAGCAGCGTGTGGCCGCTGATTTCCTTCCAACGGTGGAGCGTGGTCACCGGCAGTGCTGCCGAGCCGGACACCCTTGGGCTGGCTCGTCGTGCCGCTGGTGTAGAGAATCATGGCGCGCCGCTGGTTGAATTCGTTGCCTACGTTCGGGGCGATATCCGGCAATTCTGCTGACTGGCGAACGGGAATGTTCATACCAAAATGCGCGGATGCCCCGGGCACGAACATCGACATCCTCAAGACCGGCGGCCACAAGGTATCCGCGCTGGAGATTGAGGAAGCGTTGCGCGAACATCCCGCCGTGGCCGAGTGTGCCGTGGTCGGCCTGCCCGATCCAGAGTGGGGCGAGTGCGTCGCTGCGGCCGTGGTGCTGAATGACGGCGATGCCCTCGATCTGCCGTCCCTTCGCATCTGGGCCAAGGAGTTGCTTGCGGCTTACAAAGTGCCTTCGCGGCTTCTGGTGCTGGATACGCTTCCGCGCAATGCAATGGGAAAGGTAATGAAGCCCGCGGTCGCGGCGCTGTTTGAAACCGCGGGCGTCGACGATTCCACGTCTAGGGGGCGCCATGGCCAATGAAGCAGCGACCCGCCCACTACCCGCAATTCACACCAAACTTTCACGCCAGCAAATCACTGGATTCTGGGGCGCATGGGCCGGTTGGACGCTGGACGGCATGGATTCGGTGATCTATGCATTCGTCCTCAGCCCTGCACTCACAGAGCTGCTTCCGAAGTCGGGGTTCCAGGCCACTCCGGCCAGTGTGGGGTTTGCGGGATCGACGTTGTTCGCACTCTTCCTGGTCGGATGGGGACTGTCGTTGATTTGGGGGCCGATTGCCGACAAGTTTGGCCGCACCCGGGTACTCGCTGCCACCATCTTCGTTTATGCCATCTTTACGGGAGCTGCTGCTTTGTCGCAGACGGTGTGGCAGTTGGGATTGTTCCGGTTGTTGGCGGGCATCGGAATTGGCGGCGAATGGGCGCTGGCGGGTACATAGATCGCCGAAGCGTGGCCGGAAGACCGCCGCAAGATGGGCGCCGGATATCTGCAGACTGGTTATTAGGCATGTGCCTCCGCCCCGTCAGGGGCCACTTGTCCGGTGCGTGCGGTCGCCGCGAACCTTAGGTTCAAGCCGTTTGGTTCAGGAGGCCACAGGATCAACAACTCCAGGGTTGAGCCGCGCGCAATTATTTTGTGGCTGGCTCGGCGGTTCGCTTCGTCTCGTCGCCCTTCAAATATTTGTCATACCAGGCGAGGATGCGGTTCAGGCGGTCGAGCAAATGCTTCTCTTCATGGAAGCCGTGGGGCTCGCGTGGATAAACCACCAGCTCCGCCTCGACGCCATAGCGCTTCAGCCCTCGATACAGTTCCTGGCTCTGTCCCAAAGGATCGATCGTGTCCGCGTCGCCTTGCAGCACCAGCGTCGGCGTCTTGGCATTCTTCATGTGGATGAAAGGCGAACTGTTCAGAAACCCCTCGGGCTTTTCCCACGGCGTGCCGTAAAACCACTCGTCGCCCGCGGGATGATCTTCCATGCCGAATTCGGAAATCAAATTCGCCATGCCTGCGCCGGAGACCGCCACCTTGAATTCATCGGTCTGCGTAATGGCCCACTCGGCCATGTAGCCGCCGTACGACCAGCCGCCAATCCCCAGGCGAGCCGGGTCGGCGATCCCGCGATCCACCAGATCCTTCACGCCGGCCATCACATCCTTGAAGTCTCCGCCGCCCCAATCGCCGCGATTCGACTCCACAAATTTCTGCCCGTAGCCCACCGATCCGCGAATGTTGGGATAGAACACCGCATAGCCGTGCGTCGCCAGCAGTTGTCCCCAAGTTTCGATCGAATCCGACCAGCGCCCCGTCGGCCCGCCATGAATCAGCGCGATCATCGGCAGCTTTGCTTTTGGATCCGCTCCTTGCGGTCGCAAGAGCGCTGCCTCGATTTCCGTGCCGTCGAACGACTTGTATTTGTAATATTCCAGCGCGCTCAGCGTGAACTGCTTCCACGAATGGTTCAGGTGAGAGATCTGTCGTGGCGCACTTTTCTGATCCCACAACCAAACTTCCGGCGGGTGCGTCGCCGTCTGCGAAACAAACGCGATCTCGTCACCGGAGCCGAGCGCGACGCTGCCGGTCGGCACCGGCGCCGCCGCCAAGTCCAGCTTCGCCCCTTGTCCGGAATATTTCAGGAACAGGCTGCCGAAACCGTTCGCCGCCACCATCACAATCGAGCCATCCTTTAGCCAGTGATAATCCTCCACCGGGCGGTCCAGGCTCGCACCGGTCAGATTTCGAGCTGCGTGTCCACCTACCGCCAGGAGTAGCAGGTCGTGCGGATCGGGACCATCCTCGCGCGAGCCTACGTAACTCACCGTGTTACCGTTGGGCGAAACGCGCAGCTCCCCGAACGGACCTCGCGGCGCGATCAAGAGCCTCGTGCTCCCATCAGAGACCTGCACGCTGAAAATGCGTTCGGTGTTTTCGTCCGACTGTGGCCGGTCGGTAGCCTTCACGATCAATTGGTTTCCACTCGGCAACCAAACGGCCTCCTGCACCTCCCAAGTCGGCTTGGTAAGCGCCCGCGTTTCTCCCGCGGCCACATCCAGCAGCCACAACCGCGCGCGCTTGGCTTCCTTGTCCACAACATGCGCGTCATCCTTGTCCTTTTCCTTCTTTTCTTCCGCGTCCGTCTTGGCGTCCGGAGCAATAAAGGCAATCTGCTTTCCGTCCGGCGACCATTCGAAACTCTTGATCCCGCGTTTGCCTTTGGTCAGCGAAATTCCTTCGCCCATAACCCCGCGCATCAGGTAAATCTGCTGCTCGTCGCCGCGATCCGACAGAAACGCGAGCTGCTTCCCATCAGGCGACCACCGTGGCGAACTCTCTGACTTTGCGGAAAACGTAAATTGACGCACCCCGCTGGTCTGCGCGTCGTGCACCCAAATGTGGCGCGCCCGCCCAGTACCCTTCGCGGGCTCGGTGACCACAAAGGCCAGGCGCGTCCCGTCCTGGGAATACTGCAAATCCGCAATGGAGCGCAAGTTCAGCGACGCCTCGGGCGTCAGCATTTTGCCTTTATCCGCCGCCGCGTCGTTCTGTCCGTGCGCACACCGCGCAAGGAGAGCTGTCACCAGCAAGAGTTGCCCGCAAGTCCTTAAGAAAGAACGCCAACTCGCATGACTTGGAAAAATCATAGTGAAGACCAGCTCCTATCGAATCGCAAAGTGACTCGCAACTCTATGAGGCTCCGCGCGGTTCGTCAACAGCGTGTAATCTCACTTTATCCCCGGCGAAATTTGCTTCGCGCAGCAAAAAATCAGCAGCACAGTACCGGGACTGTCCATTCCATGCCCGGAAACTGTCCTCCGTACAAGTTGTTGCTTAGCCCATTCGAAACTAGCATTCGCGCACCCTGGCCCTTGTCCGCGCCAGCTTTGCTTGCGCAGCGAATCGAACCCGCGCTCCGCCGCAAAAAACAAAAATTAAACCAAGAAAGAAGATCCACGTTGAATTCTTTCAGCGCGAACCGAGGCGCTGTCCTCGCGTTCCTCTTCGCTCTTGTCGCCGGGTGCATCTGGGCTTCCGGCTGCTCCGGCGTTGTCTCCCCCGCCGCGAATTCCAGTCCCGACTCGCAATCCGCCTCCGCAGCGCTCGTCGTCACTCCCACCAGCGTTTCGGTTGCCGCGGTCGTCGGGAATACCGGCTCGCAAACCGTAACGGCCACCAATATTGGCACGGGCAGCGTCGCGATCAACCAAGTCTCCGTAACCGGCGCGGGCTTCAGCGCGACGGGTCTTTCCGTTCCCGCCAACGTGGGCCCCGGTGCGAGTCAAAGTTTTCAGGTGGCCTTCGCGGCCACCACCCCTGGCACGGCCACGGGTCGCCTATCCCTCATGACGAGCGCCGGTTCCGCTCCCGTCTTCGTGCCGTTCAGCGCAACCGCCACGGCAGGCTCTTCGACTCCGACTCCAACTCCCGCGCCCGCTCCTCCTACCCCGACGCCGACTCCAGCTCCTGCCCCGACACCAACTCCGACTCCGACTCCAGCCCCAACGCCAACTCCAGCCCCAACTCCCGCGCCGATCGTAACCTCGGTCACCGTGTCTCCGTCCTCCGCTTCCGTCACAACCGGCGGCACGCTCCAATTCTCCGCCACCGTGCAAGGCGCCGTGACCAACACGTCCGTCACTTGGGTCGCGCTGCTCGGCACCATCTCTTCGACCGGGGCGTACGTCGCTCCCTCAACCGCCGGCACCGATACCGTGACCGCAACCAGCGTTGCCGACACCACGAAATCGGCCACCGCCACCATTACGGTTTCTGCCCCCGTGGCCTCCGGCGCTCTCCCTGCGTTCCCCGGCGCGCAGGGCGGAGGCGCAGCGTCGGCCGGCGGACGCGGCGGCCAAGTCTATGAAGTCACCAATCTCAACGATTCCGGCGAAGGCTCGCTCCGCGCCTGCACCTTCGCCACCGGTCCGCGCACGTGCGTCTTCCGCGTTGCGGGAATCATTACTCCGTCCGAGAGATTCACGATTGCGAGTCCATATCTCACCGTCGCGTGCCAAACCGCTCCCGGCGAGGTCATCATCGGTGGCCCCAACATCGCCAACCAATCCTTGTATATCGCCACACACGACGTCACTGTGCGCTACTGCACCTTCAGCGCCGACAACATCAATATCCCCGCGGGCCCCGACACCGGTACCGTGAACCTGGAAATCGCCAACGGCGATAACTACAACATCATTCTCGACCACATCACCACCCGCTGGGCCGGCAACAAGCTCTGGATCACGCGTAGTGTCTGTGCCCCGCGAAGCCCGCGCCATATGTGCGTCTTAACCTGAGGCCTCGGTTCGTCGAGGATGGCGTTTCTTAATTTCGGTTTTCTTGAATTTTCCTCGCAAAATGCCGCCAAATTTGATTTTTCCCCCAAAATCTGCTATAATTACTAACGGCGATTCATACAGTAACCCCACCGGACCGTCCAGTGGGGGCTAACTTTCTCGGAGGCGAACCCTTGAAAATCAACACCCAAGCAGTGGAATACCGCGATGGCGACGCCGGCCTCACCGGCCTGTTCGTGTGGGATGACACAATCAACCGCAGGCGTCCAGGCGCGATGGTCGTCCACGGCGGCGCGGGTTTGGACGACCACGCGAAAGGCCGCGCCCGGCGCCTGGCGGAGCTAGGCTACGTCGCCTTTGCCTGCGACATGTATGGCCACGGAGTGGCCGGTGATCGCCAGCGCGTCATGGCCCGCATCACCGAGTTGCGTAGTGATCCCGCAAAGCTCGTCCAGCGCGCCGCCGCGGGAATCGAGGTATTGCGCTCGCACCCTCTGGTCGATGGCCGCATCGCGGCGGTCGGCTATTGCTTCGGCGGAATGACCGTCCTCGAACTCGCCAGAAGCGGCGCGGACTTGATGGGAGTAGTGAGCGTCCACGGCAGCATGGACACCTTGCGCCTCTCCCAACCCCGCGCCGTGAAGGCCAAGATCCTGGTTTGTCACGGTGCCCTGGACCCCCACGTCCCGATGACCCACGTGAACGCCTTCGTCGAAGAGATGAAGACCGGCGGCGCCGATTGGCAGTTGCTCGTCTACGGCAACGCCATGCACGGCTTCACTCACGAAAGCGGGCCCAAGCTACCCGGCGTCGAATATCACGCTCTGAGCGACGCGCGCTCGTCGCAGGCAATCCAAAGTTTCTTCTCCGAGCTATTTGCCGCTCCATAAGGCGAAACACATTGAGCCGTGACGGGCCTGGAAAGAATCCCCAAAGGCGCCTTTTCGCAGCCGATCGAAAAAAAATGGCCGCCGAAGGATACGGCGGCCACTTCCATTGCTCTTGTACTGGCGCTTACATCTTCACGGTCGAGCTATGGCTCGCGATGCACTGCCACTTGCCATCGCTCATCTTCATCCAGGTATCGGTAAAGCGCTCGTTGACATCCATAGGCTTTCCCGTGGCGTCGGTGCCCTTGGCCTTGAAGCCGCCGACTGCGATGGCCGTATTGCCAAACGCTGTCACTTTCACGTCGATGTAATCCACGCTGGCGTATTTCGTCGCCTTGGCGGTCGCCAGCGACTCGGCCTTGTCAGTGACTTTCCCGTCGCTATTGGTGCTGACGAATTTTTCCGCCAGCACCGGCGCCACCAGGTCAGGATTATTCGTCTTTTGTGAGTGCAGCCACTCCTGTTCGAGCGCAGCCACATTCTTCTCCGTCGCGCCGGTTGCTTGCGCCCGTGAAAGCGCAGCGCTCCCCAGCGAAAACAGAGCCATCACACACACTATGCAAATTCTCTTCATGGACTCTCCTTGTTTGTGCAACTTTGTTGCGCAACTTTGCGAAATAGCTTTCGGGTTCTTGCGTTCTACACGCAAGCGAATCCGATGCCCGGGGCCCGGCAAATCAAAACAAATAATCCAACGCTGAAATGAAGGGGACCTTGCAGGACCAACGGCTTGGCACCAGCCGTTCTGCACTTTGTACGCCGGACGATATGCTGGAATCTGTCCGAAGTCAATTTTGCTTCCGTATTTCCACTGCGCGAAACTCGTCGCCTACCCCGCCTATAGCTCGACCGCTTTCAATCCTAATTCCTGTTCGAACGCCTCGTAGTCCCGATCCCGATGCAGCAGCACATGCTTTTCCCGCAAGCAAAATGTCGCGATAAGGCAGTCGATCGTCTTCCGGACCGTAAGTCCTCGTTGCCTCAGCTTCCGGAAATTCTGGGCAGCCGCCACCGCCAGGTCCACGCTTCCAGTCTCGAATATCTCGAACTGGCCCAGTTCCTTAAGCACGCTGGCGAACGTCGCTTCCTCCCGCACGCCCTGCAACACTTCGCACAAAATCAGATCGGTCAACCCGAGTCGTTGACGATCCATCTCCCGATACAACCAGTCCACCTGAGGATTTTGTTTTCCGCGAAGGTAGTCTACCCACACCGTTGTATCGACGATCACCACGGCAAGAGTTATTCCGAGACGCGTCCGAGGCGCGACTCTTCAAGATCGCCCTGCCAATCGACCTTTCCGCGCAACCGCCGCATTCCCGCCTGCGATTTCGTCTGAATCAACAACCGCAACGCTGCTTCCACCGTCGCCCGTTTAGTCCGACAGCGGCAACTGCGCATCGCCTCTGCCATTAATCGGTCATCGATCTCGATGTTGGTTCGCATATGTGCCTCGCACGCTGATGTGTAAATATCTCATTTTTATGTGTACCCGTCAATGGCGGAAAACCCCAGTGCTGTGCACCAATCGTTCGAATGATTACCTACAAAGATACAATCTGATAAGAGATAACTTTTATGGTATTCTTTATCGCGTATCCTCAAGTACGGCCACGCCGAAAGATGCTTTCCGCGCAGCCCTATACGCGTCCACGAAATGACCGCTCTGTGTTTTCATCAACTTACCAACTCCTTTTCCCGCAACCCCTTTCCTTTGAGAATCATACAAATGCCCCGGAGGTGTGCGGTGTCAGGAGCGAATATCAGGCGAAGATCAAACACCTAAGTCCTTTAGAATCCGCACTTACGAAAAATGGCGGGGGGAGGAAGTTGATCGGTTAACCTCCCGTCTCACTGTTCACTACCCACTACTCACGAATTCCTCTCCCAAGTTTGTTTTCCTTCATGGGTCGGATAGAATTATGGTTTTGTTTTCGGGGTTTGATCGCGGCCTATGGACCTATGAACGAAATTCGACTGCACAACACGTTGAGCGGCGAGACCGAGCCGTTTGTTCCTCAGAAACCGGGCGGAGTGAGCATGTACACCTGCGGGCCGACGGTGTACGACTACGCGCACATCGGCAACTACCGCACCTTTGTGTTTCAGGACATTTTGCGGCGTTTCTTGAAACTGCGCGGATTCAAGCTCAACCACGTCATGAACCTGACCGACGTGGACGACCGCATCATCGCCAAGGCCGCCGCGGCGGGCGTCGGCATTCGCGACTACACGCAAAAGTACGTGCAGGCATTTTTCGACGATTGCAAGACGCTGAGCATCGAGGCGCCCGAACATTGGATACGCGCGACCGACTACATCGACGACATGGTCAAGCTGATCCAGCGTTTGCAAGAGAAAACGTTCACGTATTCGGGCGAGGGATCGATCTACTACCGCATCGCGAAGTTTCCGGATTACGGGAAATTGTCGAAGATCGATGTCAGCGGGATTCAAACTGGCGTACGCGTGGACAACGATCGCTACGAGAAGGAGAGCGCCCGGGACTTCGCTTTGTGGAAAGCACCCAAGCCGGGCGAGCATTTCTGGGAGACGCCGATCGGCCCAGGGCGGCCGGGTTGGCACATCGAGTGCTCCGCGATGGCCATGAAACTTTTGGGCGAAACGATCGACATTCATACCGGCGGGATCGACCTGGCGTTTCCGCACCACGAAAACGAGATCGCGCAGAGCGAAGGCGCGACCGGGAAGAAATTCGTCCGCTACTGGATGCACGCCGAGCACTTGCTGGTCGAAGGCGAGAAGATGTCGAAATCGCTCGGCAATTTCTTTACCTTGCGCGATCTTTTCGCAAAAGGTTACAAGCCGTCGGCGCTGCGATTCGCGCTGGCAAAGGTGCCGTACCGGCGGCAACTGAATTTCACCTTCGACGGGTTGCAGGAAGCGGCCAGCGCCGTCGAACGGCTGCGGAATTTTTCTGACCGGTTGGCACAAGGAAAATTTCCCGCGGGCCAGCAACCCGGCATGGCCGAGCGTATCGCCAAGGCCGCGCAGGATTTCGACGCGGGCTTGTCCGATGACTTGAACACCGCGATGGCGCTTGCCGCGGTCTATGATTTGGTGCGCGAAGCGAACATCGCCATGGACAAAGGCGAGTTCCGTCAAGGCGACGTGGCCGCGGCGCAGGCATTGCTGGCGGCGTTCGATCGCGTGTTCGCGGTGATCGCCGACACCGATGGCGAGAAGCTGCAAGCCTTGGGCTACGGCGATGCCAGGGGCGCGCTGTCTGACGCAGAAGTGGAAAAATTGGTTGCCGAGCGGCAAGACACGCGCAAGCGGCGGGACTTCGCCGCCTCCGATCGCATCCGTAAGGAACTCGCGGATCGTGGTATAATTCTGGAAGATAGCCGGGACGGAAGCGTCCGCTGGAAACGCAAATGAATCACGGTACATTCAATCTCGAGCACTTCACAGGCATCGCGTCCCCGGCCGACGTACGCCCCAACCTCTACGGCGTAGACTAACAAACTCTCCTCTCCGGGTCGCATCCGAGCGCGTAGTGGTCCACGCGAATGCCGCCTGCTTGCAAGTACCTCCGTTTCCATGAGTTAACCGCCGTCCATTCTTCACGAGGAGGAAGAAATGATTGCCACCACCGACACGAAATTGACCGAAACGAATTTGACCGGCGCGAAATTGCCGAAGTTGAACATGCCGCTGCCGGGACCCAACGCCAAGCGCGTTGTCGAGCTGGATACGAAATATGTTTCGCCGTCGTACACGCGCGACTATCCGCTGGTGGCGAAGCGCGGCCACGGCGCGATGATCGAGGACGTCGACGGAAATATGTTTCTGGATTTTGCGGCCGGCATCGCGGTCTGTGCGACGGGGCATTGCCATCCCGAAGTCGTGGCCGCGATTCAGAAGCAGGCTGCGGAACTGATTCATTTGTCCGGCACGGATTTTTACTACGAAGGAATGCCGCTGCTGGCGGAGAAGTTGAGCTCGATTGCGCCGGGCAAGGAATCGAAGCGCGTGTATTTCGGAAATTCGGGCGCGGAGGCGATCGAAGCGGCGATCAAGCTGGTGAAGTATCACACCAAGCGCGACAAGCTGATTGCGTTTAACGGTGCGTTTCATGGGCGCACGATGGGGGCGCTGTCGTTGACGGCAAGCCGCGCCGTGCAGCGGAAGGGATTCGGCTCGCTGCTTTCGGGCGTGTTTCATATGCCGTACCCGGACACCTATCGCGGCACGTACGGCGTGAATCCGGAGCATGCGACCGCGGACTGCTTGAACTACCTGGAGTACGAATTGTTCCGGCGGCGCGTCGACCCGGAAGAGGTGGCGGGAATTTTCATCGAGCCGATTCAGGGCGAGGGCGGTTATATCCTGGCGCCTTCGGACTTCCTACAGGGCCTGCAGAAGATTTGCCGCAAATACGGGATTCTGCTGGTGGCGGACGAAGTGCAATCAGGCATGGGCCGCACCGGGAAGTGGTGGGCGGTGGACCACACAGCAGGCATCGAGCCGGACATCATTTGCACGGCGAAGGGCATTGCTTCGGGAATGCCGCTGAGCGCGGTGATCGCTCGGGCCAGCGTGATGGATTGGAAGCCGGGCGCGCATGCGTCGACATTTGGAGGAAACCCGGTGTGCATCGCGGCGTCGCTCGCGACGATACAACTGCTCGAGTCGAAATACATGGACAACGCCAAACGAGTCGGGGAATTCATCCTGAAGCGTACCGCGGATTGGACACAAAGGTTCAAGAACGTCGGCGAAGTACGCGGACGAGGATTGATGATCGGCATCGAGTTGGTAAAGGATCAGAAAACCAAAGAAAAGGCGCCGGAGATGCGCAATCGGATTGTTCAGGCGGCGTATCACAAGGGGCTGCTGATTCTGGGGTCGGGAGACACGACCCTGCGATTCTGCCCGCCATTGGTTGTCGATGAGGAGCAGGCGGAGTTTGCGGTGAAGACGCTCGAAGAATGCTTCAGAGAAGAAGAAAAGAAGTAACGACGTAAGCAAGGAAGTAAGGAAGCAAGGAAGAACAGCAGATCCCGTGGCTGCCGGAGATGATGCGTGGCAGCCGCGGGATTTTTGTTTATACTCAGGCATAGGTTGGACTTGGCGGCTCCTGTAGTGCTATCCGGCAGGAACCCACGTGGCGATTTTCTCGACTTTGATATTTGGGATGGTGCGGTGGGCTGCGCGAAAAGGATTGCGCGGCGAGCGGGACCATGCGCCTGCGGAGCACGAGCTCGGCGATCCCCAGCCTGCAGGGTCGAGGCTTCCGGAGAAGAGCGCTGCGGCGCGGAAGTTGGAAGCGGGGCGAACCGGGATGCGCAGGGAGACTTACGCATATTGGTATCTGCGGCGGAATGGGTATGTGTTTGTGGCGCGGAATTACATGCCGCGCGGGGCGAAGGGTGAAAAGCAGCGCGTGGTGGTGCGGACCGCACGGCGGTTTCTTGGGGAGCGGCACGTGGGGGATTGTCCGTGCCGGTTCGACGTGCTGGCGATCGATAATCGCCGCGGGATGGCTCCGGAAGTGCGGTTGCATAAGGATGCGTTTAGTCCGCAGATGTCGTGGGAGTAGCAAAGTCGGAAGAGTTAGGAAGCAGGGAGGCAAGGAAGCAAGGAAGCAAGGAAGCAAGGAAGCAAGGAAGCAAGGAGAAGCCTCAAGCACAGGACGGGATCTCATCACTTTACGAAGAACCACCCTTACAAGCCAAAGGGTGGGCCAGCCTCGAGAATTTTTGAGGGCGTTCGTTTTGGAAGCGGCCCCAGAGCACGGCCTCTCCCGTTAAGAGCCCACTGGATCCGGCTTTGGGCCTCAATCATGAGGGTAAGGAATCAGAGGTTGCCTCCGGAAGAACCTGCCCTGAAAAACCTAGGCTGGGGTAGCCGAAGAGGCGGTTAGACGCGGTACAATTGCGGGTAAGGGTGCTCTTACCTCTACTCTTGTCCCCGAGCACGTATTGGGAGGATTGCTGTGCCGGAGCTACGAAAAGATCCGATAACCGGTCGATGGGTGATTATTTCGACGGAACGCGGAAGAAGGCCGATGGATTTTCTGCGCGAGACGGTGGTGCCGCTTGGGCAGAAGAATTGTCCGTTTTGTCCGGGAGCCGAAGGGAAGACGCCGCCGGAGATTCTGGTGTACGGGCGCAACGGAGGCGGAGCAAACACGTCGGGGTGGAGCATTCGCGTCGTGCCGAATCGATTTCCGGCGCTAGGGATCGAGGGCGAACTGGACCGCGAAGGTGAAGGATTGTTCGACAAGATGAACGGCGTGGGCGCGCACGAGGTGATCGTTGAGACGCCGGAGCACGGGTCGTCACTGGCGATGCTGCCGGAGCGGGCAGTCGAAGACGTGTTGTGGGCTTACCGCGACCGGATGCTGGACCTGAAGAATGACAAGCGCTTCCGGTACGTTTTGATTTTCAAGAATCACGGCGAAGGGGCGGGAGCGTCGATCGAGCATCCACACTCGCAGTTGATCGCGTTACCCATCGTGCCGCGACGCGTGCGCGAGGAAGTGGACAACTGCTGGCATTATTACGACGAAAAAGAGCGGTGCATTTTTTGCGACATCATCCGGCAGGAGCGGGACACCGGGGAGCGAGTGATCGGGGAGAACGAGCACTTTATTACGATCGCGCCGTACGCTTCGCGATTTCCGTTTGAAATGTGGCTGCTGCCGAAAGCGCACGGATCGGCGTACGAGAATAATCAAAGCTCGATGTACGCGAGCCTGGCTAGAATGTTGAAGGATGCGCTGATGCGGCTGGACGCGGCGCTGGATAAGCCGGCGTTCAACTTTATGATTCATACGTCGCCGATCGGGGAAGAAATCAACGATCACTATCACTGGCACATCGAGATCATCCCGAAATTGACGAAGGTGGCGGGATTCGAGTGGGGAACGGGCTTTTATATTAATCCGACGCCGCCAGAAGAAGCGGCGCGGTTTTTGCGCGAGGCGAGAGTAGCGTCACCTGCCGAAAGGAAATAGCTTCTCAAATTTGCGCGAAGTTGTGCGGTGGCCGGACACTGCCTCGTGCGGGATTTGCTATACTCGATTGTTTGGCGCGGTACCCAAGTGGCCCAAGGGAGAGGTCTGCAAAACCTCCATTCGTGGGTTCGAATCCCACCCGCGCCTCCACCATTTCGCCTTTGCTTTCAGTTAGTTGACGACGTCATTTTTTATCTTGGAGCCGCGCTGGATTTGCACGGCCATGCCTGGACAAACGCTTCTGTGGCATGTATGACAGACAACTGGTGACCCTCGTTGTGATGGTTCTTCAAGTAGTTAACCACGACCTCGCGCATCTGCTCGCCGGTGACATCACTCGGCCTGCAGATCAGAAGTTTATTGTGGTCGCCAAGAGTGGCGAAATTCACTCCTTCAACGACGCCTTGAAGATAGCCAGTACACAAAGCCGCTGCGACCGACCGTTCATCGGGCTCGGCATTCGTGCATACCGCCAGCAGTCCGCTGTTACGACGGATTTCCGCGGTATTCAGTCGGGTCTGAGCGACCGCCACTATTGAAGATGTCGCCAAAAGTGCGAGTCCCACCACCATCGCTCTCAGCATTTGCTCCTCAGTTTCCCCATCGATGAGGGTGCCGAAGCATCGAGACTCCAGGAGATCGAATCCTCAGAGCTGAATCCAGCACCAGTGTACCTATAGAGCCCGCCAAAGTCTCTGGTTGCTGTGCGATCGGATAAACGCATAGTTCACCGTCATCAAGAACACAGCCGAGACGAGTCTCCCACAACCGGTTACTATCCTTAGAAGCGCTTCGACCTCCCTGTCTGAAAAGGGATGAGAGAGTCCAAAAAGCGTCACAATTGGCGAAAACGCGATTCGTCGCGTCGTCCAATCAAGTTATCGGCTGCAGACGTCACACAAGGCCCAAAAACACGAAAGCCACTCGCACTAACGCTGCTATGACGACCATCCCTTCCCCCCTTGAAACCGTCTCGACTTTATTGGCAACGCTGATGGAATCTCTCAGTTTCGGAACGCTCACCGTCTAGAGTCACGACTGTTTGACATACTTCGCATTCGTGTTCGTGATATTGCAGCAGCGCCCAAGCTCTGGCGAAATTCGCCTGGAGCGTCCGCAGTTCGCTGTCCACATCGCGTCCTCGACGCCTGGAGTCGTGGATTTCAGCGCGACCCCGATTCCAATTGGTCAAGGCAACCTGAGATTCCTTGAGCAGCCTCTCGTATTGATCGCACCACACTTGAACTGCTGACTCCGCGCTCATCTTTCCTCCTTCTACGGTCATTCGGGGAATGATGGCTACTCGCGGCCCGAGGTAGCGATTACTGCTCTCTGATCAGGTAATGCGCCGACAGCAGCAGCTTCCCGCTGGGCAGGAACCAACAAATAGCCAATCACGAACTTTTTGGTCACGTCCGTAACCACCAATTCATCCGGTTCTCCGGTTTCTTTGTGAAAGAAACGGACTGGTTGATAGACACTTTGGTCCCGCAACCATAATGTTCGGTGGTCTTGCAGTAGCCACAACGAGCCCCGAAAGCGCTGATACATGGTGTTCGTTCCGCTGATTCGCAGGGTGACACCAGGGGCTATCTCCTGCGTCTGTCCTTTGGCGAGCTCAAAATCGACGCGGTCGCGGTCGAGCCGTCGGGACAGGGCGCCGAGATCACGAGTATTTGTTTCCTCCTGTTGATGGACGCCGGAAAGATCGCGGCTAGTCTCGTCTCGGACCGCCGCAACGTCCTGCTTGAGCTCAGTCTGGACCCGCTCCATTTGGGAACGCTGAGCCGTTTGTTCGGATTCAACTTGGCGAATGCGGGCATCCAGCTCAGAACTGCGGGCTTCTAGCTGGGCACTTAGTTGTTGCTGCAACCGCTGCGTCAATGCCTCAGCGTACTTGCGAGTTTGCTTAAGGTTATCCGCAACCTTACCTTCAAGGCCTTCAAGATTCGTCACGCGTTGTCCCAGGCTCTCCCAGCCCCCTGTCAATTCACGTAAGTTGCCTTCCGCAGCATCCGCTCGTTGGGTCAGCGCGTTGATCGCGGCTTGGCTCCCGAAAAGCTGGCTGATTTGGATGTTGTGCTTCTTCAAGGAGAAGTAACCGTAGTAGGCGGACGCTCCCAGGGCAACGACAAACACCACGACAACCACCCAGACCGCCTTGGACTTGCGCCGGTAATGTAGTTCCGTGCTCCCCGCCGGGTAGCCCGGCCACTGATTCTCAGCTGGATCGAACATCGGGTTGACAACGCTCATCGCAGTCTCCTTCTGGGCTGATTCACTATTGGCCTACGCACCGATCTGGTGAGTTTGTTGGTCAAGCACTTGAAAATCTCCCGGGTTGAGGCAGCTTGAAACATGAGCAACCCTTACGCTTGCCCTACGAATTTCGGCGCTCGCTGAACCAACTGAGGAAAGAACCAACAGAGCCAGGAAGGCATAAGTCAGAACGAAGATAATCATTTCATATCCTTCCACAACCTATAGGGGTAGAGGCATGCAGATGACCAGCAGCTTTTCTTTTGTTTTCAGCAATATACGAAACCTACCCGGGGAACCCTGTATAGCGATTCTTCCAGGATGAAATGAATAAAATCTACGATGCTGTAACAGTACCCGGTGACACTAGATAGAGGAGACGGCCTTGAAAGGATAAGCCCGTCCGGTCGCTTGGACGGGCTTGCAGCAAAGTCTGATCGGATTGCTGACGTTGCCCGGAGCCGTTCCACGCAGCCGGTTTCTTTCAGCGCAAAGAGGACTCCCCTGACCTTTAGTCAGTCCCCGTACATGAAAATTTTCTGGCGACCTCACATAAAGGCGCCCGGCCCGTCGCTAAGGAGAGAATTTTAAGTAGGCGCTGCATTGGTGGAACAGGAGTTTGTAATTCCGCCCGGAAAGTGTCCCATAACCCCGTTCCTGGATAGCTTTTCGTATTGCCGACAATCCGGAAGTCGGCCATTAGTGATCACAAGCGCGTTTGTCGGTACTGATTTTCAACGCTGTAATCAACGCTTCGCGGCAAACCGACCTCGATACAAGCTCGGAGCAATCCCGAAAGACCGTTCGAAGGCGCGCCGGAAATTATCGCCGTCGCTGAAACCCACCGAGCGCGCGACGCCCTCAACCGTGCAGTCCGGCGCGGAGAGGCGCTGCCGGGCTTCGTCCAGCCGCAGTCGCCGCACAAGCGAAGCCGGGCTGCTCCCAAACTCGTGTGTAAAGCGCCGCGAAAACTGCCGCGGGCACAGCGAAACTCGCGCCGCCAGCGACTCGACCGAAAGATCCTGCTCTAGATGTGCCAGCATCCACGGCAAGAGATCCGCAAAGCGACTGCGCGATTGTACTTGAAACTGCAGCGGCTCCGAATATTGCTCCTGCCCTCCAGGCCTTTTCATGTACACGACCAATTCGCGCGCGACCGAAAGTGCCACTTCCGGGCCGAAGTCCTCCTCAATCAGAGCCAGCGAAAGATCGATGCCCGCCGTCACTCCCGCAGCGGTCCAGAATTTCCCGTCCCTTACGTAGAGCGAACAAGAATCGACTCTCAGCGCTGGGTAACGCTTCGCCAAATCCGCGGTGAACCTCCAGTGCGTCGCGACCTTTCGGCCGTTCAACAATCCCGATGGTGCGAGGCCATAGATTCCCGTGCAAATCGACGCGATCCGCCGAATCGAGCCCGCGTTCTTCTGCAACCAGGCCGTAAGCTTCTGGAGGCCATTCGATTCGCGCAAGCCTCTGCCGCCGGGGATGAGCAATGTGTCCACATAGCGAATGCCGGAGAGACTTTTTTCCGCCGTAATCGTCAGCCCGAATTCGGAGCGAAACGTTTTAGTCTCCAGTGCGGCTATGGTTACTCGATAACAGGCCTCACTGCCTCCCTTCGGGAAGTTGATCTGCGCGCTCCCAAACGCTTCCATCGGCCCGACGAGGTCCAGGCCCATTACCCCGTCATATCCCAGGATCACGATGTGTTTCGGTTTCATTTGTGCCCTCAGAATTCGGCGCATCTTCTTAAATGCGCGCCGTCTTCGGAATGTCTCAAAAAGCCGGATAATTGTCGTTTGAGACATTCCAGTGTAGCCATAAGCTGGTCCTGTTCGCAAACGCTTCAACCAGGGGGTTCACCAATGGTCAAAGTAATCTGCACGGTGATCGGTCTTATTGCGCTGTGTGTCACGCTCGCTGCGGCTAGCCACTTCCATCACCCAGATGCGTACTCCGGCTCTATTCAGCTGCGTACCTTCAAGCCGCCAACAAATGGAGTTATCAACGTCGCCTTTATCGTTTCCGATAACACCGCCCTGATCGATCTCGCAGGGCCCTGGGAAGTTTTTGGCGATACCATGCTCGCTCCCCAAGGCGGGCCCTGGCGCGGCGGCGGCGACATGATCATGCCCTTCAACCTGTACGCCGTTTCTGACTCACAGAAACCGATCTCCGCTGCGGGTCTTCAGATCGTTCCCAACTACACCTTCGAGAATGCCCCTAAACCGCAAGTGATCGTTGTTCCCGCACAAGGCGGCCGAAGCGAAGCGCAAAAGAAATGGCTGCTGGAGAACGCCAGGACCGCGGACATAACCATGTCGGTTTGCACCGGCGCCTCCATGCTCGCTGCTTATGGCCTGCTGGACCATCAAAGGGCAACCACCCACCACATGTTCGTGGATGACCTGCAAAAGAAATATGCTGCAGTTCAATTCATCTCCGGGCTCCGCTACATCGATAACGACAAAGTTGCTACCGCAGGCGGTCTGAGTTCCGGAATAGATCTCGCCTTGCACGTCGTTGAACGGTATTACGGTCGTGAAATCGCGCAAGCAAGTGCTGACTACATGGAATATAAAGGTGAACTGTGGAAAAACCCGCAATACGGAGCTATCAAGTATGTCTCGGGTCGGTGAAGGACAGGAATCCGAAAACCAGACGAGAACGCGAATCTGTGTGAGACTAGCCGAATGATCGGAGGGCTCGTTGATGTTGACGGACTCTCTGTCACCAAATATCTGCGCCACAGCCGTCCCCAATTGTGGGGACCGCTGTTCCAAAACTTGCAGCAGTGAATGCTCGTTCCGGAGGGTTCCATGCGTAAGAAGACGGTCAGGGTTGTCGCTTTAGCATTCTTTGTGCAGGTTGCCTTCCTCGGCGCAACCTGTCAGGCACGGACGCAGGCCGAGAAGGCTCCCTACCCTGCCATGGCTCATCTCGATCAGTACTTGATGCCTGACGAGAATTCTGAAATCGCGCTGGCGCGTAGTGCCGCCCAAGCATCCGTTTCGGACGGAGCCGAAGTGATGGTGCTGGGACCGAAGGGATACACGACCGCAGCGAAGGGCACGAATGGCTTTCTGTGCATAGTGGAACGATCATGGGGCGCCGCCACCGATGATCTGGAATTCTGGAATCCCAAAGTGCGCGCCCCGATCTGCTTCAATCCGCCAGCTGCAAGGACCTTTGTGCCCATCTATCTGATGAAGACCAAACTGGTGGTGGCAGGGAAATCTAAGACGGAGATCGCCGAGGCGACCGCATCGGCACTGGATAAGAAGCGACTGCCGGCGCTGGAGCCGGGAGCGATGTGCTACATGACGTCGAAGCTGCAGTACTTGAGCGACCACGACATGAGCTGGCATCCACATCTGATGTTTTTTGTTCATGGCGACGCGGCGAAAAGCTGGGGAGCTAATCTACCGGGCTCCCCGGTAATGGCGGCGAATGACCCGGAAGAGCGGGCGACGATTTTCCTCGTCTGGGTTGACAAATGGTCCGATGGGACACCGGCTCCGGCGATTGTGCACTGACCCCAAGTCGATTCGTTGAGGAGTCAGCAGAGGACTTTCGCGCTCCGACCACTGATCTTTCCTCGCTCGAAATCGCCCGCACCAAATCCCGGCAAGCAGGCTCACGCAAATGATTTCCCTCGACCGCGGTCAACGAGTGACAAATCGGCAAAGCGCTCATCGAAGTCGGATAGTTCCTCAAAAGTCGTCTCGTAGGAAGTGATCTTCGCGCTTGGTATCCGATCGGAGGATGGCGCGTTCAGCCGGATTGCGACCGAAGGCAGGGGCGCCGTTCGCAAACAGACAGCCTGGAGGCGCTTGACGTCAAAGACCGCCAGTTGCGGGTATGCGGGTATCCTTAGCCCTAAGAGCCTTAAGATTTCTTAGAAGTACTAAAGTTTTGGCCGCTAGCAATCCCGCACTACCCCGCATCCGCTATCCCGCGTGGACCGAGTCGAAGGCGGTTCAATAGCCGTCCAGCCACCAGAGTATTTCTGGGGCGAAAATAGCAGCCTAGTGCTTGCCCACAATCACTTCTTGGTTTGCCGACCACCCGGAAGTCGGTCAAACCGTCAATACAAGCGCGTTTATCGGTCCCGACCGGCCAACCCGTAGGATTACTTCCGGTTTGCCCGTCATCCGCCCAGAATCCGAAACCAGCCGGTCCAGGTCGTGAGCGTCATCGCGGTTTATGTCAGGAGCGCGTTATTAAGGCTCGCGATAGCGCAATGCTGGCGACATAGCAGGCCAAAGGAATGCTGATGCCTGCGAGAGGCACACTGAAAAGATAAACCTTGCAGAGCACAACAAGACCACCAAGCATTGCCAGCCCAACAACGAGCAGGAACGGTGACTGAAAGAGGAGTTGCCCATGAGCCAATGCGAGAAAGCCGAAAGCCAAGCCGAACAAAATAAGTCCCATGCTGTGGCTGGCATTGAAGCCCACCCAACACCGCCACATTGTTGTTTCTTTCGTAATGACAGGTGCAATCTGGCCCATGCTGATTTGCAGTGCGGGGTCGCGGGGCGTGAGCTTTGGCCCCCAGAACGTATAGACGATGTGGACGACTCCGAGCGTAAAGATAATGCTCGCACTAAGAACCATGAGAATTTTTGCGGCCAAGATGCCCTCCCTGTTTTGTAGGCGCATTGCTGATCCCTCTCAGTTTTGCAACGTTTTCTCTACTTGCTCGTGACGCCCACATTCTAGATTCTATGCCGCATCATTACTTTTGACGAAATACAAAGCCCGACACGCGCCCAGGGGCTCTGCGTTCACCGTTTTGAAGGATGGTTGGCGATAAATCACCATAGCGCTCACAACCCCGGAATCGCCTCGTCACTGGGCAGCTGGTCGGCAATGGAGAAGCAATCCGTTCCATCAGTCATGCGGCCAGCCAGCGGTGATTCCTTCGCTGTTCCCTCGCCACCCTTAACCAGAAGCCCAAGGCGTTCCGTTTACGCCTAAGGTGGAAGTAACATTCGATTTTTAGGCGGGGCATTGTAGGTTCGCAACCTCCATCGGTCTCAACTTGCGGATGGCCCTGTGATTTTTTGGGCGCTGGCGCGAATCACAGTATGAAGGGCGAATACACAGACGAACGCACACAGGAAAGCAATAAGAACCGATGACCACGCCGAAGCACCAGGAACGCTTCCAGGCCCTGCTGAATGAGCACAAGAGAATTCTGTACAAGGTGTGCCATTCCTACTGCCGAAACAGCGACGATCGGGAAGATCTTGCGCAGGAGATCATCCTGCAGCTCTGGCGGTCGTTCGGGCGATTCGACGAGCGTTACCGGTTTTCGACATGGATGTACCGTATCGCGCTGAACGTGGCGATCTCCTTCTATAGGCGCGAGACCACGAGAACGCGGCACGTGATTTCAGACGACGAACAGGTCCTGGATGCGGTCGATGAAACGAGAAACCAGCCAGAGGATATACGGCTCCTCTACGATTTCATCGAGACATTGGACGAGCTGAACAAGGCACTGGCGCTCCTATACCTGGACGGGAACAGCTATGCGGAGATCGCGGGCGTTCTGGAGATCAGCGAAACAAACGTGGCAACGAAGATCAACCGATTGAAGAACTCAATGAAGCAGGAATTCGGCGGCAGCAAACAAGCGGGACAAAGGAGCGGGCGATGATGGAACTGGATGAACTGAAAGCGAAGTGGGAGGCACATGATCAGCAGCTGGAGAAAAGCCTGCGACTGAACCGCCAGCTATTGAGCGCGACAAAGCTAAAGCGAGCGGAGTCCGAGTTGCGGTGGCTGACGATCTACTCGGGATTAGAGGCGGGAATGTGGCTGGTAATCGTAGTCGCGCTCGGGAATTTTGTCGCTGATCACATCCATATGCCGGGGCTTGCTTGGTCTGGGATCGCGGTGGACGTCATGTCCATTGGAATGCTCATCGTGTTGATCTGGAGGATGATCGGTGCGTTGCACATCGATTATAGCCATTCGATTGCAGCCATCCAGAAGCAGGTGGAAGCCGTGCGGATGCTGCGAATCCGAACAACCCAGTGGGCTGTGCTGTGTGGGACATTGCTGTGGGTGCCGTGGTTGGCTGTGGTGTCGCAGGCGTTTTTAGGCGTGGATATTTACCGGAGCGTGGATGCGACCTGGCTGATCAGCAACGTGCTGTTCGGGCTTGCACTATTCCCGGCGGCGATTTGGGCGTCAAGGAAATACGCAGACCGGATACAGCGGTCTCCGTTTTTCCAGCGTTTGATGAACGACCTCGCAGGAAGGAACCTGACCGCGGCCCGGGGTTTTCTCGCGACACTCAGCGAATTCGAGAAAGAGTAGGCGAGGCTAAATGGGCGGGGCGAAGCGTGGTCATGTCATGCCGCTTGTATTGTTAGTGGGCTCATTGAAAATATGTTTATCGCGGCCACCACAAAGGGCGTTGTGGGAAGCGAAAGTGATGTTCTGAGTGTATCGTCGGCAAACCCGAAGTTATCCAGGTCGGGCCGATCAGTAACGATGAGTCGGCTAGTGTAGAGCTATCCAGAATGCTGAGTTCGGTCGGTCTATTCAGACTCTCCTCGCTGTCCCGAAGTCCGGTTGGTGGGAAGTTCGGGCGTCCCCAACGATTTTTGAGCGAGAAGAGAAGTCTCCCCTGGGAGTTCCGCGTAACCGCCGCGTAACTGGAATAGGGCTTTTAGGCGTTTTGAGCGTTTATAGCGTTACGTAGAATCAATAAGTTACGCGTCTTCAACACTGGGCGCGGGTTCGAATCCCACCCACGCCTCCAACCCCTTGTTGTCTATATTTTAGCGTTGGGCCAGGCCGCCTATAGAAGGTGCCGGTAGCTCGATGGACTGTGCCCGGCTGGCGATGATTGGGATACGAACCCACTCAAGCCAACAACCGGCTTGAGTGGGCTACCCTTGTTCGCAGTTATTCTCAGAATAAACTCTTGAGGTATTTAGCGAAGTTGGCAACGTCCATGGTGCCGAGTCCGGCGCCGAGGTTGTAACTATCGCTGCCGTAGTAAAACCAGTTGTCGCCATACTTGATGGCGTGCAGGGGCGCATTCGGCCCTTCATAGGCTTCGCCGCTCTGGGCCAGAGCGTAAAGCGGGAAATTCAGCAATCCCAGCCGACTGTCCAAATACTGACCCAGCAGCGCCGAGACGCCGTTCAGTTGGGGCGCGACAAAGCTGGTCCCGCCGACGAACGACAGGACGGAAAATCCGCTCACATCTGAGGTGTACGGAATGATGTAGCCGGTTTGCGGGTCGGCATTGAACGAGACGTCAGGCACATTGCGTCCCGGGAAGTGTGCCGGGAAGTCGAAAATCAACTGGCCGTTGTAATACAAATCCTGGCCTGGCTGGCTGCGCTGAGTCCCGGGGAGGAAGGACTGGTAGTAGGGTTCTTCGAATAACACACTCACGCCTCCGCCTCCACCTCCGGGGAAAATCCCACACGAGACGGGGTTATAGCCAATCTCCGCGCAGAACCCGATTAGATAATCCCAGCCCCACACCCTCTCGTGGGGAATATTGATATCGTAAAAGGGAGGAGTGCATGCCGGATTGAGGCATAGTTCCTGTAGGCCGGCAAGAGTCGTGCCACCTGCGGCGGTTATGGCAGTGTCGTCGGCAGGGTTATCAACGCTCAGCGCCACGCTGCAGGTTGGAAGTCCGCAATCGCCGTAGACCGTGTAGGCGCCGTCATCAGCCGCGGAGGTGAAACTGGTTTGTCCCTGGATCGCGGCGCGAACGAGAACCTCGTGGAGCGCTTGGACAAACGGTGGATCGGGCGCGGTCGTCGGGCAGTTGAACGGGCTGTTTTCCAGACCTGTGCAGCCCTCCCAGTCGCCCCAGGAAACTGAGAGAGTCTGTGCCTTATCTGCTTCGGCAGCCGCGGCAAACGCGTCGATGAAGGCTTGGTTGGTATTGGCACCTTGATAGACGATGATATTCGCTGCCGGAGCGATTCCGCCAGACTGCTGCACGTCGAGAGTGGTCTCGACCGAGCCTGAGGCGTCACTGGGCGCGCCGGGACCGCCATCAATATTGACGATGTGGAGGCGGTTCGGGTCGACCGTGAGCCCAAGCGAAGACCAATAGGTGAAGGCATCGCTCGGGGTGAGGGCGGCAAACGTGACGATGCCAATGGTGCGGCCTTTTCCGAAAACACCACGGTTATAAAGCGGCAGCACGTCGTAGTAATCGGCAAAGTCGGTCACGGTCCAAAATCCCGGCTGATCGGGCGGCGTAATAGCCGGAGTCAACGGCGGCCTAACCAGGGCTTTAGGTGCAGTAGCGATGTGCGGGCGAAGGCTGGGACGGTTATCGAGACCGGCTACCACCGAAACCAGCGCGGATATTTCAGCAGGTATCGTAGGGCTGCTCAGCGAGGCATGGAAGGTGTACGAGGGGGCGCTGCCATGGGCGGGAACTTCATAGCTATGCAGGCTTATGGCGAAGGCGCGCTCCACGGCAGCGGGCGTGCCGGTCACTTTGAGCGTGGTCGCGGTGGTGCGTTCCGCCGCTAGTCCATATTTGGCCAAGGCGGCAATCACTTTTGCAACGTCGGCATCCTTAGGCGCAAAGCGGGCCGCGAACTGGCTCGAACTCAGGAACTGGTGATATTGCGAGTTGCCGGGAGTGTGCAGCGCCTTCAGCAGTTCTTCGGCCTGGGCCAACTCAGGCAAGCGGAGCGCAAGGGTGACCGAGATCGACTCGGACGACAGGTCCTTGAGCAGGCCGCGGTCAATTGCCCTCGGTGTTTCCGTGGTGGGATAAGGCACGGCGGCATGGGCCGGCACGTCCGTTGCATGGGCGAAGGTGTATGGAAACGTTGCCAACAGCGGCATAAACAGCAGCAAAACAAGTTTCGAACTTTTCACGGATTCACCTCCATGGCAGGATTTTCTTTTTGGGCCCGAGCCGGCTTTCTGAATGGAGAGAGAGTCTCTGTTCGCTCGCCGCAATTGTCAAGAGTGAAAAAACTTTGCGTAGTCCGGCGGATCATCGCGCTGTGGCTCGCCAGCGGACACACCAAATGGCGTTATTCCCAACAGGACCAGAAAAACAACTGAGTTATTTGTGGGAAAATCGGGAATATTTTTTGTGGTGGCGTGTTACCCGAGTTCTTTCAGGGAGCGAAACACTCCTGGACAGTTGTGCTTCGGCCGATCCATCCTTTAATGATTTTGGCTGGGCTCGTTCAGGCGCTTGGCAGCCGACAACCGCGCCCGCGGTGGCTACTTAGGGCTGCGATGCCGAACGCCTAGGGCGCTTGGAGAGCTTCGAAAAAACGAACTCTTGAAGGACACCGGCGAGAGACGTCTCACCAAGTCTAACTAGCGCCCCCGAGACCACGAACCCCGATCCGCGGCGATCGTTCGCGGGAATGTAGAGAGCTTCCAGTCCGGCGCCAGCAAAACTTCCGATGACATTCGAGTAATTCGGCTGCCAGTGCCCGTTATCCCCTTTGCAAATAAAAGAGCTCGCTACGGCATAAAGAAACCTGGATCGCTTGCTACCGGTTCCTTTGTAGAAGTAGCGTGGATCCTGCTTGAGAATCGAAGGCATTACCGCTCCTCCGATAAACGTTGCGGCAAAAACGTCGGCATAAACTGCGCCGTAGCGCTTTCCATATCCTTGCGCTCCCTGTCCGTACGCGCCCCAACGATCTCCGGCCTGGTCAATCCCCGCCAGGACCCCAACCCCGACAAGGGTGGCCGGGTCGCTAGCCGATTTCCAGGCAAGCTCGAACTTTTGTTTAGCCGCGAGAGGAGCGGCATTCGGTTCGTAGCTGACATAGAAGTTCGGGATCACCCCGAGCACCCGCTGCTTTTCCTCTTCCTTGATCTGCACTTCTGCCAGTTCCTCTGGCGGGAGTCCGACGTGCACCTCTGTTACCTGAGTGGGGATGACCAACATAATTAGCGGGGTGACGAAGGCTTCTCCAGATTGGAGAGTCCCGGAGAAGTCCTGCGATGCGAGGCCCGGCGATGAAATTGTGAGCTGGAAGGGGCCCGGGGCGACATTGGAAAATGCGAATAGCCCGTCCTCGTCGGACGTTACGTCCAGGTTCGAAGAGTGGCCTTCACGCGTAAGCTTCACTACGGCTCCGACAATGTTGGCGCCGGATTGATCAACAACCTTGCCACTGATGCTGCCCGTTTGGTGGCCAGGGTGTTGCTGCCCACCGGCGGAAGGCTGTGTTCCTTGTGAGTCAGCTACTGCGCTATTCGCTGTTTGGTCTAGCGGAAACTGTTGAGACCATGCGGGAAAGCCGCAAAGCAGCACTGGCAGGCTCAGGCAAACCAGCTTTCCGAGGCCAAGAATCAAACTCTCTTTCGCAGAAGCGACGGACATTTTGCTTTCACCTCCCACTATGTCGGTCGTCTGATTTTCGATGCTGCTGCGACGCTCAGAGATACAGATTTGTTACGCCGCTCACAGTTCCGAGTACAAAGCGGCAGCAACGGAACTCACAGACGTTTTTGGGCTACAGCAAAGACGTCGCTGCCGGGCTTTGGAGCCGCCAAGGGTTTGACGTGTCGTCCTTCTGACAGAGACACACGGCTGAGCCCACTCTTGGGCACGTTTTTTTTTGGTGGCGGGGCGTTTGGCGCCGATTCGCGGGCGTCGTGGGTCTAAACCCCGACCGGCTGAAGCGGGTCGGCTACAGAGTCTTTCTGCAAAGCTGTCAAAAGCTACTGATAGGTACTGGAACGTGGGCCACGGACACGAGAGGTTCGAAGCGAACAACCTTGTGGTGCGGTTCGCGCTAGGCTCGGCAATGACCTTACCAGTAGCCGTCTGCGGCGCTGCATCCAACTTCCACAAAACTTTGTATCAGCGACTCGGTGATCTGCATCCAAGTTTCGCAAGCAGAAATCGGGGCACTCCCAGGCCCCTTGATTCGCAGTTCCCTGGTTTATGGCAGGTGCTAGAAGTGTAGACGAAAGGAGAAGAGTACAGTGGCTACGGCACCAAAATTCCGCATCGACGTGGACATTCACAATCTGCTGATGCACTCCGCACCGGGGCCTGTGGCAGTCCCTGTGGCAAGGGGAATGAAACTCCCGGATCCAGTATTCCCCCGTTTTCCTGAAAAGCTTTTGGACCCAGGTCCCGACCCCATTCCCGAGAGTCGCAACTGGACCATCCCGGAAGTTTACCGCAAGATGCGAGGCTGGCTATTCCCGTACATTCGCTCGCGTGTGTTGCCGGGCGATTTTCATCCGATTACCGCCTACCTTTTCCTCGAGTACAAATGCAATCTGGACTGCTGGTATTGCTGGGCCTACAACAACAAGGTCAAGGGAATGACCGAGGATGTGGCACGGCGTTCCATTGATTGGCTCCACGATCACGGGTGTCGCGTGCTGGCCCTGATGGGCGGGGAACCTCTTCTGCGGCCTGACTTTGCACACAAGGTGGTGTACTACGCGGCGAAAAAAGGATTCTGGATTTACGTGGGCACCAATGGCCGGCTGCTGCGTCCCGAAGTCGCCGATCGCCTGGGCGATGCCGGAGTCGGCGTTTTCAACTTCGCACTCGATTCCTGGGAAGAAAAGCCCAGCTTGCCGAAATCCGTGGTGCCAGCCCGCAAACACCTCGAATATCTGATGAAGAAGCAGTACGTCTACGGGTACATGGTCTTCTTCAATATCAATATCTGCCGGAACAACACCCAGGATGTCCGCCAGATCACCGAACTCGCCCGCGAGCACCGGATTGCCACGGACTACCACATCAATGAAACGCCGATGCTGGAGCAGGACGAGCACTTCAAGCATCTTAGCGACAATCCCACCTACATTCGGCCGGAAGATTGGCCGGAAATCGATTCCCTGGTGGATTGGCTGATCGAAAAGAACAAAGCTGGATATCAGATGGTCAATTCTGTGCAGCGTTTGCAGGAAATCAAGGCGTTCATTCGAATGGCCAGCGGAAGCGACCTCAAGCGCCTCGGCTGGAATGGCGATGGAACCGGGACCAACGGCGATATCGCCAAGCAACTCGCCGGGACGCCCGGCTTTGTGCAGGACGCCAATGGCGAGTTGCATTTTGCCGAATGGAATTGCCGCGCCGGCCAGAACAACGTCATCATCCGCACCGATGGGACGGTAGCTCCTTGCTTCCCCATGTATGCATCGACCTACGATTGGGGAAATATTGACGGTCACAAGTTTGAAGCCAAGCAATTGACGGACATGAAGAAGACCTGCCAGGAGCATTGCTTCTCCACGCTCAACCACAACCTAGCTTATTGTTACAACGATGCGCGAGTGATGAAATTTGTCTGGACAAACCTGGTGAAGAATCGGATGAAGGGTGGAGCGAGGAGTTTCGAGGATTAACAGCCCGCGCGCCCAGGGCTGAAAACTGCGCGACCTAGCTTCTTCTGCAGCGGAATTTCGCAGTACTATGCACGCTGTAGTGCAACATTTGATTGCGCTGCGCAACTCTTTTGGTGTTTCGCCGACGAGGTCGAGGGCAATCTCGCTTCAAGGCTTGAGGCGATAAAAAATAGAACGCGCTAGGGCCATGCTCGCGATTCTGAGGAGGCCGTCATGCTGACTAGTTTTGCCACAAAACGACCAGCATCGCTGGGTGGTTTAGGAGGTCGTTCGAGGCGCTTTGCTTTGACCGTCGCTGCCAGCCTGGTTGTGATGGGAGTCGCGCAAGGGCGCGGTCAGGAAGCTGAGGAATCGCCCGACAAGCGATTGCAGAATGCGAGAGATTCCTTCAGCGAGGTCATGCACGAGCCCGACAAAGGCATTCCGCGCGACTTATTCGACAAGTCGCGGTGCATCGTGATTATTCCCGCCGTCAAAAAGGCCGCCTTCATTGTGGGAGCCAAATACGGCCGGGGATTCGTATCCTGCCGTCGGAATGGAACGGGCCGCTTCGGGACGCCTGCCGCTATACGGATTGAAGGGGGAAGCTACGGATTGCAAATTGGAGGATCTTCCACCGACGTTTTCATGCTGATTATGAATGAAGGCGGGATGAGGAAATTGCTATCGGACAAGTTCACGATTGGCGGCGAGGCGGAGGCCGCGGCCGGTCCCGTGGGAAGAGATACGAGCGCCAACACCGACGTACTGCTGCATGCGGAGATTTTATCGTGGTCGCGCTCGCGGGGTTTATTTGCGGGACTGTCTCTAGAAGGTTCAACGTTACGCCCCGACGAAAGTGAAGATACCAAACTGTATGGGGAAAAAGTCTCAAATCGCCAAATCTTGCAAGGTGATCTCAAGACACCTCGGGGAGCTCGTCCACTGGTGGCGGAGCTGAATGGTTACAGAAATACCGAAGCGAATGCCGGCGTTGATGCGTCTTTGCGTGATACCGGGCGGATCACGCTTTCCAACGTACACTTCGAGACCGGCAAAGCGGACATAACTCCGGACTCGGAAGGCGCTCTCAATGAAGCCGTTACCGCGCTGAAGCAGCATGCCGACTGGAAGATTCGCGTCGAGGGATTCACGGACAATGTCGGAACGAGAAGCGCGAACCTGAAATTGTCGAGCGATCGAGCAAACGCGGTGCTGGACTGGCTCGCCGATCACGGCGTCGGTCGCGATCGTTTGAGCTCGAAAGGTTACGGAGAGGCCCGACCGGTCGCGAGCAATTCAACGGGAGAAGGGCGCGCGAAGAATCGGCGTGTAGAGCTTGTTCGACTTTGATCATGAGGCCTGGTTGAGATTTTCATCCAAGGATTCTTGAACTCATTCGAGGTTTGGCACAACAAACTTTGCCTCGAGTGCCTGATGGTTGCCTCCCAACTTAGCCTGTGGTGGAATGCACGGAATGGATCGCCGCGATTTTATTCGCTTCTCTGCTGCAGCCGCTGTGGCTGCTTCTCGAACTCCATTCGCCTTTGCCGATAGCAACCCCGCTGCCTCTATTCGGCTAACTCTTCGTCCGGATCGGCTTGGCAACAAAATCGGCGAGGACTTCACCGGGCTCAGCTACGAGTCGGCGCAGCTCGGGAGTCCGAATTTCTTCTCGGGTCAAAATACGCAGCTGGCCGGGTTCTTGCGAACGCTTGGAACGTCGGGCGTTCTGCGGATTGGAGGGAACACCAGCGAGTACTGCTATTGGACTCCGGATCCCACAAAGCCGGCGAACCTGCCGAACGTGGAGAGCATGCGCACGGGGGACAAGGCGAATCCGATTGCATTCGGGTTGGCGGCTGGTCCGGATACGGGACATAAAGCACCTGCGCCGGTGGGCATCACGCCGCTGGCTGTCCGCAATTTGCGGGAGTTCTTGGATCTGTGTGGCTGGAAGCTGATTTATGGATTAAACATGGGCACGGACACAGCCGAGGACGCGGCAGACGAGGCGGCTTACGTGACGGACGTGGCCGGTCCGAGGCTGATTGCATTCCAACTTTGCAACGAGCCTGACCTTTTCTATCGGAATGGGATTCGCAAAGCGGATTATGATTTCGCGCAATTTGCCGGGGAATGGCAGCGCTTCTTTCAGGCCATCCGGGCTCGCGTGCCGAACGCGACCTTCGCCGGACCCGATACGGCATATAACAATGAGTGGCTCGTGCCTTTTGCCAAGCAATTCAAGCAAGAGGTGGCTTTTCTTTCGCATCATTATTATGCGCTGGGTCCGCCGACCGATCCCGCCATGACGATCGAACGTCTGCTGGGGCCGAATCCCAAGTTGCAGGCCGAGTTCGAAGGAATGAAGCAGGCGCGGAACGAGTTTGGCTTGCCGTTCCGGCTGGCGGAGACCAATTCCTGCTACCAGGGAGGCAAGCCGGGCGTCAGCGATACTTTTGCATCAGCGCTCTGGAGCGCGGACCTTATGTATCAGCTGGCGTCGTCCGGAGGCATCGGAATCAACTTTCACGGTGGCGGGTATGGCTGGTACACACCGATTGCCGGAAATCAGGAGAATGGATTCGTGGCACGGCCAGATTATTACGGCATGTTGCTGTTTGCACACGCGGGAGCCGGGCAGCTTGTGGAGACCAAGCTTGAACCGTCGGGAGAGGCGCCGCTGCTGACGGCGTACGGGCTGCGCAGCAGCTCAGCAGCGACGCGAGTTGCGGCTTTCAACAAGAACACGGATCGCGGCGTTCGCCTTACGATTGACACCGGACAACGGGTGGAACGCGCGAGTTCGCTTCGTCTGCTTGCGCCGAGAGTGGACGATACTACGGACACTACCTTTGGGGGAGCGCCGGTGGGGGCGAGCGGGGCTTGGTCGGCAGCGCGGAAAGAAACCCTGTCCACCGAGAATGGAAGCTCGATAATTGAACTGCCACCCGCGAGCGGAGCCCTGATCACGTTTGAATAGTCGCGCGTGACTTATGAGACGCGGATGCGCGTCGCGTTCTATCTTTGTTTCATTCTTTTGCTTTTGAGTTGTTTCGACCAGCGACCGAGGCGGTACTCGTTGGTCTGTTGGGTGAGCTTGTCGCGGATCTTGACTCCAACATCGCCATTGGCGTCGCAGATGTACTCTTCTTCGATCAATAATTCTTGAGGAGGAGCATACCGGCGGACGGGTTGATCGATCAGGTCGGCAGAATCGCGCAGCCTGGGATCGAAGGCTACGAGGATCTCATCCCAATTGCTGATTTCACCCTCGGGCTGATTATTGGCGCCGAGTTGGGCACATTCCAGATAACGAAAGTAGCCGATGTTGTGCACCGGGCGGTACGAGCGGACGATGCGCAGAGGTTGCTCGCCGCGAGGGGGAAGCTTTACTCCGCGCGGGAAGATGACGTCGAAAACTACGTTGCGGCCGTCGTCGGCTTCACGCCACACGCCAAAGTTTTTGGTGAATTGATCGCGCAGTGGGCGGTCTTCGTGGCCTTCCGCGCGGATGGCCAGTCCGATCGCAGTAGCCGAACGCATGTACGCAGATCGCCGCACTCTCCGTCCGAACGTCTCACGCAGTACTCTCGCTACGGGAGGTAACTCCGAGCCGCCTCCGGTCAGGTACAAGGTGTCGATGGTTTGTTCCGGGTGCGCCGCGAGGAGAGCTTCTACCGTTGCGCGGGAGGCTTCCACCAAAGGGCGGCACCGTTCATAAAATGTATCCGCGCTGATGGAAACTTCGCCCCAGTTTTTCCGAACGCTGTCCAAATCGATGGTGATTTTGCGGCTGTTGGGATTGAGCGACTCTTTCTTTTCGCGGCATTCGTCAAACAGCAGGTACCATTCAGCGCCCGTAAGCGAGGTCTCTGTTTGCTCGGGTTTTCCTGCTTCTGCGAGGGCCAGCAGGCCTAGAATCTCATCGAAATTGTCACCGCCGAAATCGGGAATACCGTCAGAGGCGATGACGGAGCGCTCTGCTTCTCCCAACGCCACGAGCGAAACGTCGAAAGTTCCACCACCCAAATCGTAGACGAGCAGTCCGCCTTTTCCACGACTCTTGCGGTCGCTGCTGTTACGGTAGGCAAACTCAACGGCAGCGGCCGACGGCTCGTTCAACAGGCCGAGCACCTCGAAGCCTGCCGCCCGGGCTGCTTCTTGCGTCAGAAATCGCTGATTGCTGTTGGCGTTTGCCGGCACACCAAGCATCGCCTGGAGCTTGTCGTATTTGTTGGCGCCCAGAGTAGATTTTTCCAGTAGCTCGCGCCGCAAGGCCATCATCATCTCCGTCATCAAGAGAAAAAGATCGAGGCGCTGGCCGGCAATGTCGAGCGCGCTGGAGGGGCCGGCATTCTTCAGCCAGCGCTTGAGGGAGCGCACGACGGTCCATCCTGGTTTGCCCTGCTGCTCCAGCGCCTCCCATCCATAGACGCGTTTGTCGGCGGAGACCGCCAGGAGCGAAGGAAACCAATCTCGCACGCGTCCGTCCGGCGCGTCGAAATTCACGAAGGGATAGTTGCCGCGGTCCGCTGCCGCGACGACTACACGAGTAGTTCCGAAATCGATGCCGATTCTCATAGCGAATTCATTTTACAGTGCCGCGTTCCTTTTGGCGAAACGCCGGGTTCCGGTGAAGCGTTTCGGACCCGGCCTATCCATTGCACGATGGCTGCGGCGGAGCCCAAGCTATCAGATGGAATCTGCCCCCTTCAAGGTTTGCGGTAACGCCGACTCCGAGGCTCTTGTAGAGTGAACCGAGTGCAGCTTACCGGCTCGGAGGCACTCATTCAGGATTCACGTGTTCGGCTAGTCCGAATAACGGATCTCCAGGGATATGCTCTCGCCCGCCTTCAACGGGCGCAGAACTATCTGGTGCTTGCTTTCTTCAAGGGTCGCGTTACCGGCCACGCTTTTGACACCTTGCTGAAATTCGAATGTCAGCCCTTCGACCGGCTCCTCTGTCGTGACGGTCAAACGGATTGTCGAACCCTGCTCCGCCGGCGCGACCGTCCATCTCAGATGTTCACGAGCGCGCCAGAAACGGGCAAAGCTGACCGCGTCGGTGGCAGTGACTCCGGGCGGCAGCTGGTTGATCAGGTCTTCTTCCGCCTCGAGTTTGTAATGCGCTTCGTTCGTATGGATAAGGATCACGCTGATGGCTTCGTTCTCGGAGTTGGCGCGAATTACGTCCAGCATGCTTGTTACGCGTAAATCCAATCGCGGAGGCTCTTCGTCCTCAAACGTGAGAGGGAACTCGAGGATGCCGCTATCTTCCTCGAAGCCCAGCCCCAAAGGTAAAGAGTAAGGAAAATTCGTCAGCACGTCTGGGGCGGTGAACGAAGAATCAAACAGATAACCGCAGCGTTGGAGTGCTTCCGGCATGGTCGGCGGAACGCGAAGATGCCCGGCGCGGAAGAAAACCGTCTGCTGGCCAGGTAACTCCCCGTCGAGAAGCTGCTTGCTCACGCGGATTTCGCCGAAGACGCTTGCGCCGGTAGCGCTATCGAAGCCCGTGCCTCGTGGTTGGTACGCCGGAAAAGTTTCTGTTCCCGTGCCCAATTCGAACTTATTAAATCCGCGGGAGTGGATTACGGAGTGACTCCCGATGGAAAAACCCTGCGATTGTAGTGTTTTAAGATCAGCGAGGTCCTTTCCAAAGAAGAACGACGCGCTGTTGGCATCACTCACATACTTCGTTTGAATGAAAAACGTGCTCTTGACGTGATGCTTCGCTTCCATCGCGACGAAGTCCAATGCTGGATCAAACGAATTCTCCCAATCCACATCGTGCGAGAGTAGTAGCACGGATTTTTTCGCTCCGGGGATAGTGCTCAGCCGCACCGCGTGTGGCTGCGCCGATTCGTACCAGGCGCGAAGCATCAGCATCCAGACGTCGGAGCCCGGTTCGAAAGCGTTTACATAGTGACGTTCGGCGTCATAGTCGTGATTTGCTTGATTGCGTAGAACCACATCTTGAAAACTCAGTCCGAAAAGATAAGCTCTCCCTGCTCCAAGGTTCTTTCGTAGTACCGCAGCGCTGCCATCGTCGAAGCGCGCCAGTACGTCGGACGTACCGTCTGATGTGTAGCCATTCGTCCAAAAAATCTCGTCGTACTGTGTGCTTCCCAGCTGAACTTCGCGCTCTTCCGGCCGATTCAAATACTGCTCGATGGGGTCGGAACTCATGTCGAAAGCTACGCGGTGGCGGCGGCGTGATGGAACAGCATCGCGAAATCCGAAGAAAGGCTTAAGATTTCCGGCCACAATATTAAATGACAAGAGGCTGCCGCCGTCGGACACATGAACATTCAGTTTGTGGATTTGCTCCCCGTTGAAAGTACGTCCGTCCGCCGACGGATACACGATGACGAGGCGATGCCGCAGGGCCTGACCGAGGTCTCGGGTAACGAAGAATGGAATCCCCATTTCGCGAAGCGCGTGCACCAGTCCCAGCATGCCCCCCTCTTCGCTCGTCTGGAAGACCGCGACTTGCATCGCAAAGGACTCGGGAAATTCAGTGGACGGATCAACCAGCGAATGACGAAGCGGCTGCACAGGAACATCAGCGGCGCGAAGATGTGCATCCTGCTGTTGGGTGTCGCTCCGAGAAGAAGCCACCGACGCTGGCAAGGCGAGCGTCGCCAGCAGAAAACAGAAGGTATTTTTCGATCTCATTGAAAGACGAATGTAGCTTTTCAAAGAACTGTATGACAGCTGTACTCGCGCGCGGCGAGACGAAAAAGACAATAGAGAGCGACGAAGGTGGTAGGACGTCGAGAAGTTGCGATGTAGGAAAAATCTGACATCGCTTTGTCTCACGATTGATGCTTTCGCGTATCAATCTGATATTCATCAGCTCGTTCGCTACTTGAAACAAAATTCTGAATTTCAGACAGCTCTATGTGACGGATTGTGCTGCGCTTATTAGCACCGTGGGGTGGCCAGCTCCAAAGCTCGATGGCCTGTCTCTTGCATTGATCATGGATGGAATGCTCTGCACGCGATCTATCCGAAAAATGCTGTCTCCGCTCGAAAGTTGCAGCCTGCGCAGCGGTGGCCGATTGCTCTCAGTGTTCGTATTCGGAGCCGCCCTTGTCGGGGCGCCCGGACTAGCACAGCAACCGACTGAGGTTTGGCAAGCTCAAGCCCGAAAATATTCCGACGCCCACGATTGGGACGACGCCTTGCGGGTTGTTGATCAACAGATCGCTCTTTCCCCCGACGACATGGATGTTCGCGCGTGGCGCGCGCGCGTCTTGACTTGGGCCGGCCGACTCACGCAAGCAGAACACGAGTTCGACGAGATTCTTAAGATCGACAAAAGCGACCCTGACAACTGGATG
>JBEKWY010000020.1:0-48943 GCA_049512575.1 Candidatus Acidiferrum sp.
GCAACCACGAGAAGCACAAGAATCAGACGCACGAATGTCGGTTGGCCCATAGGGAAACGTCCGATGGTATCGCCAAGTCCGCCGCGGCACAAATGTTGCGCGTGGATCGATTTCCAAAGAAGACGCGAGCCTCGGGCCGAGGATTTGGCCGCAGAGTTCCGAAAAAAATTGAGGCGATCAAGTGGTGGTTCTGGCGGCCTTTTGCAGCCAGCGATCCAGGATGGCGAAGTGTTTTTCCTCCGGATTGACGCCCCAATGCACGCCCATGCCGAGTCCCGGGCAGATGTAGACCACGCGCGCAGGAGTCTCGAAGATGTCATCTCCGCTGCGCAATTGAATTTTCACTCGGGTTCCCGGCGGCAATGGATTCAGCGTGTCGATATAACAGCCGCTGCGGCTCACGTCGGAGGAGCGCGCGCTCAAAGCCGTGGAGCTGATGGGTTCGGTCACTTCCGCGACGAGCGTCAGGGCAAAGCGCGGCGCATCGCGTCGATCAGCCATCGTGTCTGCCATTTGCAGGGCTCCTTGAGTTGTGCTGCCCTGAAAGACCGTTAGGCTGCGATCGCGGCTCGTGGCGCGCGTCGCAGTGGAGAGATGACCCTAAATTTATTGTGGGAGCAGCTGGCGCCCAGGGCAAGCCTGAACCGCAACAAGGCTCGCCAATGCGTCAACCGCGCCGCGAGTGGTGAGAAACTTACTCCGCTTTTGGATCCGCTTCGCTTCCCACGGCGCCTTGGCGGTCCGCGGCGTGAAGCCCGCCATTGGCATCCCGAAAGAAGGAGCGGCGACCGGTGCGCCCGTAGGTTTGCGGCGTCGCCGCCAGGGCGAATTTCGCCGGCGCGCCCAGCGTGCTGGCGCCCAGAATGATGTAGCGGAAGTTGTAGCCGCTCTGGGAGCCGGCAGCAAGATCGGCATCCACCAGGCCCGCGGCCTGCGCACTGATAGCTCCATGCGTGGGCGGACCAAGATTGGCGAGCGAGTCGGGCAAGCGCAGGTAGGCTCGACGGTAGGCTTCCACCGCGTTGGCTACCGTTTTCAGCGCTTCCAGAGCTGTCTGCTCGGTGGATTCCATTTGCGCGGCATCCCATTCGGCGGCGAGTGAAGGCAGATCGAGCAGAACGAGGCCGACCGAGAGGAGCTTCCACTCGCCGTTTTCGCGGACGAGGCCCATTTTCACGTGCATCACGTTTGCGCCGACGGTGTCGGTCGCATCGCGGATTTCCACGGGCAGGAAAGCGAGGTTGTCGGCGATTTCCGGTCCGCCAATTTGTACTTCGGCGGCGCCGCCGGGAGTCTCGCAGCGCACCAGCGGCCTGCCGGACGCGCCGGTGACCAGGGAAGGCTTGCCCGGTTCATCGAGGAGCACGAAGCGTTTCATCAACGCGACGCGCGCGCCTGGAGTCAGCGTCGCGAAGGTTTCGGCATTTCGCGCGGTGAGAAATTTGGTGAACGCGGGCTCGCTTTGGGAGCAGGCCGCGGAAAGCGCTTCGCGGAGCGCGAGGCTCGGCCCGGTGAGAGCGGTTGGCGGGCTGCCGCCGGGCCGCGAACTGGATTCCTGCGCGCGCCCATAGCCGGCGAAGATGCCGGCGAAGAGAAGCGCGAGCGCGGTGACGAGTAGAATCGGAAGGCCACGCACCTGGCGGGTCGCGTTCACATTAGTCCTTCGCGGCGCCGAGGATCGCCGCCAGATTTTGCGTGAACGCCGATCGCGGCATGACTTCGTCGCAGCCCGCGGCCCGAGCCTGGGCTGCTAGATCCGTTTGCACATGCGAAAGAAATCCGACGACGCGCACGCCATTCTTGCTGGCACGGACACGCTCGATGGCCTGAATCGGCTGGCTGCGCGCGTTCAGGTCCACGATAACCAGCTTCGGCATCGTCTCCAGCAGCGTCTGCAGGGCATCGCCGTTCGCGGCCACCTTCAGTTCGAGGCCTAAGTGCTTCGCGGTTTCCGCAACTTTCATCTGAAAAAATAGATCGTCCATCAAGGCCACTACTCTTGCCATGCCGTCCGCCTTTCGCGCGGTATTCCTTGGAGCCTGCTCTTGTAGGATGCGCGGATTCCGATTCACGCTGTAATGGGCGATGGTAAGGAAAAGTCAAAACAGTACAGCGGCGAGTTGCAAAACTCGCATCGATTTCGCGCGGCAACTATTCGCCGCGCACGCGGTGACCAACCCTCTGAGCCTAGTGACCGCCTCCGTCGTCGTGCGCGCCGACAGTGTCATCCGGCACGGCGCCCTTGCGGCCTTTGACGCGATCGTAGACCGAGATTTGGCTCACGGATCCGAGCGCCTCATTGTAAAAAGTCGGCACGCCGAGCGTCGTCCGCAATTCTTCGTTAAACTTCCGCAAATTCTGCAGGTGTTGCGCCAAGGCAGGCAGCTTCTGGCCGTCATCGGTCAGCAGAAATTTCTGGTAGCCGGCGTCCCACAGGCGTGTGAATTGCCCCTTCAGCATGATCGTGGGCGGAACCGTCATCTGGTACAGGCCGTCGGTTCCTTTCCGGAACTCCGCGCCGCATCCATATTTCTCCACGCGCACGACACCGCGCGTGCTGCCCACAGCGAAGCCGAGCGCCGCCATCGCCTCAATCGCTTTCGGTGCAAACCGTTCTTCGACATTCCACATAGGCTTTTCAGGGTAATGAATGAATGCGCGTCTGTAAAGGGCGGGGTCAGCCATGAATTATTCGAATCCGGGGAGGTGGAATTCCTGAAAGCCTCTCAGGCGTGTTTAATGCAACTGTAACAATCGCTTCGACTTCCGTTCACGTACCCC
This sequence comes from Candidatus Acidiferrum sp., assembly GCA_049512575.1. Lineage (GTDB taxonomy): Bacteria > Acidobacteriota > Terriglobia > Acidiferrales > UBA7541 > Acidiferrum. The sequence continues at coordinate 2,782 of JBEKWY010000020.1, forward strand.
ATTTATCCTGTCGCCCACGATACGTCGCGCCTGTTGATATCCACAGGGCACAGCTTGATTTCCGCGCAGGACAAATGATATCCCTGCCGGGTACCCGTCGAGGAAAAAGGGGCTTTACCGAATGTTGAAACTGACTCGTTCGCTCGTAGTGTTTTTCAGCAGCCTTTTCCTAGTGGTTTTTTCCTCGCACGCGCAACAAACTCTCGGCTCTATCAATGGCACGGTCGCCGACAGCTCCGGCGCGGTGCTGCAGGGCGCCACGGTGAAAATTCGCAATGTGGCCACCAACGACGTGCGCAGCGTCGTTACCAACAGCGACGGCTTCTACCAGGTCCTCGATCTAGCGATTGGCACCTACGAAGTTAGCTTTTCGCGCGACGGATTTGAAACCGAAGTCCACTCAAAAATCCAGATCCAGGGTGATCGCACGACAACCGTAAGCGCCTCGTTGCGGCCTGGGCAGGTATCCGCAACGGTCACGGTGACCGGTACTCCGCTGCTGAACCAGACGGACATGACCAACGGCTACACGTTGGACAGCCAAATCATCGAAAATATCCCTCTCGGCACCGGCAGCTTCACGCAACTGGCGATTTTGGCCCCTGGAGCGAACGCCGACTTTCTGGGTGGCGCAGGCACTAACGCGGGCCTGGGAAATCAGAACATCTTCGCCAACGGTCAGCGCGATACCAGCAACACATTTACTTTCAATTCCGTGGATGCCAACAACCTCTTCAACGGATTGTCTTCAAGCGCCATCGGCGAGAGCCGCTTTGTACTGAACACGAATGAGCACTTCGGAGCGGGCGGGCAGGTGATCACCAACAGTTCCGTCTTCGACGCCATTGGACAAGCGCTTCCCGCGCCGCCGCCGGAAACGGTGGAAGAAATTCACGTGAACACCTCGATGTACGACGTCTCGCAGGGAGCCAATAGCGGAGCACACGTTGCTCTTGCCACCAAGTCTGGCACCAACGACTTCCACGGCTCGGCGTATGAATATCATCAGACGGCCGGGTGGGATGCCAACCAGTTCTTCCTGAACGCCGCCGGGATCGCCCGCCCACCGCTTCACCGCAACACCTTTGGCGGCACTCTGGGCGGGCCGATCATCCACGATAAACTCTTTTTCTTCGGTTCCTATCAGGGTCAGAGAGTTACTGACGCGACCAATGGTTCGACCGAAGTTGTCAACGTTCCCACGGGCCTCACCGACGATCGCAGCGCAACCACGCTCGCGGCCCTTGCCGGCGTTCCGGTAACCAGCATCGACAACGCGGCGCTCACGATCCTCCAGGCAAAGACGGCGAGCGGCCAGTACGTCATCCCCTCGCAAAACATCACCAATGCAGCGCAGATTCAAACCTTGGGTGGCAACGCCGTCCAGACCGGGCCTCCGAGCACCTTCAACGCCGACCAGGTCAACGCCAACATCGACTACCTGTTCAACACCAAAGACCGGCTTGCGGGAAAATACTATTTTCAAAATGATCCCAGCAGTAGTCCGTTTGCGGTCAGCGATGTGCTCGGCTTTCCCCAGTCCCTAAAAGCGGGCAGCCAGGTGTTTTCGCTCGACAACACCACGAGCTTGACTCCGCACACGACCTGGGAGCAGCGCATCGGTTTCATCCGCCAGATCGTCAACGCCACCACTTCCCAGCAGTTGAGCGCCAGCAGTTTGGGCATCAACCTTCTGGGCAGCGATTTCTTTCCGGGTTTTACCATTAGCAACGCGGGCTCCGGAACTGGTGACGCCCTGCATATTGGCCCGGCCAACAATTTCGCAAACGCCGGCGTCTTCCAGAATCATTTTCAGGTGGCCACCAATTACAACTGGGCCATCGGCCGGCACACCTTGTCTTTCGGATTCGACGGGGACTACGGCCAATTGAACGTCATCAATAAAGAAGATCAAGTCGCCACCTTCAGTTTCACCAGCTTCGAAAACTTCCTGACCGGGGACCTCGGTGGGCGCAACGGCGGACAACTCTTGAACGGCGAGACCAACCGCTACTATCACGCGAAACAAACCGGACTGTTTGCGCAGGATAACTTCAAGCTAAGGTCCAACCTCTCCGTGACCGCCGGTCTTCGTTGGGACTGGAATGGCCCGCTCATCGAAAAGAATGGGCTGCTCACCAATTTCTATCCGCAAAACTATTCCTATGACCTCGGCACCGACACCATCAGCGATATCGGCCTGGTCATCGCCGGTAATAACAAGGAGTTCTGCTCAACCCCGTCTTCCTTCTGCGTGAACGATTCGACCCTCACCGGACGCCAGTGGCTGTTCGAGCCGCGCATCGGCTTTGCGTGGAGTCCCAAGTTTGTGAAGAACGTTGTCGTTCGCGCGGGTTATGGCCTGTACGCCGACCGCGGGGAATTCTTCACCGAATTCTCACCCAGCGCTGGGCTCGGCATCAGCGGTCCCTTTGGCGTCACCGCGGAGCAGCCCTTCACCGTGCCCGTAAACACTACCTGCAAGGGGGTTCAGTGCCTGAGCAACAATCCATTCGGCACCGTCGCGCCGCCTCCTCCGCCAAGCAATCTCTCGGGCGTCGAGGCGCTCGTGCATAACCAGTCGGGCTTGAGCGGCTGCGCCGAGCCGGTGACCCCCACATGCTCGCCAACTGGCGAGCCCCTCCTGGCGTTTCTGTTCGGCGGCTACGATCCGAGAAACACGCTGCCGTACTCCCAAAACTGGACCCTGGATGTACAGTGGCAACCCCGGGATACGCTGCTCATCGACATCGGTTACGTTGGCAACCGCGGACTTCACGAGCTTTTGCCGATCCCGTTCAACCAACCAGGCATCGCCACCCCAACCCATCCCATCAATGGACAGATTTACTCCTACGGGTATCAAGCCACAGATGCCGATGGAGGCTTCGGCGTTCTTCAGACCGAACAGGTGGCCACCACCATCGGCGAGTTTACCGGTGCCGATGGCAATACCGCTCTCCGCGTGCCTTACATTGGCTACAACCCGAATTCGGATTTCTGGGAAGCCGAAGGAGTATCGACCTACAACGCCCTGCAGGTCAGCGTAAAGAAGCGATTGAGTCATGGCCTGACGATCAACGCCTCGTATACGTGGTCCCACACGCTGGATGAAGGCAGCGGCCTATCCGAGGGACTCTTCTTCAACGGCAATAATCCGCTGAATCCTAGCGGCGCCTACGGCAATGCTGCTTACGATCGCACGCATGTGTTCACCATCAACTATGTGTATCAGATCCCGAATCTGACGAAATCCGAGGGATTCCTGAAGCACATCGTCAATGGCTGGGCCGTCAATGGGATCACCATCGCGGAGAGCGGGCTGCCCTACAGCGTGTACGATTTCTCGGGCACAGTGGCCAGCCAATACTTCGGAGCTGGGGACGACTTCATCACCAACCCCTTGCTGGGAACACCAAACGGGACACCCAAGAGTGTGCAGTTGCAAGGCACCACCGGCGTAAACGCTGGCAACCCGGTGCTCAACGGTGGGGCGTTCGGCATCCTGGTCAATGCGCCCGGAACGAATGGCGTACCTCCGTGCGGTCCCACGACGGACGAGACCAGCGCCACTGCTGCTTGCGACTTTTCGGAAACGGGCTTTTCCAACGCTGGCCGCAACGTCTTCCGCGGACCCTTCCAGACACGTTTCGATTTCAGCGTCTTCAAGACCTTCAAGTTGACCGAACGCTTTTCTCTGCGCTACGACGCCCAATTCTTCAACATTTTCAATCACCCCAGCTTTGACGCTCCGACCAATAACATCAGCTTGGATCCGTGTTTCGGCCCCAACCTGCAAACCAGTCCGGCGTTCGGGTGCCAATGGCTCGGCACGATTCCGGCGGTCGGTTCATCGACGACTCCGTTCGGCAATGGCACAACGCCTTTTGGATCGGGCTTCATCCAGGGCACCATCGGAAGCCCGCGCCTAATTCAAATGGCGTTACACCTGACGTTCTAAGCCCGGGCGGGATCTCGGGCGCTTAAAAAATCCAGCACGACTCAAGACGGGGCCATCCGTCGGCCCCGCCTTGCCCTTCTGCGAGGCCGCAGTTTCAGCACCGCGCGGGCGCTCTGGAGCGGACAGGCTTTGGCCCTTGAAGAGAGCTTTCGGTCCTCCCCAGATCCAACTGCCCCTACATACCCGGGACGCTAGCTTACGCATCCTATTTACGAGTAGAATGCCGGACTTGCGACTTGGACTTTCGTGCCGACTCATGGTCCAGCGGTTTATATAAGTCCTTGACAACTGGTTACTTATGCGTTATAATGGTTTCGTCGTGGATTGGCAGGCCTCCTTTCCAGCGCTTAGCGCCATCCGGCTTAAGCTCGGCTCAGCCCCAAAATCGCATAACCCCTTTAGAATCCGCACTTCCGTAAAAAACACCCGTAACTCCTTTAGAATCCGCACTTCCAAATCTAAAGGACTTAAAGTCCTTTATAATCCGCACTTACGAAAAAGGGTGGGGGGTACCCCCCAACGGTTAACTAGGCCGTTCCAAAAGGGGACGACCTCGTGACCAGCTTCGCTGCCAAGTTTGAGACCCCTTCCGGTGCGTCGTCCAGTCGTACTGCGGCGGGTCGTTCCGTCCTCGATTTTATTGGCAATACCCCACTCCTTCGTCTCGAGCGCATCGGCCGTGACTTCCCCAACGTTGAATTTGCCGGTAAGGCGGAGTGGTTCAACCCCGGTGGCTCGGTCAAAGACCGCCCAGCGCTGAGCATGATTCAGGCGGGGCTGGCGAGCGGGGCCTTGGCTGCGGGGAAGACCATCATCGACGCCACCAGCGGCAACACCGGAATCGCCTACGCGATGATCGGGGCCGCGTTGGGGTATCCCGTAAAGCTGTGCCTGCCCGACAGCGCTTCGCAGGAACGCAAACGCATCCTCGGGGCGTTCGGTGCCGAACTGGTGATCACTCCCGGCGACGAAGCTACCGATGGCGCCATCCGCCGCGCGCAGCAAATCGTCGCTGCCGATCCGCAGAGATATTTTTATCCCGATCAGTACAGCAATCCCGCGAACTGGCAGGCACACTATCGCACGACCGCAAATGAGATCTGGGAGCAGACCGCCGGGCGCATCACGCATTTCGTCGCGGGTCTTGGTACCAGCGGCACGTTCGTAGGCGTAACGCGCAGGCTTCGGGAACTCAATCCCGCGGTCCGCTGCATCAGCTTGCAACCGGATGCTCCCTTCCACGGTCTCGAGGGCTGGAAGCACATGGAGACCGCGATTCGCCCGGCGATCTACGACGACACGTTGGCCGACGAAAATCTCGAAGTCGGCACCGAAGAATCCTACGTATTGGTGAAAAGGATCGCGCGGGAAGAGGGGTTGCTCGTCAGTCCCAGCGCGGCGGCGGCTCTGCTGGGTTGCTTCCACGTGGCGAAGAAGATCCCGAGCGAACAGCATGCCGTCATCGTCACGGTGTTCGCCGATTCCGCGGCAAAATATCTCACCGAACGTTTTTGGGAAGAGTCCTAGTGATGGCTACCGAACCACGAGCGAGACTGAGCCCCGAGATCGCCGCGAAGATTCGCAGCCATGGCGCCGAGACTTACCCGCACGAGTGTTGCGGTGCCTTGCTGGGGCGCGAGATCGCGGATGATCTGCGGGAAATCGTGGGACTGTTCCCATTGGTGAACCGCCGCGACGATTCGCCCCGCAACCGCTTTTCGGTCACCTCCGATGATGTGCGCGACGCCGAGAAAGCCGCGCGACAACAAGGCGTGGATGTCCTGGGCTGGTATCATTCGCATCCGGATCATCCGGCAAAGCCGAGCCAATACGATCAGGACCACGCGTGGCCCTGGTACAGTTACGTCATCGTAAGCGTAGCCAACGGCGAGCCACAGTACATGACGTCTTGGCGTCTGGCGGACGACCGCTCGCAGTTCACGCCGGAAGACTTGGAAATTCGTGAGGGCACGGCTTCAGCCGTGCCGTAGAGTTCGGCAACCTGGCGCGGCTTTGGCCGCCTAGGGCGACTGCTGGCGTGTTGGACCGTTTTTGCTTAGACTTTCGTCAGGAGAACTAAATGGCGGTAAAAGTAATGATCCCGACCCCGTTGCGCGTCTACACCGGCAAGCGCGATTCCGCCGAGTTCACCGCGGCAACCGTGGGCGAAGCGCTCGGGCACCTGACCACGCAATTCGGCGATTTGCGCAAGCACTTGTTCACCGAAGACGGCAAGCTCCGCAGCTTCGTCAACGTTTATGTCAACGACGAAGACATTCGCTACCTGGCGAAGGAAAATACTCCGACCAAAGACGGCGACACCATCAGCATCGTCCCCTCCATCGCCGGCGGTTCTTCGCTCGCGTCCTGTTGTTGTTGATCCTCGCTCAACATTAGCGCTCCGTATTCGCCCATGCATCGAGATGCGTCAAGCTTCATCTAATGCAACGAACGATTTGAGGAACTAGCTATGTCGACCAAAGTACAGTCATTGACCGCATCACCCGCTGTCGTTCCCGCGACCAGCCTCTCCAATGAAGAGATCCTGCGCTACAGCCGCCACCTGATCATGCCGGAGGTCGGCATGGAAGGTCAGCTCAAGCTGAAGAACGCCAAGGTCCTGCTGATTGGCACGGGCGGACTGGGTGCGCCGCTGGGTCTATATCTAGCTGCCGCCGGTGTTGGACGGCTGGGGCTGGTGGATTTCGACGTTGTGGATTTCACAAATCTGCAGAGGCAGATTGCGTTCGGTACTGCGGATGTCGGCAAGTCCAAGGCACAGGCGGCGCGGGCGCGGCTTTCCGATCTGAATCCGGATATTCAGATTGAAGCGTTCGAGACGCAACTGACCAGTGCAAACGCGCTGGAATTGTTCAAGGATTTCGACATTATCGTGGATGGAACCGACAATTTCCCCACGCGCTATCTGGTGAATGACACTTGCATTCTGCTGGGCAAGCCCAACGTCTACGGTTCAATTTTTCGATTTGAGGGGCAGATCACGGTTTTCGGTATGCCGGATGGTCCGTGCTACCGGTGCCTTTATCCTGAACCACCTCCGCCAGGGCTCGTGCCTTCTTGCGCGGAAGGAGGGGTGCTCGGCGTGTTGCCCGGGATCGTCGGTTCGATTCAGGCGATGGAAACGATCAAGCTGACTCTCGGGCGGGGCGATAGTCTCGTCGGCCGGCTGCTGCTGTTCGATGCGCTAGGCATGAAGTTCCGCGAACTGAAGCTGAGGAAGAATCCGAATTGCCCGATGTGCGGCGAGCATCGCACCATCAACAAGCTGATCGACTACTACGAATTCTGCGGCGTGCGCGGGGAAGAAGCGCCCGGCCCGAACGTGCAAGTGCCGGAGATCGCTCCGAAAGAGTTGAAGGCGCGGCTCGATCGCGGAGACGACCTCTACATTTTGGATGTGCGGGAGCCGCACGAATACCAGATTTGCAATCTCAACGGGCACCTGATTCCACTGGGCGAATTGCCGCGACGGGTGCACGAACTGGATTCCTCGCGAGAGATCGTCGCGCATTGCCGCAGCGGCAAGCGCTCGGCTGAGGCCGTCGATTTCTTGCGCAAAGCCGGCTTCCGCAAAATCCTCAACCTCAAGGGCGGAATCCTGGCCTGGTCGGACGAAGTCGACCCAACGGTGCCGAAGTATTGAGCCGTCTGCTGGTAGCGCCAGCATCCCTGCTGGCGTTTTTGAAGCTGGAAGCAAACACAAAGAACCGGCAAGGATGCCGGCGCTACCATGCGGCCGCGACAACTGCTGTATCATTAGCGCGTATTCTCAGGAGAATAAATGGCAGCAACCAAGATCATCGTGAACCACAATGGATCGATCCGCATCGAAGGAGACTTTGAGATTGTCGATCCAGAGGGCCGCGTGTTCGGCCTGGCGGGCCGCACCGCGATCGGCCTGTGCCGCTGCGGGCAATCCGCAAATAAGCCCTTCTGCGATGGATCCCACAAGGCCTGCGCTTTTGCCGACGTGGTGGTGGCCCGCGAACTCCCCGCCCCGAAGCCCAAACTCTAGCGGCGCGAAACAACGCTCGGAAAGCCGAGCGTCGCGAAACAAGCTCGGAAGGCCGAAGTCGCGGAACGGCGCTGGGAATCGAAGGCGAACCCTCCCGCACCGGCCCGGGCCCGGAATGGAAATTAGAGATTCCCAATACGGCGTGAGACGCGTCTCAGAGTGAGAATGGGTCGCATCTCGCGTTCTGTCGCCGATTCTCACCAATAAGTGTCTAAAAATGAATTAGATAGCTGGGCATAATTGCGCCTATCCGCGTCGTGCCACTGTCTCGCTGATCCGCTGCGACCGTGTGCTGCGAGTTACCCCTCCAGTAAGTCCCTAAAGTTCAGCAGCTTACAGACCGATAGTTTCCTTAGAGAAGGGACACCGACGTGCATTTATCGGGGTTCGCAGGCTTTCTTCGGCATTTGGGGGGTTTCGTGGGCGGTTGGGGCAAGATCATCGGGTTTCTGCGTCTTTCGCCGCTGGCGGTGGTTCACGCGGGCGTGGGCCGCGCCACGGGTCGCACTGCGACTGCCGCACGGGGAAAGTCTCCCTCCCGCCTGTTGATCGCTTCGTATTTTGCGCTGGCAGCAATCTTCTTTGGATTCATCTTCTATCTGCGCTACACCGGAGTTACCGGAAGCCCACAAAGCTATCTTTATCTTGAGGTTGGCGGGACGCTGATCAGTTTTTGCTACGCGGCCAACGCTTTGGTTCGGTTCCGCGGAACGCACGATCGGACCGCGCTGATTCTCGCATTCGGTTTTGTTCTGTCGGGGATCATTGAGACGGTTGGCTATTTTGCGCTGAACGCGCAGATGCAGGCGGGTCATGCGGCGCCGACGACGGTGCCCATGGGTTGGATGGTCAGCCGGGTACTGCTGGCGGTGATGCTGCTGGCGGCGATCGGCGTCGAGCGGTATATGCCAACAGCGCGGCAACCGAGCCGGGAAACTGCTGGCGCGTTGCTGGTGGTTCTGCTGGCTGCCTATCTTACGAGCGCGGCGTTTCTGGCTGCCCCGGCGGCGCCGTTTTCGCACGCGGCATGGATTATGTCCCGGCCTTGGGACCTGCTTCCCGGCGTGCTGTTCCTTGCTGCGGCCGTTTGCTACCGGCAGCGGTTGGATCGGGACAAGAGCAGCAAGAACCCCGCGAGTCTCTACGAATATTCGTTGTTCGGGGTTGCGTCCCTGAACGTTGTTTGCCACGCGGCTGCGGTTTTTTCGCGCCACATTTTTGATGGTCCATTTTTCGTTGCCGAGTTGTTTAAGACCGCGAGCTACGTGGTCATTCTCGGCGGAGCGTTGCTGGAGCAGGCGCGCTTGTTCGAACAGGTTCGTTCGATGGCGGTCAGCGACTCGCTCACCGGCCTAGCCAACTATCGACGACTCATCCATGTTCTCGAAACAGAGATCGACCGTTCGCACCGCACGCAGCGGGCGTTCAGCGTGATTTTGCTGGATATGGACGGGCTGAAGGCGATCAACGATCAGTTTGGGCATTTGACGGGAAGCCGGGCGCTGGTGCGGCTTGGCAAAGTTCTTTCGAATCATTCGCGCGCGATCGACACGCCTGCGCGGTATGGCGGCGATGAATTCGCGCTGGTTCTGCCCGAGGCCGGACGCGACGTGGCTGCACGCGTTGTGGCGCGCATTCGCGAACGACTGGCTGCAGAGCCCGAGCGGCCCGCGCTTTCCGTCAGCGCCGGTGTTGCGGCCTTCCCGGAAGACGGCGATACGCCGGAACAACTGCTTGGGGCCGCGGACCGCGCGCTGTACGGCATGAAGAATCGCGGCAACGGCAGCATTCAAAATCTCACGCGGATTGCCGCGTGCCTCTGAGGGGATGACACCAGCGATGCCTCTCAAGACGGTTTTCACCTTTCACCGCGCCGAACGGCGGATCCCAATGGAGATACCTGTGGTGCTGGATGGGCATCGCGCCACGCCGGGAGCGGAATCGACTTTTACAGAAAATGTGAGTGCGCGCGGAGCTCGCGTGGTCAGCAGCCGTCGATGGGAAAAAGGCGAAGCGCTGACGTTTGTGTTGCGCACTGGAGAGTTTCGTTCGTTGGCTCGAGTGGCTTACTGCCAACCACAGCATGGCGACGGCTATGCGGTGGGGGTGGAGTTTCTCGATCCGGCAGGGCGATGGGTTGTTCAATCAAAACAAGCTCGACCGAACGGCCGGGCGGATAGGAGGGGAACGCCTGGAACGGAAGACAAATAACTGGTGCAAACAAAAGAATAGGAGTTGAAGCGCCGCGCGGAAGAGAAGGCCGAGCGGCGCTTCATTCTTTTTGGGAGGGAGAAGAAGTAATGAAGCAATGAAGTAAAGAGATAAAGAAGGTCAGGAAAAAGCGACGGAAAAAGAGGACGGAAAAAGAGGACGGAAAAAGAGGACGGAAAAAGACTTAACACAGAGGGCTCGGAGATCGGAGCACAGAGGACACGGAGATATCTGCGACGGGCAGTCACGCTGCTGGATAGGGTAGTTGTTGGTGGGGATCACCTGCGATCCGGTCTGGGCGCACGTGCGGTGGTGATGACGGAGGCATAGGGATGCTCGGCTTCGCGAGCGATTTTGCCGAGATGGGGCGCACCCTTCGAGGCTCAGGGTAAAGCGGTGCTGCGCCCCCACAGGGACTGCGGGGTAAGCGAGTTTGAGAGTGGAGATGAGGGTGGAGATAACGAGACTAGAAGGTGGAGATATCCAGGGTGGTGTCGGCGTTTTTCCAGGCGGACTGGAATTGGGATTCGACCCAGGAGGCGTCGGCGTCTTTGTGTTGGGCTTGGAGGGTGTGCATCAGGCCGAATAGGGAGCGGGGGTTGCGGGGGTTTCGCTTCAGATCTTCGCGGAAGACTTGCTCGGCGTCAGTTGGTTTTCCGTCTGCAAGCAGCGCGGCGCCTAGCGATTCTCTGACCGGATAATACCATTCCGGCGGTTCGTTGTAGCGCAGTGCGTCCTGCAATTCGACTGCTTTTTGCCAGTGGGACATGGCTTCATCCTTGCTGCCACGGGCCGTGGCGACGCGCGCGTCGAGAATTTGCGAAGCCAGATTCAGCAGGTCTTTGCTGGAATTAAATTGGCCCATGCGGGCATCGGCGGGCATAGCTGCTACTTCCTTGGCGAACAACTCGTGCTCGGCGGCGCCTTTTTCTTTTTCTCCGCGGGAGAGGAAAGCCTGAGTGCGCGCGTAACGCCACATGACGTGGGTGGCGGGCAACTCCCTCGTGGGTTCGGGTTTGGCCAAGATGGCGTCCCATTGGTTGAATCGAACATCGACCCATAGGGGCGAGAGGATAAAGAAATCGAGCATGGGCATGGTCTTTGCGTGCGGCATGAGCCGCGTGGCCATGGCATCGGCGGCGGCTTTGGCCACGGCGTAATTTCCTTCCATGCAGGCGGCGGACGCGAGGAAGTGTTCGTTATGGCTGTGATACATGAGGTCGTACATGCTGCCTTGCTGCTCGGCCTCTCGCGCGTACACGGTGTCAACCTTGGCAGCTTCCTCATTGTTTTTCACAGCGGCGGCGTAATCGCCGGTGCGGATATAGATGTGCGCGGGCATGTGGACCAGATGTCCGGCTTGCGGAACCATGGTGTCCAGGCGGCGGGCGCTGGGCAAGGCGCGCTCCGGATTTGGCGAAGCTTCGACGGCGTGAATGTAAAAGTGATTTGCGCCCGCGTGATCGGGATCTCGGGCCAGCACGGATTCGAGAATTCGGACGATCTCCAGGGTGTTCTCCGTAGGCTGGCCGTCATGGGTCCACAGGTTCCATGGATTCAAGTCCATCAGGCTCTCGGCATAGAAGGTCGCCGCGTCGAGATCGTCGGGATACTTTTGCGAGAGGGCTTTCATTGCGGCTACATAGTTTCGCGCGAGCTGCGGGTAATCGGGCTTAGGTTCTCCGGAGAAGCGAGCTGCGAGTGCCTGCACATAGTCCTGCTCCACGACGGGAGCATGCTCGGAAAGTTTTCGCGCTTTTTGGATGGTGTCGAAGGCGAGCCTTTCTCTTTCGGCGTCTACATTCGAGTTGTAGTTGGGCCCTACGGCGAGCGCGATTCCCCAGAGCGGCATCGGAGAGGCGGGATCGAGTTCGGCGACGCGCTGAAAGGCGCGCTGGGCTTCTTCGTGGTTGAAGCCGTAGATGAAGGTCAGGCCTTGATCAAAATAGGCCTGTGCCTCTTTGCTCTTGGTGTCGATCGTATGGTGTTGGCGACCGACGGCGGTGAGTGACAAATCCGGTGAATTAGAGGCAGGTTTTTGCTGAGCCATTGTGCTGAAGGCACAAATGGTGACAAGGAACAGGATCGTGTGCGGCAGTATGAACACACGGGCCTCAGCGGCTGAAGCCAGACGGATTCGGCGGCGCACACGGCACGGCTGAAGCCGTGCCCTGACGTTGCCGCACAGCCTCAACAGACCCGTCGAAAGCATCATTAATCTCCCCAGATAAATAACATCACTAGATTTTTTTCCGCCGGTTTTGCAAATCCCAACTGAACGCAGTATAGCTCAGGAACTCTTCGCAGCAAGCGCTTCATAGACTTGAATCATGCCTTCGACCATTTTCGGGGCGGAGAATTTTTGTTCGATGCGGGCGCGGGCGGCTTGGCCGATTTGTTTGGCGCGGGAGGGGTCGCGCAGGAGGGTGGCGGTGGCGTTTCGCAGGGAGGGCTCGTCGCCAAGCTCTATGAGGAAGCCGCTTTTTTGGTCTTCAATGATTTCGGGGAAGGCGCAGCAGGAGAAAGCGATGCTGGGGACAGCGTAGCTCATGGCGGAGAGCAGCGAGGTGCCGAGGCCTTCGAAGCGGGATGGGAACAGGAAGACGTCGAGGGCGGCGTAGACGGGTTCCATGGCTTTGACGAATCCGGCGAAGATTATGGCGTCGGGAATTCCGAAGTTTTTTGCCAGATTCTTGAGGCGAGATTTGTCGGGCCCATCGCCAGCGAGAAGCAAAGTGGCTTGCGGGAACTCGTTACGAAGATCGGCAAGCGCGCGGATCAGAATGTCTTGTCCTTTATCGGGGAGAAGAACGCCGACACAGCCGAGAAGAGGAGAATCATCGGTGACGCCCCATAAGGCGCGCGCTTCGCGCCTGACTTCTGCCGAGGGAAGACGCGGGATTTCGACGCCTTCATAGACGACAGTCATCTTTTCGTTTTCTATGCCGGAGGATGCGAGCCTTTCCGCGACCCATCCGGAGATGGGGAGGATCCGCGCCGCGGCTTGGTAGCGCGAGAGCGCGAGGGGACTGCTGCGAATGGGATATCCGACGCGACGCGAGATGACGAAGGGGACACGGCGATGGGCTTTGGCGAGCCACGCGGAGGTCACGGCGTGGGCTTCATTGGCATGCACGATGTCGTAAATGCCTGATTTCGCCAGTTCGGAAATTTTGAGCGCGGCCGAGAGTCTGGAGAGATGCTGAGAGACGCTGTGGACCGTAACGCCTCTGGCGTGTGCGCGCTTGCCCAGCTCGGAGTTTTCCGGCGAGACAAGTTCTGTAACGTAGTTTCGCGCGTTCAGGCCTTCCAGCATGAGGAGCGCCTGGTTTTGTCCGCCGCGCCATTCGGTGTCCAGATCAACGACCAAGATCTTCACAAATTGGCGGCTCCCATGCTGCGTTTCGAGGCGATCAGCTTTCCCAGCTTCGCATATTTCAGACGCACGGAGCGCGCCGCCATTTTTGAAATCAAGGCGCCGCGGTAGCCGTCCAGAAAGCCGCCGCGCAATACGAAGTTCTGAAACCAGCTCCACGGCGTGGCGAACCAGACAGCGCCGCGCCAACTGCGCTTGCCGTCCGCAAACATCTGCTGGGCCGCCAGGGTGGTGTAGCGCTCGACGTTGGCTTCGTGCTCGTCGAAGGAACGGACGGTGTAATGGAGTAAGTCGCCGGTCAAGCGGCCGGGCTTGCCGGGAAAACGCAGCGCTTCGTGGATCATCCCGGAGAATTGCGCGGAGCCGCGGCGGTAGAGGCGGCGCTGAAAATCGGGATACCAGCCGGAATGTTTGATCCACGCGCCCAGATACCACGTTTTTCGCGATACTTCGTAGACATCGCGCTCGGGCTTGCGCGTCTTCCAGTCCAACAGAGAGGTATGGAGGAGGCTGCTCATCTCTTCGTCCGCATCCATCGAGAAGACCCACTCATTGGATGCCTGGTCGGCGGCAAAATTCTTTTGCTCGGCGTAATTTGTCCAGTTGCGAGGGAAAAACGCGGCTCCGTGTCCGCGGGCGATGGCTTCGGTGCGGTCGGTGCTGCCGGAGTCTACGACGACGATTTCGTCGGCGACTCCGCTCAGGGAAGAGAGGGCGCGCGGGAGGTTGTGTTCTTCGTTGAGTGTGATGATGCAGACGGAGATGCGGTTCATCGCATGTACGGGGGGGACTTTGAATCTGGCGTCAGTATCTCATAGTCGCGATCTTAGGCGCGGCAGTGCGACGCAAACGTAAAGAACGTCAAGAACGACTTCAAAAACCGCCCTTCTGAGCTCAGGGTGAACAAGGCTTACTTGGGTGTGAAGTTGATGCGCAGGATGGTTTCGCCGATGCGGAACTCGGCATTGTTTACGAGCATGGCGGCGCGCACGCGTTCTTCCTCGAAAAATGTGCCGTTGGTCGAATCCAGATCGCGCAGATTGACGTAAGTGTCGCGGACCTCAATTACGCAGTGATGGCGTGAGACTTCCGGGTCTTGCAGAGCGATGTCGGAGCCCTCGCGGCCGACGACGACGCGGGGCTTTGACAATTTATGCGTGGCGCCTTTGCCGGGGCCGGAAATAATTGTCAGGATCACGTCGTGGGTTGCGGGAAGCTTGGAACCATTGTTTTGGTCGAGGAGATTCCCGCTGGAGCCGGGAGCATCGCCACGCGCGAACGAGGGCAACGGCGAGATCACCATGGTGGCGTTGGGACTGCGCCTGGTATCCACGACCGTTTTCATGCCGCATTTGGCGCAGTGAAACTGCACCCTGGGGTGAGCGCCCACGTCGGAATCTTTCAGCACGTGTTCCGTGCCGCAGTGACTGCAGGCTGCTTGCATGGGTTGAAATTAGCACGTCTATGGCGGGGTGCGAGGCGGGTGGTTGGGGGATTGTTGTGACGGTAACCGCGGTGGCGTCAGAAGGCGCCCGCCACTCCTTCGAAACTCAGGGTGAACGGTCGGCGGCCGCTACACGATATGCTACGATTACAGGTTCCCGGTTGAATAGGAGAGCATGCCTTGCCTGAGCATATTTCGCGCAAAGAGTTGAAGCAGGACCGAATCCACGATGCTATCGAGCATAGTGCGGAAGCGGTGTATTCGCACAAGCAGGTAGCGCTCGTTGTGGTGCTTGTTGTTGGCGTGATCGCGGCAGGATATGGAGTGTGGAGCGTTTACATCGATCGGCGGACGGCGTCGGCTTCCGCGGCGTTTGACACGGCGATGAAGGCGTATACCGGGCACGTCGGGGCGGCCGATCCGGCGGAGCCGGGCGAGGCGAGTTATTCGGACGAGGCGGCGCGATCCAATGATGCCGAGGCGAAATTTACGGCGGTCGCGGACAAATATCCGAACACGAGCCCGGGCCGGCTGGCACGTTACTACGCGGCGCTTTGCCTAGAAGACTTGGACCGGCAGAATCAGGCGCTGGAACAACTGAAGAGGATCACGTCCGGCAGCGACAAGGAACTCGCGAGCATGGCGGAATATCAAACCGCGGTGATCTACGAGCGGACGGGCAAGACTGATGATGCCGTGAAGATATTGCGGGGGCTGGCCGATAAGCCGTCGGTATTCGTTCCGCGCCCGCTGGCACTTTTGGAACTCGGAGGCGCGTTGCGGCAGACGAATCCGAAAGAAGCAGCGAATATCTACCAGCAGGTGAAGAAAGAATATCCAGAGTCGGCGATTTCGGAAGAGGCGGACCGCGGACTGGATACACTCGCGCCGCGATCCTAGGCCAAGGCCGCCAAGGTTGTCGTTCGCGCGGCGAAGAAAAATCCACGGAGCGGCCCATCGAATCAGGTTTCACACTCGCGTCGTGGGCCATGCACGCGAACCAATCGCGTGGCAGACGCTATCCAGAACCTCTGCACCGTTACCGCAGTGAATATGCGCGCGACCGCGACCGCATCGTGCACGCGCGGGCGTTCCGGCGCTTGGAAGCCAAGACGCAGGTCTTCACTACGCGGTTTTCCGATCATTTCCGCAACCGGCTGACGCATACCATCGAGGTTTCGCAGATTGCGCGCACGGTGGCTTCGGCGTTGCGTTTGAATGCGGAACTCGTTGAAGCTCTTGCGCTAGTTCACGATATCGGCCATCCGCCGTTTGGCCACGCTGGAGAACGCAAGCTGGACGAGCTGATGCGAGAGCACGGCGGTAGCTTCAATCACAATCGGCATGCGCTCCGCATAGTGGAGCAGTTCGAGCAGCGCTATCCGGAGTTTCCTGGTTTGAATCTTACGTTTGAAGTACGCGAAGGGATCATCAAGCACTCGCGGGAATATAACGCGAAGGATTTTCCTCAGCTGGCGGAGTATCTTCTGGATTTGCGGCCGCCGCTGGAAGCGCAATTGATCGATTGTGTCGACGAAATTGCATACAACACTGCGGATCTGGACGATGCGCGAGAGGCGGAGCTGCTTGATTTGGATGTTTTGTGCGGCGAGGTGCCAATTTTTGGTGAGGCTTACGCCAAGGTTGATAAGACGTACCCTTCCGCGCGGGAAAAATTGAAATTCAACGAGGCGCTCAAGTACGTGCTGGATCAACTGGTCACCGATCTGATCGAAACGACGAATCAGCGGGTGCGTGATTCGGGAATCGCTACCGTCGAGGATGTCCGACGGCTGCCGGGACGAATCGCGGGGTTCAGCGAGACGCTTCGCAGGCGCAATGCGGAGCTCAAGAGGTTTTTGTTTGCGAATATTTACGACCGGCCGGTTATTACCGAGGACCGCGATCGTTCGGTGCGCTGTCTGGAGGAGCTCTTCGGATACTATCTGGATTCGCCCGGGTCGATGCCGGCGTCGCATGAAGAACTCACGCACCTTGACCCGCGACATGTGGTGGTGTGCGACTACATTGCTGGGATGACGGATCAATTCTTGCTTCGACAATACCGCCAGCATTTTGGTTCCGGCACGGATGCCACGAATGCTTCGGCGTAGGGCGGGAGTTGCTTCTAGGTACAATGCAGGAGTCATCTCGACTGCACGCCAGTTCTTCTGAGGGAACGAAGGTGTTCAGAGTCTTCGCGAAATCCTCTTCCAGCGCAGGCACGCGGATATTTGCGCTCATGCTGGTTTGTTTCGCGGGCGCGGGTTTCGCTTGCGGCCAAGTATCGTCACTGCTGCCGGCGACGAAGCCTACCGCGGCGGCGCAGCCGGCGGGTCCAACGGATCCGCTTGGGCGCGATACGCCGCGCGGAACGTTAATGGGATTTGCCCGCGCCGCGCAAGACGAGAGCGAAACAGCGGTTGAGTATTTTCAGCCGGGGAAGGGCCACCACGGGACGCCTGCCGAAGAGCAGGAACTCGCGATCCAGCTATCCGCGGTGTTGAATGCGAAATTTCCGGGGTCCGCGCCCGGGTCCATCAGCAACGATCCCGACGGACGCGGCGACGATCAACAGCCACGGGATGAGATCAAGATTGGGGGAACCCGCGCGTTGAGCGAGTCGTTCCCCATTACTCTGATTCGCCTCCAGGATTCACACAACGTAAAGCTCTGGTTTATTTCGCGGCAGACGCTCGACGAGGTCCCTGAGGTTTTCTACTCGCTACGTTTTCCCCAGATGGAAAAAAACCTGCCCGCATATCTGGTGAAGAACCGTCCGTTGGGCATGCCGGTATGGCAGTGGCTCGCTATCATTTTGCTTGCCCCGGTTGCGATGGCGCTGGGGTGGGCGCTGGCATTGCTCGGACGGAGCTCCTGGCAGCTGGTGCGACGTTTGCGGGGGCTTGCTCCGCTTCCACCGCAGCCAATTCGGCGCTTCGGCCCGGGGGCGATGTTGCTGGCGGTCATCATTCACTACAGTTTCGTCGGGGCGATCGGGACGTCACTGCTCTATCGGCAATACTACCAGCGCATCATCCTGGTGTTGTTGGCGTTTGCGGCGTACTGGGCGGTGTTGCAGGCAACCCATTGGGCGTTTCGAAGAATTTCGCAACGCCTCACCGAGACGGGACGACTGGCGGAACGCTCACTGGTTTCGTTGTCTCGCGGCGTGATCGATTTCGTTATTTTGGTGGTAATCGGCCTGCTTGTTTTGAAGAAGATGGATGTCAATGTGACTGCCCCGCTCGCCGGCCTGGGCATCGGCGGCTTGGCGATTGGCCTCGGCGCCCAGAAAACATTTGAGAATCTGCTGGGCGGTGTCTCAATCCTCATCGACAAAGCCATCGTCGTCGGCGACTCATGCAAAATCGGAGATCGAGCCGGCACGGTCGAAGACGTCGGTGTGCGCTCGACGAAAATTCGCACTGAGGATCGCACTGTCGTTTCGATTCCGAACGGTACCGTGGCGACGGCGACGCTGGAGAATTACCGCTACCGTGACAAGATCCTTTGCAAACAGACGGTGCGTCTGCGGTACGACCTCTCACCGGATCATTTGCGTTACGTTCTGGAGCAACTGCGCGATGTGCTGGCTCAGGACTCGAAGGTGGAGAAATCGACCGCGCGCGTGCGGGTGATGCGTTTTGGCGAAAACGCGATTGAGGTGGAGATCTACGCGTATATTCTCGAACGTGATTACAGCGCATTTCTCGCCGCGCAGGAAAATCTGCTGCTGCAAGTGATGGAAGCGCTGGAGCGAACGGGCGGCGCGGTGGCCTTGCCTTCGCAAACGACGATGGTGACGCAGGACTCCTGGGTCGATCCAGAAAAAGCGGCTGCCGCACGCACGGCGATAGAGAAGAGCCGCGATCCAGGCGCGTCCGGACGAACGCATGCCGAAGCCACACCCGACGGCGGCGCGCAAAAGCCCTAGTTCGGGGCGATTCGACTCAAGCTGCCGTACTGCCTCCGGGAAAAGTTCATACCGCAAAGTCCTTAGAAAATCATACGAACGAGGTGCAAGAAAGAATCGGCCTTCCTGCGTTCGGCGGGGGAGAACCGGGCCTGCCTGACGCCACAACCCGCGCAAAACCTATAGGTTACGATTGGGGCGGGCGATGGCATGCCATTTGCACGTCTTAGGAGGATTGTCGTTTCCAGGCCTGCCGGAAATGCCCTTAGGTTGAGGACAAGTGACGGAGGTGACGTGATGAGTCGAATGGCAACAGTAGAGAACGCGATCTGCGACACCTACCAAGGGCTGGTCGATGATTGCGAGAACGCCCGGAAACAGTGGAACGAACGGCGCGCTGAGATTTCCGAAATTCGACTTCGTGGAAAGGGAATCGACAATGAGCTTCGGTGCCTGCAAGCCAGGTTTGCTAAATCCTACGCAATGGTTCGCCATCACGTACGCGATTGCGACAGCTGTCAACTTGCATCAGGAACTGACCACGCTTCTCATCATGAAAGCGATGCTCATGTCCTCCCTGGATTCCGCGTCTCGTTGCTCTCTGGATCGCACTTGTCTCATGTCTGAGGGTACGCACGCCCTCGTCTCTTAGAATTCTAATCATTCTTACTGTTCGTCAAACGTGTTGCACGCGGCGATGGAGCCGGTGTCCAATCCTTTGCTGAACCAGGACATGCGCTGTTGTGAGGTGCCGTGTGTAAACGAGTCCGGCGAGACGTGGCCGGTCGCCATTTTTTGCAAACGATCATCGCCCACGGCAGCCGCCGCACCCAGAGCGGATTCGACATCGCCCTTTTCGAGCAATCCGCGTTGTTGTGTGGAGTGCGCCCAGATAGCCGCGAAACAGTCCGCCTGGAGTTCAAGCCGCACGGAAGAGGAATTTGCGCCGTGCATGGTTCCTTGCTGCGCCCTTCGCTCAATGCCAAGAATATTTTGAACGTGATGGCCGATCTCGTGGGCCAAGACATAGGCCTGCGCGAATTCGCCTGGCGCGCCGAAGCGACGTTTCAGCTCGTCGTAAAAACCCAAATCGATGTAGACCCTTTCATCGCCTGGGCAGTAAAAGGGACCGGTGGCGGATTCCGCGCCCCCGCATGCGGATTGCGTGTAGTCGCGGAATAGGACGAGCTTCGCGTGGTGATAAGGGCGTCCAGTTTGCTGCGGAAGAATTTGTGTCCAGGTGTTCTGCGTGTCGTCCAGGACAAACGAGACGAATTGAACCAGCGGTTTTTCGGAGGCGTCGCGAGCGGGATTGGGCTGGCTGACCGTTGCCGGAGCAGGGCCGCTTCCACTTCCTCCGAGCAATGCGAAGAAATTCTGCTTAAAGATGAGGCTCAGCACCAGCAGTACGAGTGCGCCGCCGATCCCGATGTGCATCCCGCCGAACTGGAATCCTCCGCCACCACCGGAATCGTCGCGGCGATCTTCGATGTCTTCGCTTTCACCACCCGGTGTCCAGCGCATGTTTTTTCTCCTGAGGGTTGGGAATGAGGAATGGTAGCACCCGGACGGACGGGAAGAGAACGCGCGAATCGCGGGACCGGAGAACGAATGCGGTACGAGGTCGCAGAGCGGTTGAGATCCTTCGCTCCGCTCAGGATGACATTTTTTGGAAGGCCAAAAGGCGCAGATCGCCCTGCGAACAGCGGGCAACTCGCGGCTACAGGACTGAACTTTGACAACGTGGCGCGGCGTTCAGGGCTTCGTTTGTGACGGCAAGACTTTCGTGTCGTTTTGCGTGAAGTCGAAGCGCAGCAGCCAATCGCTGGCTACGGCGTGGTCGGCGACCTTTGCCGGAGCGAAATCCCAGCGCTTGGCGGCCTGAACGGCAGCATCGGCGAAAAATCTGCTGGGACTGGTGGCAGGTTCGACGCCAGTCACGTTTCCGGAATCGTCCACATGCACTTTGACGACAACGCGCACGGTGCCGTGAATCGTGCTTCGAGACTTAGCCGAAACTTCCGGCAGCACCTGGTTTAGAACCTCACCCTGGGTAACCGGACCGGACGGCACTATGGCAGCGGCAGCCGAGTCAGAACGAACAGACGCCGGAGACGGCGCGACTGGCGTCGGCTCGGAATCTGTGGACGGCTGATCCTTCTTCATGAACTGCCTCTCGCTAGCGGGCGTCACCGAGTCTTGCACTGAACTCTGGGGAGGCTGAAGAGCCGAACGTTGCGCAGGCCCTTGCAATGCCCGATCCGCTGGCGGCGTGCTTTGTTTCTGTGGCGAGTTCGGCTGCGGCTTGGATACCGCTGGGGGCGCGATCTTGGCTGGTGTGAGCGGTGCATCCGGCTGTACCGCAGGATGCGCCGGCACAGAGGTTGTATCCGGTTCGGTCTGATGATCGCGCAACCCTGGAATGGCCAGCATCGCGCCGAGGGTCAGCGCTACCAGGACAGCAATCACAATGTAATAGGAGCGGTACGACGCCTTTCGCCCGGCCACCACCTGGTTTTCGAGCGCGTGTTGCATCGACGGAGGTAGCGGTGGAACCGTCGAGAGCGGAACGGAAAGTGGGTCGATGGAGTCGGCGGGCTTTGCTGGCGCTGCAGTCTTGCCCGCAGGGCCAACCGTAGCTGGCGCGACCGCCGCGGGCTTCAGCGCCGCAGGCTTGATTGGATCCGGCATGGCGGGCGCGGAAGCCTTTGGCGCAGACGCGACCGCGGGAGGATTGAGTCGTGCGGATATTTCCGCAACGGTCCACCGGCTCTTTGGGTCACACCGCAAACTGTGCCGCGCGATATCCAGGAACGGCTGCGGCACTGAGTCGGGAACCTGGGGATCCTGTTGTTCCGTCCGCTCCGGCACGCGTTGCGTCAGCGTTTCAACCAACGTAATCCCGAGCGACCAGACATCTCCCGCGGCACCAGCGCCGCCGGCGGACTCCGGCGCGATGTACGCATCCGGCGCACCGCCACCGATCTGCGATTCCCCGATGCGCATCAGGGAATCGCTCGAAAGTTTCAGTTGATCGTCAATCGCCAGGATATTTCCAGGCTTGATGCGCCCGTGCACGAAGCCTTTTCCATGCAAATGAATCAGGGTTTCGATAAAAGGTTCCAGCATGTCGCGCGTTTCCGCGGCCGAAAGGGCGCGCTCCGGCAGGAATTGCGCCAGGTTCTCCTGGGCGTACTCCATCACAACATACAGCAGATCCATCCCGGCCAGATGGCACCGGCCGGTTTCGAAAAGTTGGATCAGATTGGGATGGGGAATCTGCGCCGCCTGCTTCCAGCGCGATAGTTGGAGATCGGCCTTCGCGGGATCCGCCTGAATAAACTTGATCGCGGCTTTTTCCGGCTTGTTCTTACCGCGCTGCGTCAGGAACACCACGCTGTGATCGGAGCCGCCCAGGTGTTGGAGCAGCGTGAAGTCGGCGTCAACAACCTGCCCTTCGCATTCTTTCCAGCTATCGGACATCGTGTACCCCCCGTCCGGTTTTGCAAAGCCAAGGACCATCATACTCTCGCAGCCCGCTTGGCAATCCTGTACGAAAGTTCAGGTCGACATTTGGTTACGTGGCAGGAGTGAGAGGGTTAAGACCGGTTCCGCGCATCTACGCGCGCAAGCGGGCAGAGCCACTGACGAACCGGCTTCCGCGCTCGTAGAAACGAAGAAGCCTGTGCGCCGCGCGGGTGATGCCGATGCGCGGGCTGATGCCGAGCCGATGAGCCATAGACTTTTCGTTGCCAGGCGGGTTATGCCGTGGAGAAAGAACCCCGAGCCAAAGCGGCCCGGGGGCGCACAGATCGACACCGTCGACACTGCGATCGATTTGCAGCGCGGAAGCCAGGCGGCCGGGCCCCCGCGTGAGATCGAGCAATCGCGTGGTTGCCCGAAGGCGCTTCATTTGATCGATGCCCTCGATGGGTTCGAGCGCGCGGAGGAGCACGCCGCCCCCCACGCCAGGAGCTTCGCTGCTGACGTTGAGCATGAAATGATTGCCATAGGTAAAATAGACGTAAGCATGGCCGCGCCGCAGAAACAGCGAGTGGTTGCGCGGCGTCGGCCCGCGAAAGTGATGCGCGGCCGGATCGCGTGGGGGATAGGCTTCAGTCTCGACGATGCGCCCCGCCATTCTACCGGCCGGAAGTTCGCGGACGATGATCTTTCCGATCAGAAATCGAGCCAATGCGATGGTCGCAGCCGGGAGTTCGCTGCGTCGCAAGTGCCGGACCCGGACTGGTTGGTAAGGGGAAGCGGCACCTTTGAATGCGTCGGAGATGGCGTGGGAATGGGCGCTCACGGCGTCCATTCTACCGAATCCGCCTACAGTCTGGGTGCCCTCCATAACTGCACGAAATACTGTATTTTGTGTACGCGTGGAAGATGATGGAATTCAGGACGGGCACCCCGGGGAGGTGTATCACGAATGGCGAGGTGGGTCGGCTTGCCGCGGCACAGGGCAACAATGAGTTTGATTGTTTAATGGCAAGCGTATAGATTTCCACAGAGAGGGGACGAAAAATCCCCTTTGCGTTCTCCTGGAGATAAAATTGACAATGTCAGAGCGGGCGTAGTCGGATAGAATTGATGACCGTGCCCCCTGTGCCTATAGGCAACCCGCCCCCTTTTGCCTTGGGCCAGTAAGCTGTTGAGGCAGATCTAACTTGGAAGCGACGAAACAAGATAAACGCTCGATTGTACGCAGACGTACGCAGCAACTCGTGTACTTGGAATTGGGACGCGAGAACGGCGGCGTCATGCTGAATCTGTCCGAACAGGGCTGCGGATTTCAGGCCATTACGCCAGTGAAATGCGGCGAGACGCGTTTCGCATTTCAGATCAATGGCGGGCGGCGAATTGCTGGTGATGCCGAGGTGGTTTGGGCCGACGAAGCGGGAATCATGGGCGGCCTGCGATTCTTGAATCTTCCCGTTGAGGCGCACCGCGAGATTCGGCTGTGGCTTACGGAAACCAATGCCCCGTTAGAACATGGATTCACGCCTGCCGCTGCGGCCGCAGCAGAGGCTGGCGGGCGTCGTTCCCGAGTTATGGGCGGCGAAGAAAATACGATGCCAACGGCCGGCGTTCGCGTAGCCGAACAGGAGCCGCCGCCATCGCCCGCATGGGTTAATCTTCGGGCCGGGAACTACGCCCTTCCTATCGAGGACGATCGGTATCGAGCGGCACTGCACGCCGAGTATGCGTCGTTCGGCGGCTCACAGCATAGGTCAACAGGAATATGGCGGGGAATCGCCATTGTGGCGACTGTGGTTGCCCTCGCGGCCCTCGTAATCGTGTACCAGCGTGAGGTGGGCACGTCTCTCATCTGGCTGGGGGAAACGCTGACGGGCAAAACCAAGGCATCCTCGGTGGTTCAGGATAAACAGCCGACTTCCACGCCTCCGACTGCGGAGACGCAAAGCAATTCGGACGTCCCTGGTTCTATCCCGACCGCCGACAAGAGCACTACCCCGAATTCGGATGATTCCGGATTGCCGCATGAGAAGGAACTTGCCACCGCGGGACACAGCGATTTACCGGATGGCGTGACATCGGACACCGACGGCCACCCGGAGTCGGTTTTGGAACGCCAAGGCGTGCCCCAGAAGACGGAGCCTACCTTTACCGACGGGGATAGCGTCGAAACCCTGTGGGGAGCAGTACAGGCTGGATCCGTTTCCGCGGAAGTCTCGCTGGCAGAGCGCTTTGCACGCGGGGCAGGCGTTAATAAGAATTGCGATCAAGCGAAGGTCCTGATGAAGGCGGCGGCCGACCACGGTAACCGCGAGGCCCGGTTGAGGCTTTACGAGATGGAGACCGGAGGGTGCCAGTAGCGGCCCGTTAATTCGCACGCAACCTTATCATGCGACAAACCTTGCACTTCCTTGACTTGGCGGCCAACCGCCTGAATAATGAGAAGGCATGACCGTTAGCGCCGGAGGCGCTGAAGACATGTTCCTTGACATCAAGGACCTTGCCGTCCGGAAACAGGTAATCCGGAAGAGTTACGCGCCCGGCAGCATCGACTACCAGACCGCGGAAATGAAGCAGATCGACCCGCTGGAAGTGAATGCGACTGCGGAGCTGCTCGAAGGGCAGATTCGGGTGGCGGGCGAAATCGAGACCAAGGTGGAGTTGGTCTGCGCTCGGTGCCTGGAACCTGTCGTGGACGAGGTCCATCGCTCTTTTGATCTCTTTTACAGCCCTTTGCCAAAGGGTGAAAAGCCGGAAGAAGCGCGGCTGAAAGAGGACGACGCCGAGATCGGATTTTTTGAAGGGGAAGGGCTCTTTCTGGCGGATGTATTGCGGGAACAAGTGCTGCTGGCGTTGCCGATGAAGGTCATCTGCCGGAGCGACTGCCGGGGTTTGTGCCCGAACTGTGGCGCGAACTTGAACCACGAAGAGTGCCGCTGCGAGACGCATTCGACAGATCCGCGATTGGCTCCCTTAGCGCGCCTGAAGCAGGACTGGCTGAAAAAACAATAGGTTTCAGGGCCGAAAGCCCATACAATCCGGCCAAGATGGTCGGACACGAGGAGTATTGCTATGCCTAACCCAAAACGACGGCATTCGAAAAGACGAACGAGCACGCGGCGGGCGCACGATTTTTTGGTCAAGCCCGCGCTGGCTAAATGCCCGAATTGCCACGAAATGAAGCAGCCGCACCAAGTGTGCCCCCACTGCGGCTACTACAAGGGCAAAGCGGTTCAAGACGTTTCCGCCTGACGCTTGTAAAGCGGACTAGCGAAAGCCTTTCTACCGGTACTTTTTCCGGAATTGCCTGATCGAAGCCCCCCATGATCACAATCGCGGTTGATGCCATGGGCGGAGACCATGCTCCCCGCCCCGAAGTTGAAGGGAGTGTGCTAGCCGCGCGAGAGTACGGCGTGCGCATCCTGTTGGTCGGGCAGCCGAATGTGGTGCGCGCGGAACTCGCCAAGCTTGCTGAGCCGAACTTGCCGATCGAGGTTGTGGCGGCCAGCGAAGTGATCACCATGGACGATCATCCGGCGCAGGCGTTTCGCCGGAAGAAAGACAGCTCCGTGCACGTGGCGGCGCGGCTGGTGCGCGAGACCAAGGCCGACGGCTTGGTGAGCGCCGGCAATACCGGCGCGGTGATGACCGTAGCGCGATTTTTGCTGGGTACTTTGGAGTCGGTGGACCGTGTGGCGTTGGCCGCGCCGTTCCCGAACGCCAAAGGTGGCGTTTCGGTTTTGCTGGATGTCGGCGCGAATGTGGATTCGAAGCCCGAGCATCTGGTTCAGTTCGCTGTGATGGGCGAGATTTATTACCGCGCGACGTTTGGGCACCGGCGCCCTCGCGTTGGGTTGTTGTCAGTCGGTGAGGAAGACATTAAGGGCAATGAATTGACGCGCGAAGTGAATATCCGCTTGAAGAAGAGTCCAGTTCACTTTGTGGGCAACGTCGAAGGCGGCGATTTGTTTTCCGGCGACGTAGACGTGATCGTCTGCGATGGTTTCGTCGGGAACATCGCATTAAAGATTTGCGAGGGCCTCGCGCTGCAGATTTTCGAGGTGTTGAAGAAGTCGCTGAAGAGTTCGCTGGTGTCGCAGGTGGGAGCGATGTTGTCGCAAGGCGCGTTTAAAGGCTTGAAGAAGAAAATCGACTACGCCGAATCCGGTGGCGCGCCGCTGCTGGGCGTCCGCGGCGTCTGCGTGATCGGTCACGGGCGATCGAACGCCAACGCCGTCAAAAACGCGATTCGCGTGGCCGCGGGCCTCGCGCGCGCCCAAATGAACGAAAAGATTGAACAAGGTCTCTCAGCCGCAGGCGGGCATCACGACCGAGTCGTGACGCGCGCATAAAATCGGGCGCATCCATGGAGGCGCCGGGCTTTAGCACGGCCAAGCCGAACGTGGCGTTGGAAGTTTTGACTCAGGGAAGAAGGAACGACGATGGGTAAAACGGCATTTGTGTTTCCGGGGCAGGCGTCGCAGTACCCCGGCATGGGCAAAGAACTCGCGGATAAATATCCGGTTGCGAAGGCTGTTTTTGACGAAGCCGACAAGGCGTTGGGATTTTCGATTTCGCAGATGTGTTTCGCCGGGTCGGAAGAAGATCTGAAGCAGACCGCCAACACGCAGCCGGCGATCCTGACGTGCTCGGTGGCCATTTATCGAGTTCTTGAAGAAAAGGGAGTGGCGCCGGACTTTGTAGCCGGGCACAGCCTGGGTGAGTACTCGGCGCTGGTGGCGGCGGGAGCGCTCAAGCTTTCCGATGCCGTAAGAATCGTGCATAAACGCGGGAAGTACATGCAGGAGGCGGTGCCTGCGGGACTTGGCGCGATGGCCGCGATCATGGGTCTGTCGCATGCGGTAGTTATGGATGCGTGCAAGCGCGCGGCCGAAGGCCAGGTGTGCTCGCCCGCGAACCTGAACTCGCCGGAGCAGACGGTGATTTCCGGTCACGCGGAAGCCATAAAGCGCGCGGTGGAAATTGCGTCGCAACTCGGAGCGAAGCGTGCCGTGATTTTGCCGGTCTCGGCGCCATTCCATTGCGCGTTGATGATGCCGGCGCAGGAAAAGCTGGAGAAAGATCTGCGCAAGACGGAATTTGCGCCGCTGCGCTTTCCGCTGGTCACCAATGTGGACGCCGACACGGAAACCAGTGGCGACGAAGCGCGCGACGCGCTGATCCGCCAGGTGACCATGCCGGTCCGCTGGGAAGAGTCCGTACGCGAACTGATCGATGAAGGCGTGAATACGTTCGTCGAAGTCGGGCCGAGCCGCGTGCTGACCGGATTGCTCCGCCAGATCGAGCGCTCGGTAGGCACGCTAAACGTCGAAGACGAGAAGAGTCTGGCGACCACGTTGGAGAAGATCACGGGTTCACGCGCCGACGCCGACGCGGCATGAAGTAGCACAGGCACTTCCAGGTCTGTGTTACGACGGGAGGGCACGACTTAAGCCGTGCCGCAACAGCGTTCTCACGGTCCGGCTTTAGCCGCTGAGGGCGATACTTGGCATCTGAACGAGCCGATTTCTGGTGGGTTCGTGCGCTGAGTTGGCGATTAGTCCTTTCTTTTCGCCATGAGTGTTGATTGAAGGGGTCCTTGTGTTCAGCCTGAAAGACAAAGTGGCGCTCGTGACTGGAGCCTCCCAAGGCATTGGCCGCGACACCGCGCTGGCACTCGCCCAAGCGGGCGCAAAGGTAGCCGTAGCGGCGCGCAATGAAGAAAAGCTGGCTGCGCTAGTGACCGAAATCGAAGCCACCGGCGGCTCCGCCTTAGCCGTAAAAATGGACGTAGCCGATGCTGAGCAAGTAAAGTTCGGCTTCAAGCGGGTAGTCGAGAGGTTTGGCCGTCTCGATATCCTCGTGAACAACGCCGCCATCACCCGCGACGGCCTGTCCATGCGCATGAAACAAGACGATTGGGAGGCCGTCCTAAAAACAAATTTAACCGGCGCGCACCTCTGCATCCAGCAAGCCCTCGCGACAATGATGCGAGCCCGGACCGGCCGCATCATCAACATCAGTTCAGTAGTGGCGCAGTCCGGCAATGCCGGCCAGGCGAACTACGTCGCCGCGAAAGCCGGCCTAATCGGTCTCACGAAAGCCGTCGCCATCGAGATCGCGTCGCGAAACATCACGGTCAATGCCGTCGCCCCTGGCTTTATCGAAACACCGATGACCGATGTCTTGCCTGACAAAGTGAAAGAGGAATTGAAGACGCGCATTCCGCTGGGCAGAATGGGTTCCCCACGCGAAGTGGCCGCAGCCATCGTATTTCTGGCCAGCGATGAGGCCGGCTACATCACGGGTCACGTGTTGAACGTAAACGGTGGCATGCATTTGGCGTAACAGAACTCTCCGAAGTGAAATATCGTTGCAGAAGTTGACCTTGCGATGGGGCCTAACTAGAATGGGCAGGTTATACTAACAGGGCTAAACGATGTGTGCGGTAGCGTAGGGCCGAGCGTTTTCACGAATTCATACTCAGCACGAACCAGCACGACGAACGCAGATCGCGGAGGATATAGGAATGGCAAGCGTTGAAGAGCGCGTAAAGCAGATCATTGTCGAACAGCTCGGCGTGGATGAGGCGGAAGTTACGCCAACGGCATCGTTTGTCGACGACCTGGGAGCCGATTCGCTGGACCAGGTGGAATTGGTGATGGCCTTTGAAGAAGCTTTCGGCATCGAAGTGCCCGACGAAGACGCCGAGAAAATGACGACGGTCAAAGACGCCGTCGAATATATCGACAAACACTCCAAAGGGAAGTAAGAATCCGCTGAGTATTACCACCTCATTAGGGAGCACGAACCTTTGACTCGCCGCGTTGTCGTAACGGGCGTCGGACTCGTCTGCGCGTTGGGAATCGGCACGGACGAAAGCTGGAAAAATCTGGTCGCCGGACAAAACGGGATCGGAACGATCACGCTTTTCGACACCACCGGTTTCGACTGCACCATCGCCGGCGAAGTGAAAAACTTCGATCCCTTCCGCTGGATCGAGAAAAAAGAACTGAAGAAGATGGGGCGGTTTATCCAGATCGCGCTGGCGGGAGCGGATTTCGCCGTGAACATGGCGAACTGGACGAAGGAAACCGAATCCGACCTAGACGAAGTCGGTGTCTACATTTCCTCCGGCATCGGCGGATTCGACATCATCGAACGCGAGCACTGGAAGTTAGTGCAGGGCGGTCCGGGAAAGATATCGCCGTTCTTCATTCCCTCCGCGATCGTGAATCTCGCTTCCGGCCACGTTTCGATTCGCTACGGAGCGCGCGGCCCGAATTCTGCAACCGCCACAGCATGTTCCGCGTCTGCACACGCAATTGGCGATTCCTTCAAGATCATCGAACGCGGCGCGGCCGAAATGATGATTTGCGGGGGCACGGAAGCCACCATCACGCCCATGGGCGTCGGCGGTTTCGCCGCCATGAAAGCGCTCTCCACGCGCAACGACGATCCCGCGCACGCCAGCCGTCCGTTTGACGCGCAACGCGACGGATTCGTCGTAGGCGAAGGCGCCGGCATCATCATCCTCGAATCGCTCGAGCACGCCCAAAAGCGAAACGCGCCGATCCTTGCCGAAATCGTCGGATACGGAATGTCCGGCGACGCCTATCACATCACGCAGCCCGCCGAAAACGGCGACGGTGCGTACCGCGTGATGCGCGCCGCCTTAAAAGACGCGAAACTCTCCCCGGACGACATCAGCTACGTCAACGCTCATGGCACATCCACACCGATCGGCGACACCCTCGAGACGATCGCGGTTAAACGCGTCTTCGGCGATCGCGCCAAAAAAATGCCCGTTAGCTCCACCAAATCGATGACCGGCCATCTGCTTGGCGGGGCCGGTGGGCTCGAAGGTGGCATCTGCGTACTCGCGTTGCGCGACCAGATTGTGCCGCCGACCATTAACCAGGAAACGCCCGACCCAAATTGCGATCTCGACTACGTTCCTAACGTCGCCCGCGAAGTGAAAGTCGAATACGCGCTCTCGAATTCCTTCGGGTTCGGCGGTACCAACGCCGCGTTGATTTTCAAGCGCTGGGCTGGGAAGTAGGATTTCTCGTTCGTCACCCGATTCTTCGGACCGTGTCATTCTGAGGCGAACCGACGAGGTTCGTCGAAGAATCTCAACGTAAAAAGCGGTCGGAGTGAATGTTGATGCTGAGATCCTTCGGCCATCCTCATCGGATAGCCTCAGGATGACGATTTCGCCTTTTGGTTTTATTTGTAGGGCATTGCAAGGACGGCTCTCGTGAACATCATCGTCTGCATCAAACAAGTTCCCGCAAAAGACGCACCGCTCACCATTGCCGGAAACTGGATCAAGGAATCCGACATCGGCTTCGAGATGAACGAGCCGGACAGCTACGCGCTCGAAGAAGCCCTACGCCTGAAGGAAAAACACGGCGGCGAGGTAGTGGTCCTCTCACTGGGCCCAGAACGCGTAAAGCAAACCATCAAGGAAGCCCTGGCAAAAGGCGCCGATCGCGCCATCCACATCGCCAACGATAATTTCGCCCAACTCGATCCGCTAGGCGCAGCCACCTACCTCTCAGCCGCGATCAAGAAAGAAAAATTCGATCTCGTCCTGACTGGCCTGCAGAGCGACGATCATGGCTTCGGTCAAACTGGTGTCCTGCTCGCAGGTCTGCTCGATCTTCCCCATGCAACAATCATCATGGCCATCGAGGCCCAAGAAGGTAAACTGCGCCTCAAACGCGAACTGGAAGCCGGCTGGTTCCAACACATCGAGTGCCCGCTACCTGCGGTTTTGTCGATCCAATCCGGCATCAACAAAGTCCGGTACGCCACCCTGAAAGGCATCATGGCCGCGAAGAAAAAAGAAATCGCAGCGACAACACCCGAATCTCTAGGTGTGTCGGTGCAGCCAACCCAACGCGTGGAAAAAATTTACGTCCCCACAAAAACGAAAAAAACCGAGTTCCTAACTGGCACGCCCAAGGAAGCCGCCACCAAATTAGTAGAAAAGTTGAAGTTCGAAGCACGAGTAATCTGATTCCACTGGTAGCGCCGGCTTCCAGCCGGCTCTTTCTTCAACAGAGGCACGAATGAAAATCCTGGTCGTCACCGAACAACGCCAAGGCAGGTGGAACAACACCAGCTTCGAAACGCTAGCCGCCGCCCAACAAATCGCCAGCGAAACGTCGAGCACGGTGAGCGGGGTCGTAATTGGAAAAGGGGTCTCCAATTTCGCCGGCGAACTAGCCGCAAAAAACGTAACCGAGGTTCTCCAAGTCGAGCACGACCTGCTCGAGTCCTACACCCCCGACGGCTACTGCGTCGCCCTAAAGCAAGTCATCGAATCCACCAAGCCCGACCTAGTCCTCTTCCCGCACACTTACCAAGTCCGAGATTTCGCTCCCAAGCTAGCCGCCCAACTCGGCAAAGGAATGATCGGCGACTGCATCGGCTACCGCAACGAATCCGGCAAGCTAATCTTCGTCCGCCAAATGTTCCAAGGCAAAACTTCCGCCGACGTCACCTTCCAAAGCGCCGCCCCCTGGTTCGCCTCCTTCCAAGCCGGCGCCTTCCGCTCCGATCTCGTCGCCGCGCATCCCTCCGGCAAAGCTCCGGTCACCACTGTATCCGTAACGCTCACCGCCGACCAAATCCGCACCAAGCCCCTGGATCTCTTCAAGGAAGCGAAATCCGCCGTAGACCTGACCCAAGCCCCGCTCATCGTAGCCATAGGTCGCGGCATCAAAGCCCCAGAAAATATCCCGCAAGCCGAAGCCGTAGCCAAAGCCCTGGGCGGAGAAATCGCTGCCTCCCGCCCCATCTGCGACGAAGGCTGGCTCCCCATGGAGCGCCAGATCGGCAGCTCCGGCCAAACCGTAGCCCCCAAGCTTTATCTAGCCCTCGGCATAAGCGGCGCCATCCAACACGTAGTCGGCATGAAAGGCGCCCGCACCATCGTCGCCGTCAACAAAGACCAAAACGCCCCCATCTTCGAAATCGCCGACTACGGCATCGTCGCCGACATCTTCGAAATCATGCCCGCCCTGACCGAAGCCCTAGAAAAAGCCAAGAACTCTTAGCGCGCACACTCGCTGGCAATCTCGGTCCCTTTGTTACAATAGGCAAAGCTCATGACCGTCCAGCGCGAACAACTCGAAGCCGACGTCCTGATCGTCGGCGCAGGACCTGCCGGCCTCTCCTGCGCCCTCCACCTCGCCAACCTCATCAAAAAACACAACGAATCCGGCGGCAAGCCCGAACTTTCCACGGAAAACATCTACGTCCTCGAAAAAGGCCGCGAGATCGGCGCCCACCAACTCTCCGGCGCGATCATGAATCCGAAAGCTCTCGCCGAGTTGGTTCCCGGCTTCGAAAAATCCGCTCCGCTCGACACGCCCGTCACCGACGACGCGGCACTTTTCTTCACCGCAGCCTCGTCGTTTCGCTTACCGGTCACGCCGCCGCCCTTCCAGAACAAAGGCAATTACATCGTCTCGCTCAACAAAATCACCAAATGGCTCGGCACCCTCGTTGAAAAAGCCGGCGTAAATCTCTTCACGCAATTCGGCGGCGCGCAATTGATTCACGAAGGCCAAGGCCTCGCCGGCGTAATCACCGAAGATAAAGGCCTCGACAAAAACTGCAAACCCAAAGACAACTACACGCCCGGTTACGAACTCCGCGCCAAAGTCACCGTCCTGGCCGAAGGTCCCCGCGGCTCTCTGACCAAGCAGCTAGTCACAAAAAACAAACTCGACAACATCAACCCGCAAATCTACAGCATCGGAATAAAAGAATTGTGGGACGTGCAACCCGGCCGCATCCAACCCGGCTACGTAGCGCATACGCTAGGCTGGCCGGTCGCCACCAATATGTACGGCGGCGGCTGGATCTACGGCCTCGCCAACAACCGTGTCTCCATCGGCTTGGTCATCGGCCTCGAATACTCAAATCCTCAATTCGATCCCCATGAAGCTTTTCAAAAGTGGAAAACGCATCCCCACATCAAGAAAATCCTCGAAGGCGGCAAACTCGTCCGCTACGGCGCAAAAACCATCCCCGCAGGCGGCTGGTATTCCATGCCGCGCAATTTCGTGGACGGTGGCCTCATCATCGGCGATTCCGGCAGCTTCCTCGATTCCCAGCGCCTCAAAGGCATCCACATGGCCATGAAGAGCGGTATGCTCGCCGCTGAAACGATTTTCGACGCCCTGAAAGCCGGCGACACCTCAGCCAGAACTCTCAGCGCCTTCCCCAAAAAAGTCGAGCAAAGCTACATCAAGAAAGAACTCTGGGCCGTCCGCAATTTTCACCAATCCTTCAAATACGGCCTCTATGGCGGCCTCTTCCACACCGGCCTGCAATTCATCACCGGCGGCCGCGGCCTGATCGATCCCATGCGCGTCGAGGCTGGTTACAAGCACTATCACAAAATCGACGGCCACCCCGCCGCGGAGCGTTTCAAAGGCGACGGCAAATTGACCTTCGATCGCCTGACCGACGTCTATCACTCCGGCACGCGCCACGAAGAAGATCAACCTTGCCACCTGATCGTGCACGACCTCAATGTCTGCGCCACAAAATGCGTGATCGAGTACGGCAACCCGTGCCAGTATTTCTGTCCCGCCGCCGTCTACGAAATGGCGAAAGAAAAAGACGGCGTAAGACTGAAAATCAATGCCGCCAACTGTGTCCACTGCAAAACCTGCGACATCGCCGACCCTTACCAGATCATCGACTGGGTAGTCCCCGAAGGTGGCGGTGGCCCCAACTACGAAGGCATGTAGGCGTTGGTAGCGCCGCATCACTGGAAATAAAAATCGGGCCGCGAAAAGCCGGCCCGATTCTCTTCCAGAAGCTTTTTCCAACTCTTTCAGTTCGGCAGCAACCCGTACACATCGAGCTCCCCGAACGTCGTCCCGCCACCCATCGTGTTATCGCTCCCACGCGTCCCGATGTAAACCTTCCCATTCGCCACCGTCGGCACCGTAAATTTCACGGCATTCCCCGCAGTGTCTCGCCCATTCGCAGCCTGCGAGCTATTCCACAGCTCGGTTGAGATATTGTTCGCATCGAACGCGTGCAGAATCGCGGGGCCCGCGGCGGCCGCTGCGCTATCGCTGGTGCCATACGCGCCCGTATCAATCGCCCACACGATGCCGTTGGCGGTAGCCGACGACGCCGAAATCGACGGCGTCGCGCCGCCAAATCCAAATGCGGAAGGCGTCGTATTGGCGGCGGTGGTGGCGAACATGCCGGTACTCGGATCAAAAGTAAAACTCTGTCCAGCCTGCGTCCCGGTGAAATTCACGCCAAAGTAATAAAGATTGTTGTTCCAGAAACCCGGCGTAGAAAAGCAGTGTCCGTTCAGCGCAAACTCTTGCACCACTGCGTCCGACGAAGCGTTGTACTGCCCCATGTTGTCCCGATTGAGCATGTAGAATTCAGACGCCTTGCTGGCCCCCACAAGCAGATGAGGAATGGGTCCGCTCGTTTGATCGATCAGCAGCGCCGTTCCGCTCGAACCCACATCCGAGTCATCCGCGTCCAGATTGCTCTGGTTGTAGGGCGTGAAGTAATCCAACGGTGTGGAAATTGCCGGAGTGCCTAGCTTCAGATAACTGTCGCTGAACGCTGACGTGCCATCCCAAACTCCGTTTCCCGTAATCAAAAATAAATTGTTGCTCGTGTCCGCCGCCGGCGCGCCACCCGACATCCAGATTCCTCCCCTGCAATAAGACAAGCCTTCTGCGCTGTTCGGTGTGCTGTTGAAAACCGACGGCGCCGCCGCCAGATTCGCCGTGCTGTAGCCCAGCAGCCAGCCATGCCAAACGCCCTGATCGCCGTGCGACGCCCAACCCACATACACGACTCCGTTTACTAGCGCCAATCCTGGCCGCTGGTTCTCCGTCAGCGCATTAAACGAAACCGTCGTGCCGCCTTCGCAATTACCCGTAACGGTCGCGGTGATAGTAACCGGGCTGTTCGCTGCTTCCGCTCCCGTCGCCAAACTCAGCGCATGCAATCGCTGGTTGTACGTGCCGCCTGTCGTCTTCGTCTTGGTCACCGCATAGATAGTGTTCGAAGACGGATCGATCACCGGCGTCCCGGTAATGCCGATATCCGGATAAATGTCCGACGTCCCCACGTCGGCGGAGCTGCCGTAGGTTTCTCCGCTAGGGATAAGTTGCGAGTTCCAATACGTTACGCAAGGACTGGCATCGGCGTCGAAAACGTAAACTGAGTCATGTTGCGTGGTCACCACAATGACGTTGTGCGTCCCTCCGCCGATGCTCACATTCGGCACCCACAAGGGCTGCGCATACACCGCCGCATCCACCGTGCAGGAGAACAGCTTCCCAAACGTTGCCGTCGCCACGTTCGTAGTATTCAGCGCGTACTCCTGCGCGTTCACTCCGTCGCGTGACAAATCATTGTGATAGGTCGTCACGCCCGCAAGGTCCGTGATTCCGATCGTTGCCGACGCGCTCTTCGTAGCATCCACTTTGCTGGTCGCCGTCACGGTGATGCTTCCCGGCGAGTTCGGCGCCACATATGTCGCCGTCGTTGCCGCCTGCGTGCTGAACATCCCGCTCGACGCCGTCCAGGTAACTCCAGCACCCGCGACATCGTTAGTCACCGCAGCCGTGAAACCCAGACTTTGCCCCAGCGTCAACCCCCCTTCCACCGGCGTGACGGTTACGCTCACTGAACCCGCCGAGGTCCCCGCCGTTACTGTGATCGTTGCTGCCACCGACTTCGTGGTGTCGCTAACCGACGTCGCCGTCAACGTCACCGTTGCCGGACTCGGCACGCTGGTCGGCGCCGTGTAAGTCACCGCCGAACCAGAAGCACTCGTTGTTGGCGCTACCGTGCCACACGCCGCGCCGCTGCAACCCGTGCCCGACACCGTCCAAGTCACCCCCTTGGCGGCACTATCGTTTGTAACCGTCGCCGTAAATGACCCCGTCAGCCCCGCTTGCACCGAAGCGGTCGTGGGCGACACCGTCACCGAAATCGGCGTCGGCGTTCCACCGCCACCCTCGGAACTCGTCGATCCTCCACCACAGCCACTCACTAATGCCAACCCAACCATCGCCGACGCAAACACCAATCGCGCAGCGCGCTCTATACGCACTCGTGCCAAGGGCAGTCTCCTGTTTCTTCGTATCGAATTTTCCCAGATGAAGACGCTTCCGCGGGGCTGGAAGCTGTCGTTACTTAATCCACTGCTCTGTGGCCCCTAACCCTGGACAGGGACCTGAACGCGAGCGTAATTCGCGGTCCATCAAAGCACTCAAACGCCGCACAAAACTCTGCCGAGCGACACGCAAAGCGCGCGACACCCAAAACACGCCTACACTTTGATGCTCGTGCTAGGACAAAAGATGGCGAAGCAAGACACGCACCCCTAGACTACCAAGGTGCTCCTCAACGCGTAAAGACCGCTACCTATTTTCAGGTTTCTACGATCGGCAGTTAATTCGGCAACAACCCGTACACGTCGAGTTCCCCGGTTGTTGTGCCGCCGCCCTCCGTATTGTCGCTTCCCCGCGTGCCGATATATACCTTTCCATTCGCTACCGTCGGCACGGTGAACTTCACCGCATTTCCCGCGGTGTCCCGGCCGCCAGATGCCTGGGAACTATTCCACAATTCCGTCGAAACATTGCTGGCATCGTAAGCGTGCAGAATCGCGGGACCCGCGAGAGAAGGTCCACTATCACTGGTGCCGTACGCCGCCGCATTGATCGCCCACACGATGCCGTCCGTAGTAGCCGACGAGGCAGAAATGGAAGGTGTAGCGCCTGGAAATCCAAACGCCGAAGGCGTGTGATTCGTCGCCGTTATGTTGAACTGCCCTGATCCGGTATTGAACGCGAAGGTCTCCCCAGCCAATGTGCTGCCGAACACTACGCCAAAGAAATACGCAGTGTTATTCCAGAAGCCCACCGTCGAGAACGCATGTCCGTCCAACGTAAACTCTTGCACCACTGCATCGGGCCCGCCAGCAGTGAACCCGCCCATGCTGTCCCGGTTGACTACGAAGAAAACGCTCCCCTTGCTCGCGCCCACGAGCAAGTGCTGCACCGGTCCGTTCGTCTGGTCGATCAACACCGCCGTTCCGCTCGATCCGACGTCTGTGTCTTCTTCGTCCAGGGTGGCCTGGTTCGAGGGAGTAAAATAATCCATCTCGCTCAGTCCGGGCGTGCTCAGCCTCAAGTAGCTGTCGCCGAAATCGGAGTTCCCGTCCCATGCCCCGTTCCCGGTGAGCGCATATAAATTGTTGTTCTCATCGATAGCCGGTGCGCCGCCGGACATCCAGATCCCACCACCGCACGGAGGCGCGTTACCACCCACTGGCGGAGTGAGTCCGTTTGGCGTGGTCAGAAAAACAGTTGGCGCAGCCGTCAAATTCCCCGTCTGAAAGCTCATCAACCAGCCGTGCCAGTTGCCCACGTCTCCGTGCGAACCCCACCCCACGTACACCACTCCGTTGAGCAGCGCCAATCCCGGCCTCTGGTTCTGCATCAGGGGATTGAACGAAACCGTCGTTCCTCCGTCGCAGTTCCCTGTAACGGTTGCGCTGATTTCCACTGGACTGTTCGTCGCTTCTGCGCCTGTGGCTAGACTAATGGCGTGCAAACGCTGGTGCGCCGTGAGGGTCCCCGTATTCTTAGACTTGGTGACCAGGTAAATCGTGTTCGTGGAAGGATCGATCACTGGCGTCCCGGTAATGCCAATATCCGGGTAGATATCTTCGGTATCGACGCCGTTGGTTGTGAAATCCACGTTGTTCACATAGGTTTCACCCGACGGGATGAATTGGCCGCTCCAATAGGTCGTGCACGAGCTGGCATCCGCATCAAACAAGTAGACCCAGTCACGCTGCGTGGCCACGAGAATCACGTTGTGCGTTCCGCCGCCAATGCTTACATTCGGCACCCATAACGGCTGCGCGTAAACCGCGCCAACCACGGGGCAGGAGAACAGCTTCCCAAACGTCCCCGTCGCTACGTTTGCGGTGTTCAGCGCGTACTCCTGAACGTTCGCTCCGTCGCGCGACAAATCGTTGTGATAGGTCGTCACTCCCGCAAGGTCGGTGACCCCCAGCGTCGCCGTAGCGCTTTTCGTCGAATCCGCGACGCTCGTCGCCGTCACGGTGATGCCACTTCCCGGCGAGTTCGGCGCGACATACGTCGCCGTCGTCGAGGTCTGCGCGCTGAACGTGCCCGCCGACGCCGTCCATGTCACACCCGCGGCGGCCACATCGTTCGTCACCGTCGCGTTGAAGTTCAACGACTGCCCCAGCGCGAGCCCGCCGAGTTGCGGCGTCAGTGTTACGCTCACCGCATTGCCTGAAGTGGTTATCGTAATTGCAGCGCTTGCGCTCTTCGTGTTGTCGGTAACCGAAGTCGCCGTCAGCGTCACTCCCGGCGGAACCGGAACGCTCACGGGCGCCGTGTACGTCACCGCCACCCCAGAGGCGCTTGCTGCCGGCGCCACCGTTCCGCACGTAGCCCCGCTGCATCCCGTGCCGGACAACGTCCACGTCACTCCCTGATTTGCACTATCATTCGCCACTGTCGCGGTGAAGTTTTGCGTGGTGCTAACCACTACCCCCGCCGTCGTCTGCGAAAGTGTAACCGTGATTGCCGGGGGCGGGGCCGCCGTCACCGTGATCGTGGCCGATGCTGATTTTGTTCCGTCGGAAACCGAAGTTGCGGTCAGCGTGACCATCGGAGGGGTGGGAACGCTGGCAGGCGCAATGTAAGTCACATTCACGCCAGACGCGCTCGTTGCAGGTGCAACCGTCCCGCATGTGGCTCCGCTGCAACCCGCACCCGATAGCGTCCAGCTCACACCTTTATTGGCAGAATCGTTTGCTACGCTCGCCGAAAAAGTCGTGGATGCGCTAACCTGGACACTCGCCGTCGACTTGGAAAGCGTAACCGCGATTGGGGTAGCCGACGCTGTCACTGTAATCGCAGCTGTTGCCGTCTTTGTCCCGTCCGCCACAGACGTTGCCGTCAGCGTGATGCTGGCCGGACTCGGTACAGCTGTCGGCGCCGTATAGGTGATCGCCACCCCCGAGAGACTGGAAGCCGCTGACAAGGTGCCGCACGCGGCCCCGCTGCATCCGGCTCCCGATAGCGCCCAGGTCACTTCCTTATTCGCCGTGTCGTTCACCAAGGTCGCCGTAAATGTCTGAGTCAACCCGACTTGCACTGTCGCGGTCGTTGGCGACACACTCACCGACACCGGGTTCGACACCGATTCCGGGCTCCCTGAGCTGGACCCTCCGCCGCACCCGGTCAAGACTCCAATTGTTACAATGGCAATCCCAAACAGCACACGCGCGGCACGCTCGGCAGATACTCGTGTCAAGGCAGTCCTCATCTCTCCGTTACGCTGTG
This sequence comes from Candidatus Acidiferrum sp., assembly GCA_049512575.1. GTDB lineage: Bacteria > Acidobacteriota > Terriglobia > Acidiferrales > UBA7541 > Acidiferrum. The sequence goes on from JBEKWY010000020.1 coordinate 42,614, forward strand.
AAAAATTGTAAAAAGGCTTCCGCGGGCTGGAAGCTCTGTTCCTTCAATAGGTAACTGCGACGCCCAGCCACGACTACCCTGTGGCTAACCGGACCACTAAACCCATGCAAATCCTGTAAGTTGCTCCAAAAATAGCAAAATTCAGACCGAAAGGCTAGGCGCAGTTCACCTAGTACTAGGCACTCGCATAGCCAAACCCTGATGTCCCCTGTGGTAGGGCGAAGTTTCCCCTGGGAGCGCTCCTACCAAACACTACAAACCCTGTCTGTGCAACAGTTTAGAGATTCCGAGTTACGAAAAAAGGCCCCGCAAGAACGCCCGAACCCGGTTGACTACCGAGTCGCTCTTCGCAGCATTTGTAGGCGCAGGAGGCAAAGGTTTCACCTGAGTGGGCTTTGCGGCCGCCACTGGCTGCACCGCCGGGTCACCCTCGACTCTACCCTGAAAGATCAGGGTCGGCCGAACCCTCACATGGCGCACCAGCAGGATGAATTTTGGATCGTAGTTGTCGTGCTGTACTGCAGCCTTCGCATCATACGCCAGAGGGGGCATAAATACCTGATAGATGGGCTGTTGCTTCGCTTCGGACGCTTTGTCTGGGGCGGCCGGCGGAGTAGACGCCACGGTTGCGGAAGGTGCCGTGGGCCTTTTCTCCTCCGCATCCCGCTGTTGAATCTCCTCGGGTGTCGCGATGCGGCTGATCTCCGGAGGTGGAGGGGCGCTCTTAGCCAGCTGCAGGTCACACGCGCAGTGACCCGCCGTGTTTTGCAGGCCTTCCAGTGCGCCATTGTTCAAAATAATGTCCCCGCCTTGCGGGACGATCACACTCTGCCCGGTCAGCTGTTGTTCCAGGCGAATCGCGCCGGACGTGGCGCGAACGCACATCATTCCGGGCGCGTCGAACCCGATCAACGCTTCCTGCGGGCCGTCTCCGATAGCGATGGGCTTGGCCTGAATCTGCGCGGTATAAATCGTCACCGCCGGCCGCTTTTCCACGTGAACCCGGATGGTGCCGGTATCCAGAGCCAGCGTAAGCGATCCGCCCGACTTGAGCACCGAAAGATGCGCCGGGCCACAGATGGAAATTGTTCCGCCCTCCACCAAATCCAGACGCGCCTGACCCGATTTCACGCGGATGTCGTTTCCGCTGCGCAGCGTCGTCTTGATCTGGCCGTGCACCACGTCCACGGTCATGGGACCCTGCAAAGCGATGGCGTCGCCTTCAATCGTTCCCACCGCATCGTCCGGAGGATTGTCCGTTCCCGCCGCCGCCGCGGCTAGCAGAGCTGCCGACAAAACAACCGCACCCGCAGCGAAAGGAACGCCGCGCCGCCACGATTTCTCAACTGTGAGTCGAAGAACCAATCCGTACCACTCCAAGCGAAGTCCAGCGGTCGTAGCGGCCGCCTTCCGTTTACCCTGCTTGCCCCGAGCGTCGAGGGGAGGTTCGAAGGGAAGCGGGCGCTTTTGACTCTGCGAACCAAACTACTCAGATGCGAAAACTCGAATCGCCGCAGCCTTACACCGAACCTGCGCCTATACTATACGCCGACCATCATGCCAGACGCAGCCGAGCGTTCCTCGCCCGAAATACGTCGCGACGAGTCCGTTGGGGCATCCGCGACGTCCGCAGGGCTCGACTCCGCGCCTCCTGAGAAAGAAACTGTAAGCGCTCACTACGATACGCGGCTGCCGGACTTGCCGTGGTCGCGCCGCATTCAGATTCCCATCATCGCTGCCGCAGTTTATTCCGCGATTCGCCTGCTGGGGCCGACATTGCGCTACGAAGTGCTCGGCTGGCAACACGCCGAACGTGTCTACGCCGTGAAGAAACAATGCATCTGGGCCTTCTGGCACCGCGTGATCATCCCGATCGTCTGGTGGAGAAGAAATCACGGCGTCGTGATCATGAACACCACCGCCTTCGACGGCCAGTGGACCCGCAAAGTGATCGAGTGGCTCGGCTTCGGCACCGCGCAAGGAAGCTCGTCCCGCGGTGGGTTGCGCGGCCTTGCGGTCATGGCCAAGCATCTCGGCGAGGGCGTCGATTGCGGCTTCACGATTGACGGCCCGCGCGGCCCTCGTTACATCGCCAAACCCGGTCCAGTCATCCTCGCACGAAAAACAGGATGTCCCGTGATGGTCTTCCACATCGGAGTCGATCGCGGCATAACCTTCGAGAAAACGTGGGACCATTTCCTGCTGCCCAAGCCCTTCGCCCGCGCCGCAATTCTGTTCGCCCCGCCGATCTACGTCCCGCCCGACGCAACCCCCGAACAACTCGAAGCCAAGCACGCCGAAATGCAGCGCGAACTGGAACGCGTCCGCGACATCGCCGAATCCTGGTTCGATTTAGCCGACGCCGATCGCGATCTCCACCGTGCAGCCTTCAACCTCTAGCGTTTTCTTTCCCGGTGAGGTCTCCAGAAGCACTCAGCCGTTGTCATCCTGAGCGAAGCGAAGGATCTCAACGCACCCTCCGACCATGCAATGGATGTTTCGATCGAGGCTCTCATCACTGGCGCTGATTTTCGTTCCGTTCGCCCAACTTAACCGGAATATCCAACTTCTTTCCCCCTCGATACACCGTCAGCGTCACCGTATCTCCCGGCCTCTTGCGATTCAAAATAATATTCAAGTCCATCGTGTTGCTGATTTTTGCGCCATCGATAGCAACAATCACATCGCCGCCAATCGCGATGCGCTGCATTCCCGCCTGCGCCACGCGATCACCGCCTCGGACTCCCGCCGCCGCCGCAGGCCCACCTTTCGCCGCGGTTTCCACAAGCAGTCCTTCTTCTACAGGCAGATCGAGCGCCTGCGCAAGATATCCGCCCACAGGAATCGTTTGCACCCCGATGTAAGCCAGGTGTACGCGGCCCTCGGTGATTAAATCCTGCGCAATTCGTTTTGCGGTATTGATCGGAATCGCGAAGCCGATCCCGGCTGTAGTGCCGCTGGGCGTGTAAATCGCGGAATTGATGCCAATCACTTCGCCATGCGAATTGATCAGCGGACCGCCGGAATTCCCCCGATTGATGGCCGCATCAGTCTGAATGGCTTCATCAATCAAGGTCGTCTGGCTGGTCTGCACCGTGCGGCCCAGCGCGCTGACGACGCCCGTAGTCAACGTGCTCTGAAAGCCGAACGGATTGCCGATCGCCAAAACTTTCTGGCCCACTTGCAACGCCGCGGAATCCCCCAGCGGCAGTGCCACCAGGTGCTTGCCCTTGGGATCGATTTTCACCAGCGCCACATCGTTGCGCTGATCGGCGCCGATAAATTTCCCCGGGAAACGTGTTTGGTCGCCGAGAACCACTTCGATCGACTGCGCTTCCTGTACGACGTGAAAATTCGTCAGGATGTAGCCTTTTTCGTCGATCACAAATCCCGAGCCCGCGCCTTCCACCGGAACCGGGTCCATAAAGAAATCGTACTCCGTCGCTTTCGTGAGTATGTTGGCGACCGCTGGCGAAGCCTGCCGATATACGCGCACGTTGATGGCTTCATCATCGGTCAGAGCCGCATCCCGCGCGGCCTGGCTTACATTGTTGGGGCTTGCCATCACTCCGCTGTTCGCAAGACTTCCACCGTTGGTGTGCGGCGCAGGAAGCGCGCCGCCGCCGCGAGGCACCGCGCCGACATCCACGGGCTGCCGCTGACCCCAGCGCGCTCCCGCCCAATACGCGCCAAGAATCAGCACCGCGCACGCAACAATCAGGCGCATTAGGCTGGTTGGTTTTCGCTCATTCATTTTCGGAATCCTTCTGAGATTAAGACGCCCCGACAAAAGGGCTGGCTCTAGTATAGGCAAAATTATCGCTTCGCTGCGCGGGATCGCCGGTTACCCTCGGTTCCTTAGTTTTTCCGCAAAGGCCTCAACCTGCCGGCGCGTGTCATCAAGCGAACCGGAGCAATCGATTTTTTCCGTAGCGACTTTCAATTTATCCGCCACCGGCAACTGTGCGGCGATACGGTTGCGCGCTTCGTCTTCGCTCATGCCACGCCCGCGCAGGCGATCGAGTTGCTGTTCCGGCGTACACCAGGTGACGACCAAGCCATCCAGGTATTTCGGGTAGCCGGCTTCTACCAGCAGGGCCGCTTCGACGAACGCCACCCTCACGTCACCTTCGCACGCCCATTCTTCAAGTTGCCGCAGAATACTTTCCTTCACGCGCGGATGAACTATGGCGTTCAGGCGATCGAGTTTTGCGCGATCGGCGAAGACGATGGCCGCAAGTTTCTTGCGATCGATCTCGCTGGTGGCGCTCTTGGCGTCGATGATCGAGGGTCCAAACTCGTGGAGAACTTCCTGGTAGGCAATCTCGCCGGGCTCGATCAATTCTCGCGCTAGCGAGTCGGCGTCGATCACCTCGAAGCCGAGATCGCGTAGCATGGCGGCCACGGCGCTTTTGCCGCTGGCGATACCGCCCGTCAAGCCGAGTTTGAGCATGGCGGTTTTTTAGCGCGCGCCGGCGGCGGCTGGCGTGGGTTGCGCGTCGATTTTCTCGCGGCGCAGGCGCGCGGCCTTGACGGTGTTGCTCATCAGCATCGTGATGGTCATGGGGCCGACGCCGCCGGGAACCGGAGTCAGCGCGCCGGCTATGTTGACGGCGTCAGGGTGAACATCGCCGATCAGCACGGAGCCTTTGGCGCGGAATTTTTCGAGCCGCGCCGGAAAATTCCGCAGCAGCCGCTCCGCTTCTTTCGCATCGGTCACTTTGTTGGTGCCAACGTCGATCACCGCTGCGCCGGGACGAATCCAGTCGGCGGCAACGTAGCCGGCCTTGCCCATCGCGGCGACGACGATATCAGCGCGGCGCACCACATCGGGCAGGTCCCGCGTTTTCGAGTGACAGATGGTGACGGTAGCGTTGGCGTGCATCAGGAGCAACGCCATGGGCTTACCGACGATGTCGCTGCGGCCGAGCACGACAGCGTTTGCCCCTTCGATCTTAATCTCAGCGCGCCGCAGGATTTCCATGCAGCCGGCCGGCGTGCAGGCAACCAGGCCCGGACGTCCGCTGACCAGGCGGCCCAGGTTGACGGGATGAAAGCCGTCCACATCCTTGGCGGGATCGACGGCTTCCAACACCCGCTTGGTGTCCACTTGTGACGGGAGCGGAAGCTGAATCAGGATGCCGTCAACGGCGTCGTCGGCGTTGAGTTTGTCGACTAGGCGGAGAAGCTCATCGGTGGTGATGCTGGCGGGAGGCGTGTGCATCCAGCTCGCCAGGCCGAGTTGTTCGCAGGCGGCGATCTTGGATTTCACGTAAAGCTGTGAGGCGGGATTCTCGCCGACCAGAACGGCGGCCAGACCGGGACGGACGCCTCGGGCGGCCAGGCGCTGAATTTCGGCGGTGAGATCCGTGAAGACCTGGTCGCGGATTTTAGTCCCATCAAGGATGCGAGCTGTCATCGAAGCTTTTTCTCCATTGCAGGAGCCAACAACGCGATGGTAGCACAGCGTCGCCAGCGGCCAAGGTAGCACAGGCACTCCTGCCTGTGCCCCCGTCAGCAGCCCCACAAGCTGAGCTGTGACGGCCCGTAATTCGATCCGCAACTCCGATTCCCAGCCCGGCAGTCCCATACTCGCGCTACGTCCCCGAGTACCTCTGCTCCTTCCAAGGATCCCCATACTCGTGATACCCATTCCGCTCCCAAAATCCTAGCTGATCGTGGTCCAGCAGCGTAAACCCTCGCACCCACTTCACGCTCTTCCACGCATACAACTGCGGCACGATCAACCGCACCGGCCCCCCATGTTCCGCAGCAAGCGGCTCCCCATCATGATCAAACGCAAACAAAACATTGGGCCGCAGCAAATCCTCCAAGGGCACGTTAGCCGTATAACCCTCTTCCGCCAAAACCAAAGCAAACCGCGCCTCAGGCTTAACCACCACCAATTTCATCACCTCGGTGAAAAGCACGCCCTTCCAGTGGTTATCCAAACGGCTCCACCGCGTAACACAATGAAAATCCGAAGTAACTTCCGCCGGCGGCAACCCGCGAAACTCCTCCCAGCTCAACCGCCGAGGCACATCCACCAACCCCGTAATCTTGAAGTCCCACTTCGTCACATCGAAATGCGGCACATCCCCGGCATGCAACACCGGCCACTTCAACGTCAACGACTGCCCCGGCGGCAGCCGCCCCTCCGCCTTAGCCTTCTTCTCCAACTCCCGCCGCTCATCCCCAAACATATCGCTCCCCGCCCTCTCCCAACCTCCGCGTCCTCTGCGCTCTCTGTGGTAAAAACTCTTCCTACGTCCGACTTTTTTTTTCTCTCTCTCTCTCTCTCTCTCTCTCTCTCTCTTTCCTAACTCAGTG
>JBEKWY010000021.1:0-48869 GCA_049512575.1 Candidatus Acidiferrum sp.
AGCGTTCCCGGCCGTAATCGTTCCGCCCGGTTTTACCACGCCCTTCAATTTCGCGAGTGCTTCCAGCGTGGTATCCGGCCGCGGATGCTCATCCTCGCGCACTAAAACCCACTCACCCTTCTTTTGTGGAATCGGCACATCCACGATTTCTTCCGCCAGCCGCCCGCTACGCATCGCTTCGCCGGCCCGCTGCTGGCTACGCAGTGCGAACGCATCCTGATCTTCCCGCGAAACGTGATATTCCTCCGCGACGATCTCGCCGGTTTCCGGCATCGAATCCGTCCCATACTTGGCCTTCAACACTGGATTCACAAATCGCCACCCCAGCGTCGTATCTTCCAGCTTCATCGCCCTCGAAAACGCCGCATCCGCTTTCCCGATCACAAACGGCGCCCGCGACATGCTCTCAACACCGCCCGCGATCACCAAGTCCACTTCGCCGCTCTTGATCGCGCGCGCCGCCGTTGCCACCGCGTCCATGCTGGACCCACACAAGCGATTCACCGTCGAGCCGGGCACCTCCTTCGGCAATCCCGCCAGCAACAACGCCATGCGTCCCACGTTGCGATTGTCTTCGCCGGCTTGATTCGCGCACCCATAGATCACGTCGTCGAGCGCGTTCCAGTCCACGCCACGATTTCGCTCCATCAGCGCCTCGATCGGGATGGCGGCAAGATCGTCAGTGCGCACGCTGGCGAGTGCTCCTCCGTATCGCCCAATCGGCGTGCGAATCCCGTCACATATGTATGCTGATTCCATGTTCGTCTTGCGCCCTGTTGTGAACGGCTATAGTAACATCGTCAAAGATTCGAGTAGAGGCGTGTCCTGTTATCGTGGCGTGTGCCGTTCGTCTGCGTGTCAATGATGCGAACTCAAGTCGGAATCATCGGTGCTGGACCCGCGGGACTCATGCTCGCGCACCTGCTCCATTTGCAGGGCATCGAATCCGTAGTTCTCGAAAGCCGCTCGCAGGAATACATCGAGCAGCGCGTCCGCGCCGGCGTACTCGAAAAGGGCACCGCCGATCTGATGATCGATTCCGGCGTGGGCGCCCGGTTGCAGCGCGAAGGCCTGGTGCATTACGGAATCGAGCTGCGCTTCGGCGGCGCCGGCCACCGCATCGACTTCGCCGACTTGACGGGCGGAAAATCCATCACCGTCTACGCGCAGCATGAAGTCATTAAAGACCTGGTCGCCGCGCGCGTTGCCGCTGGCGGCAAAATTGTCTTCGAAGCGGAAGCGATCAGCGTTCACGACATCGACGCAAAGCCGAAAATTCGCTTGCAGCACGCGGGCGAAACCGAAACGCTCGACTGCGATTTCATCGCCGGCTGCGATGGCTTTCACGGCATTTGCCGTCCCGCCATGCCCGCCGGCGTTCTTCGCATTCACGAGCGCGTGTACCCCTTCGGATGGCTCGGCATTCTCGCGAAAGTTGCCCCGGCGTCCCACGAATTGATTTATACCTATCACGAACGCGGCTTCGCGCTGCTGAGCATGCGCTCGCCGGAAATTTCGCGCTTGTATTTGCAGTGCGATCCGGAGGAAGACATCGCCGACTGGTCCGACGACCGCATCTGGAACGAGCTGCGCACCCGCATGGCGACCCGCGATGGCTGGCAGCTCGCCGACGGCCCCGTGCTACAGAAGGGCATCACCCCGATGCGCAGCTTCGTCGCCGAGCCGATGCGCCACGGCAAAATGTTTCTCGTCGGCGACGCCGCGCACATCGTTCCGCCAACCGGCGCAAAGGGATTAAATCTCGCCGTGGCCGATGTTCGCGTCCTGAGGCGCGCTCTGGCCGATTTCTACAAACACGGCAAAAGCGATGGGCTGGATCGCTACTCGGATACGTGTCTGCGCCGCGTTTGGAGAGTGCAGCGTTTCTCGTGGTGGATGACCTCGATGCTGCATCGTTTTCCGAACGAAGACAGTTTCCAACATCATCTTCATTTGGCGGAACTCGATTACGTCACCAGTTCGAGGGCTCCGGCGACTGCGCTGGCGGAAAATTACGTCGGTCTTCCATTCGACGAATCGTGAACGAATCAGAGAACGCGCCACGGCGTCACTGCTTCACGTCGCAAAGTCACCGCCAAAATCACTTGGATGGCGGGGGCAAGGCGCTGATGTCGAGATTGTGCATCACCGCGATCTGCCACTGCCCGTCGTTTTTTGCCATCACGAAATTCAGCAAGCCCTCGCGATCCGGCCGCGGATTTCCCTGGGAATCGGTCGCGCCCGTCATTTCCCAGCGAACATCGACGGCCGCAACATCGGGCCGCACAAAGCGAACGCGAATGTCGGTGTATTTCTGGTGGCTGTTCTTGAAAACGGTGGCGAACATGGGTGCGTGAAATTCTTCGACCTTGGATCGTCCGCTCGCGCCGATGCCGCGCCAGTTTGTGAAGTCGGCGTCCTCGGCGAACACCGCCGCAAAGGCCTTGGCGTCATGGCGGTTCCAGGCGTCCACGAACCGGTCAATCACTCCTCGGATTGCTTGCTCACTTGCTTCAGAAGATTGGCCGCTCGCCGCAAGCGGCAGCAGCAGAGAGAAGATTGCAGCCAGTTTCACCATGCCCATGTCGGCCTCCCCGTCCCTGATGGCGAACGTTAGCCCAAGAGACTAGTGGACCGGCGGCGTTATTCATAGCGCAAAGCCTCGACGGGATTCAAACGGGCGGCGCGGCCCGCGGGATATAGACCCGCCAGCAAGCTGACGACCACCGCAAACGCAATGGCCCCGGCGGCCAGCCACCAAGGTACGTAGGAGATTTTCACGCCGGGCAGATCCTGCCGCCGCAAATAAATGGTCGTACCCCAGGTCAACGCCGCGCCGATCAGCCAACCAAGAGTTACACCCGCGATCCCGCCAAGCAAACCCATCGCGCCGGCTTCGGCGAAAAACAAGCTGCGCACGTCGCGATCAGTCGCGCCCAGTGCTTTCAACACGCCAATCTCGCGGCGCCGCTCGAGGATCGCCATCACCAGTGTATTGATGATGCCCAGCGAAGCGACCGTCAGCGCCAGGCTCCCGAATAATCCCAGGAACAAATCGAAGACGGTGAAGATCAGACGGAGATTGCGCGTGGCGTCGAGCAGCGAGAAGGTGTTGAATCCCATTTTCCTAATGGCTTCTTCGACTTTCAGGACGTCCTTCGGAGATTTCACACGGACGGTGAGCTGCATGTAGGCCGGCTTTGCCGAGCCTCGGGTGCGGACCACTTCCTGTACGTCGTTTGGTTGGGCGGGCTGAAGATCTTCGGCTACGCGCAGGGGAATGAATACCCGGCCGCCGCCTCCAAATCCGGCGGAAGGGTCGGTATCGAGGATTCCAGCGATGCGCAACTTCTTGTCTTGCGAAACGATCGAGATGCCCCCAGACAGCATGTCGTCCATCTGCTGATCGATGTCTTTTTCGTTAGCTACTTCCGCGGTGGATGTTTCGTGACGGCGCGCGTACCGCAGAATGATCTCTTTTCCAATGAGCGTGGCGGGCTGTGGCGAGAGTTCCTTGGCGAATTCGGCCTGCAAGATGGCTTCGTCCGCGGTTGGCGAGGAAAACGCTTTGCCGTTGATACCATCGAATGTGCCGTTGGCTCGATCGGAGTCCGGCAATCCCAGGACGTTTGTGGAGTAGCTTGCGCCATTCATACGGACTTCCGACAAGAAGCGGACCTGCGGGTAGACCTCGACTACGTTGGGAAGATTCGCCATCTCCTGGCGGGAGGGCTCGTCGAGAACCCTGGCGTCTTCGGGATTAGGTGCATTTTTTTTGGTGGTTGGGCGCGGCCCGTCGCCGCCCATGAAGCGCATTCCACGTTTTGAAGAGACAAAGACGGCGTCGAACAAGCCGGATTTGTTGAGGCGCTGGTTCGCCAGCGTTTGCAGTCCGACACCGAGAGAAAGCATCGCCACCAGCGAAGCGACGCCGACGGCCACGCCGAGCGTCGTCAACGAATTCCGCAGGATCGCCTCGCGTAAATTGCGAAACGCCAGTTCCGTGAGGTCCCGCCCTTTCATCGTTTGACACCGAAGCCGGGCTGAAGCCCGGCCCCTACATCTTCGGGCGCCTGCGCCGTGTCGCTGACGAGCCGCCCGTCCGAGAGCACCGCGATGCGATTCGCAAACCGCTCGGCCAACGGCCGCTCGTGAGTAACCATGATGATCGTCATTCCCAGAGTGGCCTGAATCTCGCGCAGCAGCAGCAGAATCTGCTCGCCGTTCGCGCTGTCAAGATTGCCGGTAGGCTCGTCGGCGAACAGAATCGCCGGACGATTGACCAGCGCCCGCGCCAGCGCCCCCCGTTGCTGCTCGCCGCCAGAAAGTTCGCTGGGCCGGTGCCGCCGTCGCGCGCCCAGTCCCACATGCTCCAGCGCCGTCGCGACGCGACCCTCGCGCTCCCCGCGCTCCACTTCCGCCAGCCGCAGAGGCAGCTCAACGTTTTCTTCCAAGGTCATGCGCGGAAGCAGGTTGAAAGATTGAAACACCATGCCAACGGTATCGCGGCGATAGCGAGCAAGCTCCGTGGAATCGATCGCCGCAAGGTTGCGCCCGCGCACGTGAATCGCTCCCGAAGTGGGTCGGTCAAGCCCAGCTAGAAGATTGAGAAAGGTGGACTTGCCAGACCCAGAGCTACCCAACAGCGCCACAAATTCCCCCGCCCGAATTTCCAGCGAGATGTCGTTCACAGCCGAGATGATGGCTTCGCCCAGGCGGTATTGCCGCGAAACGTTCTGCGCCTGGATCAGCGGCTGTTCCCGGTCTTGATCGAGGGTTTGGTCCGAGGCTTGGCCGGAGGTCGGGTTGGTAGGCATCTTGGGGTCGGTACGATAGTAATACGGCTGGAGTCCCGCGCGTGTTTCGTTGCGGGGAGCAGGTGAAGCATAGCTGTGCTCGAACAATTTAGATTCGTTGTATGCATATTTCGCGTAAACATCCTCAGGGCGGGTGGATATACATTCGTCAAATTCGAGACGTCGAAAGTGCACAGCCCAGTAAGTACACACCGGGTCCGGAAAGGCCGCATGTGCTGTCGCCGTATCAGGGAAGAGTTAAAAGGAGCTAGCCATGTTGACGCGAACGAACAGGCTATGGATTGTAGTCGTCATCGCGGTCTCGGTTGTGACCGGCACCAAGCTTGGAAAGGCGGCACAAAAGGCAGCCGTTCCGAAGCCGCAGAATAAACTGGCGATTGGTGAGGACGAGGTCAAGCAATTGCTGCCCCTTATGGACACCGACAAGAGGGGCATGGTTTCCAGGCAGGAGTTCATGAGGTTCATGGAAGCGGAATTCGAAAGATTGGATAAGAATAAGAAAGGGGAATTGAACGTCAAGGAACTAACGCAATCGACCTTGACAGCAAACCGTCTTGCCGGGAAGTAACGGCACCATCTCGTCACCAGAGGCAGAAAGTTACGACAGCCATCGGCGGTCGGGGATTTAACTCACTTGCAGTCCACACGTATCTGAACTTTCCGACCTTGTGTTCCCATGAAGACAGCGAACCGAAACTGTGGTCCGCTTCTTCAGCTTGCCGTGTACCTCTGTAACCTGTCGTTGTCTCGAAGCAAGCAGAATCGCTCTGGGCCTGGGAAGCGATCATGAATGGGCCCTTACAAATTCCTTATGAATATTTCAGGACGCCCTTACCTCATCTCTCCTATCTTTGTCTTGCAGTAACGCGATTTAGTATGGGATGGATTCTATGCATCTCACTCTGAATTCCTAGAAGGAATCTCCATTCAGTTCGATCGATATAAGTCTTCCTGATGCTCTGTCTCTTCGCACGAACCTCTATGTTTTTAGCTGCTTGGCCAGCGGTTAGGAGACAAGGCGTGAAGCACGGAGAGATGTGTTCAAGATCGAGCTGGATTCCAGTGATGCAGTCTTGGCGCTACAGACGAGTATAGGAGCGAAATATGCATAGGTTTGGACGGAACAAGATTTTTTCCTGGCTGGTAGGGGCTGGATTGCTCTTTTCCATTGCTGTTCCGAACAGGCTACTCGCGGACGGCGATGGTAGCAAAAACGATCCCGCTGCACCGACATCAGCGAAACCCACAAAAATGGAGGCCCCTGCTCCCGGCTTGACGGAACGCGAGCGCATGCTCCTCGACCGAGTTGAGCAGCTCGAAAAACGCGTTGCGGAACTTGAAGCGAAAGGGTCTGCAGGAACGCCGCCGGCTGCTCCGACGGGACCGGCTGAAACGAATGGAGCGGCTGCCGGAACGGCAGGGACCAATACCGCCGCGGTGAGCCCGGCTTCGCCGCCATCGACCGGTGTTGTGAAGAGCGCGGGCACAATGGATCCAGGGACATCACCCGCTGCTCCGCCCAATCAGGATCAGACCACGCCAACAACTGCGGCTGCGGTCGCGACAACCGGAAAGCCAGCGTACGTCGAGCCTTTTTCGGATGCGGACTGGACCTGGCTGAACGGCAGCCCCCGCACAAGAGAAATATTTTGGGACTCGAAATTTTTTACGCCGGAAATCAGGGTAGACACGAACTATGTTGCCGACTTCAACCACCCGACAGATCACACCATCGGCGGTTCGAGCGAGCTGTTTCGGTCGTATGAAGTCCAGTTGGAGCAACTCGGCATCGGCGGCGACTTCCACTATGACGACGTCCGCGCCAGATTTATGACCCAGATCGGTATGTATTCTGCGACGACGCCAAGGAATGATCCCAGTCCAGGGCACGGCCAATGGGATCTAGACGATGCGTACCGTTATATATCCGAAGCCTACGGCGGGTACCACTTCAACGTGCTGCACGGGATCAATGTCGACGCGGGGATCTTCTTGTCCTACATCGGTCTGTTCAGTTACTACAACTTCGACAATTGGGCCTACCAACCTTCTTATGTTTCCTCCAATACTCCGTGGTTCTTTAACGGCGTGCGCGTGCAGATTTTCCCGACCGCCCATTTGAAGATTGAGCCGTGGTTCATTAATGGCTGGCAGTCCTACGCTTCGGCCAATCACACGCCGGGCATAGGCGGACAGATTAAATGGACACCGGAAGGCTGGATCAACGTCATTTCTAATAATTACGGGGTTGGCGAGGATGACCTCTTTACGCCTGGCCGCCGGCGCATTCACACCGACAACAGCGTCGAAATCAAATATTTCGATAAACCGGAGAAAACCCTCGATAAGATGGCATTTTCGCTGACTGGCGACTTGGGTTGCGAATATGGCGCTGGAGTGAGTTGCTACGGCGATAAAAAGGGAGGGCCCAAGCAGAGCTTTGTCGGTTACATGCTGTACAACCGCTTTTGGTTCCACAGGGATCTGTTCGGGCTAACCGTAGGCGGCGGCCAGATCAACAATCCGGGGCGCTATCTAGTCCTGCTTCCCCCTATCGATGGAGAGACCGCTATTACGGCATCCACGAATTCTCCCTACTTTACTGAAAATCCCGGGAACCCTTTCAAAGCTTGGGATTCGTCGGTCACCTTTGACTATATGCCCAAGCAGTACATTACATTCCGCTGGGAATATGATTATCGCCACGCTAGCGTTCCCTATTGGACCGGTGCGGGCGGCATCACGCCTCCTGGCGGGAATAACAATTCTCCTCAATTTTACACATGCAGTAATGGCAACTCTTCTGGCCAAGAGCTCCTCGGTCCCGCGGAAACGGCATGCGGCGGTGGGATCAGCAGCGTTTGGTTCCCGGATCTTCGCAAGGATGAGTCCTTTATCGATTTGTCCATTCTTGTGAAGTTCTAACCAGGGCGCTGAGGATGAAAACACTCGGAAGGAGTTACCCGACTGCTCACGGCGGCCTCAATCTCGGCTTGGTTGCGCAACATCCGATCAGCAGGTAATCACGAGAAGAGCGAGACCCGCGAAAGACCCTTCCGCCGGGACTTCTAGCTATTCCGGAGCCTTTTCTCTAGGCTGCACACAGGAGGGCGTCAGGCGATGAATCACGCGACTATTCTCGTGGTCGACAACGAGCCGAAAATCCGTGACGCCCTGCGAAGAACCCTCTCTGACAGTGGCTACGACGTCATACTGGCAAAGAAGGGTCAAGAAGCCATCAAAATAGTTACCCGGTATCGCCCCGATCTGATTCTTTTGGACGTAAACATGCCGGGCATGAGTGGATTTGAGGCTTACAGCAAGATTCGCGTGTGTTTGAAGGACCGATTGTCATGTTAACGGTCCGCAACTCGGAACATGACAGGATTGTCGCTCTCGATTCAGGTGCGGACGATGTCGTTGTAAAGCCTTTCGCTATCGGAGAACTGCTGGCGCGCATTCGCGCTGTGCTGAGACGCTTCGCTTCTGAAGAGCCGCTGTCGAAAATCGACACTCCGGAATTGAAAGTGGATCTAGAGAAGAGGATGGTCGATGTCTTCGGTAGGAAAGTCCAATTGAGTCTCAAAGAATTCGATCTCCTGCGCCTTCTCGTGATTCAGCGAGGGAAGGTGCTTACGCATGAGCGAGCCTTGCAAGCTGTCTGGGGACCGGATCACGCTGCGGAGTCAAAGAACCTTCGTGTCCTGGTAAATCAGCTGCGCAAAAAAATTGAGAAAGACCCTGCAGAACCCCGCTACATCGTGACCGAACCTGGGCTGGGATACAGGTTTCAACCTCCAAGCGAAGGTCCCGAAAAGCGCTCCCGCCGTAAATCGTGACGTTTGGAAAGGATGTGCGGTTTCTAAGCAAGTTTCGCCGTCTGCCAGTCAACACCCGATGGGACTTGTAGTCGATCCCTGAACCGATCTGTGGTGTTCTAACCACATCCATGCCCCGCCACTGTGTCTGAAAATCATTCGAACAGTACCCATTAAGTTATCAGTTGACATTCGATAACTTTCGTGGTAATATTCTGTATGCGATTCGAGTTCCGGTCCGCACCCGCGGTCCTCCGCCGTGCTGCCAACACGCCACGCTGGCTAAACCGCTTGTCTTCCTGTGCTTACAAATGCCCCTGCCGGCAACTCCCATCGTTTGATAGTCTTACAAATGCCCCGGGGGTGGGGGTGCTAAAAAGCGAACACCAGGCGAATCCCAAAATGGTAAGTCCTTTAGAATCCGCACTTACGAAAAATGCGCCCATAACTCGTTTAGAATCTGCACTTCCAAAATCATTAGACTTAAAGTCCTTTAGAATCCGCACTTACAAGAATTGGCGGGGGGAGGGGGCAAATTGTTAACTAAAACGACCGAACTCCGCTCGGCCAGAAGACCGCGTGGGTCTTCCAGCGCGTTGCCCGCCGCCAACTTCCGAGTCGCCCGTTAATCAGGAATCGCGAGTGCAACTGGCGTAGTTCCTCAACGTGAGAGGGAATTCTGAATGGACGACTCGCCCCTGCGCTATCATGCCTTGCTCAATCGAAGCATCCGAAGGAGAAACTCCGTGGAAACCAACTCTCGACGCAACTTCTTTGGCAAGATCACCGCGGTGGCCGCTCTTCTGACCGGCGCACCAAACGTTTTCGCTCAGCAGGCTACTCCTGCCGGCGCACCCACACCTGCCGGCGCATCCACGACCGGGGGAGACGCGCCTCGTCGCCCGGGCGGCAACCACACGCTTAATGGGATCTACTATTTTTCCGGCACGGGTTCTAACGACGGTTATGGCAAGGACGATCACGTCCTGGTCACCGACCCATTTGAAAAACACGTCACCCGCACGATGGATGCCCTCAAGAAATCAGTTGAACATGCGGGCTCTAGCATGGACAGCATCCTCCATCTCGACGTCTTTCTCTGCCTGCCTCAGGCCGACAGCATCACCATGCCCACGGGCAAAGCGCGATTCGATGCCCACAAAGCACAGTACGACGCATTGAACAAAATCTACGGAACCTATTTCTCGCCCGGCAAAGCTCCGTCCCGCGCGTGCATGGCGGTCGAATGGATTCCGGGCGATTCCCTGATCGAAATCGTTGGCAGCGCTATCGTCATCGCCGCGCCTGCTGAAAAGTAATTTGCGGCGGCACAAAAAAAATCGCAGGGGAAACTACAAATGAATTTGAAGAAGTTTGAATGGAGTCGCCGGTCATTTCTCGCGGCACTGGGAGCCATCAGTGGAGGCCTATTCGCACCGGCTGAATCAAGTGCCGCAAGCCTCTTCGGAAAGAAACACAAACCTCCCGTGTCTTCGCTCGACGGCAATCCCATTGCGCCGATCAGCAGCGGCCTCGGTTCTACCGGCGACATCTATGCCGAGTTGGGTGTAACACCTCTCGTCAATATCAATGGCACCGTAACCGTCATTGGCGGGTCGGTGATGAAACCAGAAGTTATGGAGCTGATCCGCAGGGGCAACGAGCATTTCGTCTTGATCGACGAGCTCGAAATCGCAGCCGGCAGATTCATCGCGAAATTGTGCAAGTCTCCCGCAGGATACACCGGTTTGGTAACAGGCGGCGCCGCCGCTGCCATGGTCGTCGGCTACGCAGGCATGATGACCGAGGATCTTGAACCCCGCATGCGCGACATTCCGGACGTCAGCAATTTTCCCAGAAACGAAATCATCATCCAAAAGAGTCATCGCTATCCATTTGACCATCAAATCCGCCAGACCGGCGCAAAGCTGGTCGAAGTCGAGACACGCGAAGAGATGATTGCGGCCATCAATCCCAAGACGGTTGCCATCCACTTCACCAATATCCTGTCCGATAAAGGTCAGGTCAGCGGTCTTGAAACCGTCGAGATCGCCAAAGCGCACAACCTCTACACCTTCAACGATGCCGCTGCCGATGTTCCGCCGAAAGAGCGCCTCTGGGAGTATCCGGCAATGGGCTTCGACATGGTTGCTTTCAGCGGCGGCAAAGATATTCGCGGACCTCAGGCATCGGGCGTACTGATCGGAAGGGAAGAGCTGATCCGCTACTCGCTGCTGAATATGAGCCCGCAGGAAGATCGCATCGGCCGCTGCTGTAAAGTGGGCAAAGAAACAATTTTCGGCTTACTCAAAGCGCTTGAGATGTTCGTCAACGAGGACCTCGACGCCACGCTGAAAATCTACGACGAGCGCGCGCAAGTCATCACCGATGCGGTGAAGAAGTTTGGAGTGACGGCACTTCCTCGGCAATTCAACCCGCAAGCCCTGGGCAACGTAACGCCACGTTACAGTTGGCAAATCGATCCGGCTAAACTCAAAATCACGGGGCCAGAAGTCATGCAGAAGCTCGCCGACACGCGGCCCATCGGTATCGGCAGCATGGGTGCCGGTGCGAGCGGCATGCGCGGACGCAACCCGGATGCGCCCGCTGGCGACACGCACCCCGAAAATCACCACCCGCCTCGCGACCCGAACAGCTTCGGCTTCGCTGTCTGGCAGCTCAAGCAAGGCGAGGAAAAAATAATCGCCCACCGCCTGGTGCAGATCTTCAGCGCCGCCCCGAAAGCCTAGTCTTTAATTCTCCGAGTGTGGGCGTGACACTGGACCAAGGTTTCACTTGGATATGATCCGTGGCACAATCCCGAACCGGAAACCTGGCGTAACGTGAAGTGCATTCGCGGCAGCATAAGGAGCATTTCGTGAGCGGATTTGGCACAAGGCGCAATTTTTTTGAGCGAATTAATTTGGCCCTCACAGGGTTTGTGTTCACCCGGGCTCTGCCATTTCAAAAGACCGTCGCAGCCGGCGCGCCTGTCCCTGAAACGGTGGACTACTACGACAAACTTGGGGTCACCAAGACAATCAATGCCGCCGGTACTTACACCTATCTGACGGGATCGCTCATGCCGCCTTCGGTGCAAGCCGCGGTTGCCCAGGCCGCCAAGCATCCGGTATTCCTGGAAGACTTGCAGAAGGCGGCTGGCGAATACCTCGCGCAAAAATTGCGCTGCGAAGCCGCCATGGTCACAGCGGGCGCGGCTTCCGCCGTAACTCTGGCTACGGCCGCGTGCATGACCGTGGCCAACGGATCTTCCGCGGGCCATTCCATGCCCACCGACATGAGCGGCCTGAAGAATGAGGTAATCGTCCAAAAAGCTCACCGCTACGATTACGATCACGCGATGCGTAACTGCGGCATTCGCTTCGTCGACGTCGAGACCTTGCAGGAGTATGAGTCAGCTTTCACTCCCAATACCGTTATGTGTTTCTTTTACAACGCCGCCGATGCGGGACAAATCAGCAGAGAAGACTGGATTCGAGTCGCTCACACCCATGGCGTGCCGTGCTTGAATGATGCGGCCGCCGACGTTCCACCAATCTCAAATTTATGGAACTACACGCAAATGGGATTCGATCTGGTCGCTTTCTCGGGCGGCAAAGGGATCCGAGGGCCGCAAAATGCCGGCCTGCTATTGGGCAAAGCGAATCTCGTCGCCGCTGCCACGAAAAACAACAGCCCTTTCGATGACACCGTAGGGCGCGGTATGAAGGTAGCCAAGGAACAAATCGTCGGAATGGTAGCGGCGGTCGATTGGTTCCTCAGCCAGTCTGACGCCGAGTTCGAGGCGGAATTCCGCAGGCGCGCCGATCGCATCGCCGCGGCTCTGAAAGACATTCCAACCCTGAAATCAGAAATCTTGATACCGCCGATCGCCAACAACGTGCCGCACTTGCTCATTCGCTACGACCAGCAGCGTGTCAAAATCTCCCCCAAAGAAGTCGCGAGACAGCTCCGCGCCGGTACTCCTAGCATCGAATTAAATCCCGCCACCGGTTCAGCGCTGGCAAGCGCTGGCATTCCCAAAGATCCCGATAAGATCTTAGTGGGTGTCTGGATGTTGGAGCCTGGCGAGGACCTAATCGTCGCGCGCCGCCTCCGCGAAGTTTTGACGCAGGCGACGACGAGCTGATGCCAGGCTATGACCTCGGTTATGCTTTCGCCTCTGAATCGCGCCTTCGCAAGGCGGCTCCTTCAGGGTCGGTGATTATATCGACCCACTTTGAGTCAGGCGCGGCCGCGGCCTCGTAGTTGTCGTGCCAGTTCCACCACTTGTATGGTGGAGTCTGGGGGTAGCCCTCCGGCGAGTCCTCCCACTCCTCCTGCCGCCCGAGCACCGTCATATCAAGGTAGCTCCAAGTACTCCCCATCGCCTCGTCGCCGCGGTTGTTGATGAAGTAGGTGCGAAACACACGCTCGCCGTCGCGGAAGAACGCGTTCGTGCCGTGCCACTCGTTCACCCCGAAATCGGTGTCGAAGCTGTCGGTGATGGTGTACCACGGCATCGCCCAGCCCATCCGCGCTTTCAGGCGCGCGATGTCCGCCTGCGGCGCACGCGAGGCGTACGCGAGGGTGGTGTCGCGGGCGTTCAGATGTGCGAGGTGGCCGACCTGGTCGGCGCCGAAGGAGCAGCCGCGGCAAGCATGCTCGGGCCAGCCGAAAACCCCGGGCTCGAAGAAGGCGCGGTAGAGGACCAGCTGACGGCGGCCTTCGAACAAGTCGAGCAGGCTCGCTTTGCCCTTAGGCCCTTCGAACTCGTACTTCTTCTCGACGGCCAGCCACGGCATCCGCCGGCGCTCGGCGGCCAGCGCGTCACGCGAACGCGTCAAGGCCTTCTCCTTCGCCAGCAGCTGCTGGCGCGCCGCCTCCCAATCCTGCGCCGACACAATCGGTGGTGTGTTCATTGCAAGTTGCCCTTTCCGTTGCTCCATGCCTTCTTTGCTCGTCGCCATTTTATTTCTCCTTGTTTTTCCGAAACAGACCGCGACCACTCGCTCTGAAAAAGCTTTTGAACTTGCCGATGCATGCCGCCAGAATTCCTCCCGTGGATCCCGCTCCGGCGGCCATCACTGCTGCGCTTGCGATGCATACTGGGCACATGTTTCCCTCCTCTGAACTTTTAAGAACTTCGCGCCTCAGTGGGGCCGCGGCGCTTCCGCTCGCTGCCGCAGACGCTCGTGCAAGTATGCCCAGCCATTCTTTGCGTTTCTGTACTCCTCCAGCACCAGGCCAAACGACTGGTGCCGAAACGTGATGGTCGTCACGCCGCCCGATTCTTTCAGCCGGTATTGAAGATTTGTTATCACCGGATTGGACATGAACAGCGGCCCGCAAATTTCCAGCAGCGTCGGCCTCTTGATCGCCTGCACCGTTCCCCAGTAATGGCCGTTGTTGTCTCCCAGGTCGCGATACCATCTGCCGCCGGGCCATGCTTCCAGCTTCATCGGCATTGGCTTGTCCACTTGCGTCTCGTTGTACGGTCCAAGCTGATCCAGCAGCGCGGCAAACGTCACCTCGATCGACGCGCGCACTTTAATCTCCTCCTCGATATGGATCGTTGTCGCTTCCAGTGATAGTGCGGGTGAACTCACGATTTCCTCCTCGTTTGAAATTCCACAAGACTATTGTTTTGGTGCATTGTTGGCCTCGGCCCGTTCCTTGATTCGCAGCAGTTGGTGTTTCCACAGCCGCTCGAACGTGCTCGTCCATTCGTGCAACGGCCGGATCGCCATCGCATTCACCTTGTACAGCATCTGCCGGCCCTCCCTGCGGACCTCCACCAGGCCCACACCTTTCAAAACTTTCAGGTGCTTCGAAACCGACGGTTGCTCCATCTCCAATGCGTCCACAATCTCGGTGACGGACCTTTCCTGCATCGCCAGATAGTTCAGGATGTCCCGCCGCCGCGGTTCAGCTACAGCATTGAACGCGTCCGAGGTTGTCGCCGCCCTTGCCATGCCTTCAATATATTCCCATATAGGAATATGTCAAGCTCTTTTTTTCACCAATCCCCCCGCCACCCTCTTTCCTCTCCAGCCCGTCCCTCAAGACAAGTGGTCTGTGCCGGTCCAATTGTCCGATGTCCCTTGTTCGGTTACCGCGTTTACCAGGCATTTGCCGGAAATCGGCTGGTTATGTGACGCTAGGCTGGATGCCAACATACCTGCGGTTTGTCGTTGCGGAGGTTCACGAAGACTCTGCGAAAGAGCTTGGCGTTTTCCACGCTATTCTCCGATTGCAAGAGGAAGGAAAGCTGCAGCAGCACGAAGAAGAGTTGCACGATCTGACCCGTCAATGGTTCGACGAGAACTCGGAGAGACCAACCCGCTTCACGGCATCTAAGCCTCCTTTCTACAGAAAGCCGAACAAAGCAATATCGTGGTTCAAGGACACTGCCAGGGACCATCTTTCTCACATGAGAGATTTGGTTGCCATTCTCCAGAACCATGGGATTTCAGTACGGATGTTGAAAACTGACCGAGTGGGCTACGTTGTCTATGAAGACGAATATCAAATTGTGGCTGAGCCTTTTACCGACGAAACATATTCATAGGCACTTGTCCGGTATCGGCGTTAATCGGTACTTGACCCTACCCGATAGTGGTCACACTTACCTGCGGATTTCGACTCGTCGAATACATTCGCCTTTGTGGTAAATCCGGACATCCATGCCACTATGAACAGGGCCTCTGTGAAGAGGAGAGTTGTGAAAACAAGAGGTAGCGTCGAGTGCGTTGTATGAGAATGCGACTCCGTGCACGGAGAACGACTCTCTCGCAGCACCTAAGACCGGTGCGGGATGGAAATCCTCGACAACGCCCTCAACAACTGAGGTATCGCCGTTCCTATATGCGTTCCGCTGGGAAATAGACCGCGGCAATAAACTCACGGTCGCGATAACGAAGAAGAGCGTGGCGAGAGACGCCCCGACGATTCCGGCGATTCGATATATTTCCTTGTGTCCGAAACGGAAAAGAAATGCCCCAATGAGAATAAAGGGCACGGGGTGCAGAACGGCATTCCAAGGAAATGACTTGAATCCAATCTCAAATACTGTCTGATAGTGCATTCCGACAACGAATCTACCATGCTTTCGTGCTACTCCTGATAAGTCGCGTTACCGGACAAGTGGTTTCGGAGCGGGGCGGTTTTGGAGTGATTTCACTTGTCCGGTAACCGCGTTTACCAGGCGCTTGCCGATTTTTAGCACTTATGCCATTCACCCCCGTGCATAAATCGTTGGTCTAGTTGATAATTGGCAAAATGCCAGGCACCCAACTATGAACTTGCGGACCGTTTTTTTTGTCCTCGTAATGCTTTTGCTTCCTACCGCTTGTTACTCCCAAGAACTCACGCTGCAGCTTGTAAAGCAGATTGGAGTCGGCTGGCAATCAGACAAATATGGCTGGATGAGCTTCGTAGCTTTCAATCCCGACGGGAAGATGATTGGCTCGGACGGTGCAAGTAGTCCAGAAGATGTTTCAGGAAATCTAACGATATGGAGTTTTCCTGATGGAAAGCTGATTAAGCAACTCCCCGGGCGTCCCGTGGTTGTCTCCGACGATTGGAAATACTACGCAACCTTTCACGACGTCAGAGACTTTGACACGGGGAAAGCCCTGACTTCGTTGGGAGACGACGTTTATGCAGTGCACTCGTTCAGTCCAGATTCTCGCTATGTGGTCGAGTCCGTGCCGGGACATCATACCAAGGGGACTGCGATTCGTGTGCTGGAACTGCCCAGCGGCAAACAAGTAGCAGCTTTTGGAGACTTTGGTGCGTTCGCTCTGGCTGTCAGCCCTGATGGTAAAACACTGGCGTCGGGACACTGGAATGTCGTGACACTGTGGAATTTGATGACTGGTGAAAAGCTGGCGACACTGCACGGATTGGACAGGTACGTAAAAGGTCTGGCTTTCAACAAAGATGGCGGCTTGCTCGCTGCAAGCACTGATTTTGGTAGCGCTCAAATTTGGGACACGCATCGCTTCGAGAGAATCCATTCAATCCAAATCGGCGGTGGTGAGGTTTCAGAACCGAAATTCAGCCCGGACGGACGATTTGTTGCCGTTGGAATATACGGCACTGGCACAGCATTCCTTCTCGACGTTGCCACAGGAAAAATCGTTGATAAGCAAAAGGTCTCGGACCTTGGCTGCGGCTCAGTCGCGTTTAGCCCTGATGGCAACTTTCTCATTACCCCGTCCACGGGCGGACTGACCGAGGCGGAACAATTCGCGTGTTCCGGTTCTCAACGCCCTAATTCACTCAAGTGCCTGGTAAGTCGTGCGGGTTCAGACACTTGGTCCATTGAGCGTGATGATCACGGTTGACAGGGCAGAAGCGCTTGACGGAGACGACGGAGATTCGCTCCGCGCTGCCGGCGAGCAAATCCATCCAATCGCAGGTCGCCGCTGTGTCGTCCGTGCGCTCACTCCTTCGCCCTCACCGCTTCGCGGAACTCGCCGCCGTAGGATGCGGCTCGCCGAAATAGGGAAAATCCGGGCGCATCAGTTGCATATCGGGCGCCACCCCATCGCCGAGGGCCGTGTTCGTGACCAGCGTGAGAATCACGTCCATCACGTCGTCGCAGAGGCCGCGGCCGTTGAAAGCCGCAAAGCTGAATGAGGCGGGCGTGTCCAGTTCATACGGCAGGACCGATGGGCAGAGCCGTGCGAGGACTTGCGTAGCGTAGGCGGATGGGTCGGCCGCTGAGTGGGCGAGCGCGGTGACTTTTTCCACGAAGTCGCGGATCGGTTTGGAGAACAGCGCCACTTCGTCCGCCGGGACTGCGCGGTTGTAGGTTTCCGATGCGTCGTGCAGCGAAGGATCGGAGAGCAGCATGTGGGTGATCATCGGCAGGCCCCAACGCGACACCTGCACCTCCGGCGCGTGCCCGTAGAGGGATGCGGTGGCCCAGGCGTGCACCACACCTCTGCCGATCAGGCTGCTGGGGACCTCGAGGACGATGGCGGTGACATTGTTGCCGGCGAAGAAGTTCTGGCCATTCTGGAACGCCTCCGGGGCAAACCGGTTTTCGGACCACAGAGCTGTTCTGAAGGCACCGAAACCAACGCCATTGGTGGCGAACAGATCGGGCGCGAGTCCCGCGTACGCCAGGCAGCCCTGCTCCGCTTCCACGACGCGTCCCGTATTTCCGGAAATGATGAGGTCACCCGCGCCACCCTTCAGAGCGTCCGCTCCGGTGGCGCGCCGGACCGCGAAAGTCTGAACGTGCCGGGGCTCGCCGCCATCGCCGTGGGCGGGCGCGCCGAATTGGACCTTGAAGGCGACGTCTTCGCGAAGATCGCGATCCGTGTCGAAGCGAAAGGCGTAGAGACCTTCGTCGCGGAAGGTGTCTGGCGCGCCGACGCCAGCGTTCGGATTCACGGTCAAAGCCATGACCGTTGTGCCCGGGCGGCCGCGAAACAAGTAGAAGTCGCAGACGTTGATGCGGGGGTCTTCTTTTGTGGTAGGCGTATCGAAATGATGCGACATGGCGAGTCTTCTCCTAAAGGGTTGGATGCGAGGCCAAAAGGTCGATCGCTCGGATGCGGGCCCGATGGGGCGATCACCCCCGACATCCTCAACCTAATCGGAAGATTTTTCAAGTTTGGAATGGAAACGAAGGCGGGTGGCCGACACATTTATCACCTGACCTGATACACCGCTGAAGTCTGCAGATCCTCAAAGCACAACGACAACCCGCCCGGACCGCACCGGGTGCTCCACAAACTCGTGCGCCCGAGCGATATCTGCGAGCGGGATTCGTTCGCCAATCTCGAAGCCTGGCCACCCCGCCTCGAGCGCATCATTCAAATCCCGGGCTGCTTGTAATTTCGCTTCCTTCGGGAAATCGTCGCTCCCTAGAAAGAACAGACGAACGTTCTTAAATACCATTTGCCAGACGGGAATCTTCGGAGCGGCGTTATCGGTCGCATAGCTCGCGATCGAACCGCCCAGTTTCAGGAGTTCGACGTCGGTTTCGATGTTGGCCCCAAACGCCACTTCGACGACGTGATCGATACCGTCGGGAGCCAGGGCTCTCACGCGCGAAGTCAGTTCCTTATCGCTGACAAGCACTTCGTGGGCGCCGGCGCTCTTTGCGGTAGCTTCGTCCGACGACGACCTAACCGTTCCGATCACTCGCGCACCCGCGCGGCGGGCGAGCTGAACTGCGCAGGCACCCACGGAACCAGCTGCTCCCTGCACCAACACAGTGCGTCCATTCACGGGACCTGCAACATGAACGGCTCGGTGCGCCGTGATACCAGGTATGCCAAGACAAGCGCCTTGGTCCATCGGCACGCTTCCCGGCAGAGGAGCAACCTTATCTACGGGGACCACTGCAAGTTCGGCAGCGGTGCCAAACGGACGATACGACTGCGCTCCGTAACACCACACTGAGCGGCCCATCCATTCAGAGGGAACGCCAGCGCCAAGCTGGTCCACGCGGCCAGCGCCATCGCTATGCGGAATCACACGAGAATACGGCATGCCGACGCCAAAGGTGTCCTGGCGCTTCTTGACATCGCCCGGGTTGATGCCGGAAGCAGCAATGCGAATGCGAACTTCACCGGCCGCCGGAATCGGGTCCGGCATCTCGCCGACCACCAGCACTTCGCGAGCTGGCCCCTGCTTTTCGTACCATGCTGCCTTCATTGAAGTCCCTTCCAACTTCAGAACATGTCTCTACGAGTTACGCGTAGAAATCCAGGGGACCCGGGGTCATGGTTGTTTGTCCGACCTCAATGAGGTACCCATCAGGGTCGCGCATGTAGCATCGCAAGTCCGTCCTATGGACTTTAGGCTCAGTGATGAATTTCGCGCCCCGCGAAGACCAAGGGTCGTAGTAGCGCCTGATATCAGTTGCGCGAAGGTTCAGAAAGACGCTTAGAACGTTTTGATCGTGCGGCGGAGACGCGACCACTTCAGGCTTGTCGTCGGTCGGACCGCCGCCGCCGTTGATAGTGAGCCAAATGTTTCCGAGCCGCAGCAACGTCGGCTCGCCCTGGCGCAGCACCGCGGCGCCGAGGACATCGCGATAGAATGTGACTGAGCGCTGTATGTTTGCAACGATGAGGGTGTTCGTCACCACAAACTTCAGTTCAGCACTCTGATCCGGTCGGGACATCGACACGTCACCTTCCTTTCCGAGTGACTTTCCTCGGCTCGTTCCAGCGCGCAAAATTGCAAGCCAAGAAGCAGCCGTGGGAGCCTGGAGGCCGACTAAGGTGGGAACCCGTCCGCCATCCATTTAGCGAATAGTTCAATTCGAGATTGCGGCCAAGGACCTTCTCCTCTTGGGGGTAGGGGCGGCATTACCGCTCCGCCGATTCCTCGAATGCGATCGTAGATGGCGGCTGCGTGCTTTTTGACGTCATCGTAGCTTCCCAGGTTGAACGCCTTGCTCATTCCTTGAATGTCTCGTTCCGTAAAGAGCGGGCGAATGTCTGTTCGAAAGCTCGTTGTTCTTGTCATTGCGCCTCACAGGGATCGGATTATGTCGGAGTCTACTTCGTGAATCTAAAACTTCGTGTCTCTTTACGTCAAGATATAGGCTTTTCATTTTAAGTTCAAACCGAAGAACTTAAAGTAATGTAGATTCGCCTAACGCTGAGGCGGGTGGCCGACCCATCGGCAGATCTCTTTCTGGGTGCCGCACCCTTGCGCTTTTCAAGGGTGCGGGTTTTGACCCTTCCCATTTCTCGATTTCCCTGCTCCAATTTTTCTTCGAGGAAAAACAAAAAGGCCGGATGGAGCATCCGGCCTTTCCAATCAGCCCCGAGTCCCGCGGTTTTTTTGCGGCACTCCCATAAAAATGTCAGCCCGAGCCCGACGAGCGACCAGGCTGCTCCACCCCGCAAGACGTTCCAAAATAGCGGTTCAATCCGCATGAGCTTTTGCCAACTTCGCCTCGCTACCGAGCGGTCTAAGTGCGTCCTGAAAAATGGGAGCTCCAAACGCGGCGCCCGTGACTCCGCCATCCACCATCAGCTCGACCGCGTTGACGTACGAGGAATCGTCCGACGCGAGGAAGAGCACGGCTTTGGCAACTTCTTCCGGCTCGCCCCAACGGCCCTGCGGAACCGCGGAAGAAAAGAACTTCGCCAACTTAGCGGAATCTTCGGCGGAAGCAGAGGCGCGGGGCCCGCGCTTCCAAATGGGAGTTTTGATCGCGCCTGGTGCGACGACATTCACGCGAATGTTGCGCGGCGCAAGGTCGGCGGCGATGGAACGCGCCATCGAGACCAGACCTCCCTTGGTGGCTGCATATGCGGCGACGCCAGGTTGGCCGAGATAGTTATGTACCGACCCACTAAAGATGATGCTGCTGTTGTCGTTCAGCAGAGGGGCCGCGGAATTCACGGTAAAGAAAGCGGCACTAAGGTTGGTGTGGATCACGTTCTCAAAAATGGCCTCGTCGGTCGAGCCGGTAGGAGTCCGGCCGGAGATGCCGGCATTGGCGAAGACAATGTCGAGCTTCCCGAAATCTTTGGCCAGGGCTGCGAAGAGCCGCTTGCGATCTTCCGCAATGGTGACGTCAACGTTGTAGCCACGCGCGCTCGACCCAAGTTCGGCGACCGCTTCATCGAGCGTCTTCTGGTCGCGACCAGTAACGGCCACCTGCGCGCCCTCCGCAATGAAAAGTCAGGCTGTGGCAAGACCGATGCCACTGTTGCCGCCGGTAATCAGAGCCTTCTTGCCTGTGAGCTTCACAATGCCTCCTTTTTACAGGACCGGTCTCAGATATGATGCCGGTCATACCTACGGTTTGATGACCATCATAGATGGAGGGTGCAAGAAAAAATATGCGCTATCCCGTCGAGGAGACCGCCGCAAAACATGAACGGATTATCAAAGTGGTTTTACACCTGTTCCGTAAACGGGGATTTGAGAACGTAAGCGTGGGCGAAGTGATGAAGGCCGCCGGTCTGACGCATGGCGCCTTCTATGCTCATTCCGGTTCGAAGGAAGAACTCCAGGCGGCTGCCGTTTCGGACGAAATCCTTAGGAGCGTCCGACAAAAGCTCGGCTGATCTTGCCCCTCGCGAATCCGAACTATCGGGTCGCCGCTCTTGTGATCTGGGAAGCAACCAAGTTCGTGGATGGTCGGCAATCCGGAAGCTATCCTCGCACCGCTTGGCGGCGGTCACTTGGACGTGTAGTCGGGTAATCGGAAAAGTGGTTTTGGCGGGATTTCACTGGTACGGTTTTGCGCGTTTACCAGGAATTGGGTCTGATGGCTGGCAAACCCGCTTTCTGAGAATTATCTGTAAAGGCTGCACGACACATGAACGACGCTATGGAGAATTACTTCCCGCCTTGGCCATCGCTCCGAGCAGGGTACCGTGGTATCTTGGCTGGGAAAAGATCATGTGCATTTCAGAACCCACGTCTGATAGCGCGAATACTCTGCGAAAGGGACACGACCAACCTGCGGCCACTTCGGTACATGGCTGGCGGTATCATCACATCGGCATCCCGACTGACGTGCCACGACCTGGCGAATATTATCTGAAACAATTCAAGATGTACGTCTCCGCGTTTGAGACAAGTCCTTGTGGCATTCAATGGATGCGCTTCGAGCCCGATAGCCCAGTGCACGCCTTGATTAAGTCAGTCCCTCATATAGCGTTTGAAGTAGACGACCTTGAGGCCGCGATTGAAGGAAAGGAAATTCTGACGGCCCCGAATTCGCCTTCGGAAGGCGTTACAGTGGCGATGATCCTCGATAGCGGCGCGCCGGTTGAGCTCCTCGAATTTCGACGTGATCTGAGGAGGCATCGAAGCTAAGTTCCGCTTAGTCGCGCAATCGGAGAAGTGGTCTTAGCTGGTATTCCACTTGGACGGTTTCGGCGTTTACCAGGAGTTGGAAGGCCGGAAATACCTGAGGGTCGTTCAATGAGCGCGGAGAAAAGAGCGGCCTCCGACGGGAGCCGGAGGCCGCGACGAGTAAATTAGTCTCCGTTACTTCGGACTTGGTAGATGGAAGATCAAGGAACGGTTAAGTTCGGTTCGGACGGCGTCAGGATCGGTGAGGTTCGTGAACAGGTGGATGATCGCTTCCTGCTCTTCCGGGGAGCGCTTGTCACGGTCCGCGAGAACAGCGGCCCGCACTTTATCCTGCGATGCCAGGTCCTTGGTCGCGATCCAGGTGTAGTGGGTAAAGTCACCGTCGGTGCGCACATCTTCCACCGAAAGGCCAAACGCCAGGATTGTGCCGTCGGCGGCCAGCTTGTCAAAGATCGGCTTGTTGTACTTCTCCCACGCTTTGCGGTAGTCCACGCCCTTTCCGGGTTTCACTTTCACGAAGCCGTACCGCACAAACGGCAGAGTTCCCGCCGGCGGATTCCCCGGAGCGAAACCGGACACCAGGTCTCGCGTCAGGTAGTCGTGCGTCTTGGCAAAATCTGTAATTTCCCGGATGTGCTCCATAGGACCGCCGCCCGCTGCCGCCCCTTTCTTTCCCGCAGGCGCTTTCGCGGATTCTTCGGTCATCTTGGCGATCTGTGCCCCCATCGCCGTGTCCACTTTTTCCAAGCCGGCATAGTCCGCCACCGTGTACCAGATCATGTGTGTAGCATTTTCCGGTACCCGAAGCAGTGGTGATTCGACGCCCCACGCGAGAACGACGCCTTCCGCCATCAACTTGTCGCGCACCGGTTGGCCCACCGTCTTCACCAGATTGAGGAATTCGTCTTCTTTGCCAGGGTTCACGTGATATTCATACCAAAACGTCAGCGGCTGCGGGGCTTGCTGCGCCGCCACCGTGAAACACGACATCAACATCAATAACGCGCAAAAGAACACTCGCTTTTTCATGTCTTCGCTTATCTCCTAGAATTTCGTAAATGCTTACCGATGGTCTTTGCTACAAGGATTGGAAAATTGGACGGCGTCTTGCAGACGCAACACCCATACCGTTTTGCGGGCCGAACTTGCGGTTTCTGTGGCTCACTTGTAGCACTCGGAGTCACTGCGGTCAAGGTGAGCGGTGAATGGTAGGAGGCGAACACTACAGGTCGCTACCCTGCCGTGCATCGACGGATCAGCATATTTATCAGGCAGTTGCGCTCGCCACGCTTGAAATGATCTCGTTCGGTTCTTCTCTTTAGGTTATTTGAATAGCGACGCTCCATCACGAAGTACGGGTTGCATTTCGTCTGCGAGCACATCCGGTGCATAAATTTCCAGATAGTTGACATGGCGGCCCGCGCTGTTCGGCTGCATCCCTCGATTGATCGCTTTTTTCAAAGCCAGCGGGGGATCGCCCTCCGCGCCCATGTTTCCGCTGTTGTGTACACAATTGGTGCGCAGCTGAAAACCAGTGACAATACGTCCGTTATAGCTGATCACCAGCAGCACATTATTTGGGCCCCGCTCCTTCTCCGGATTTCCATCAAGGTTGCTATTCTGCAAGACAAATCGACGACCAAGGACCCTGATTCCCTCCTCGATGACGGCGTCCTTCGTTGGCCTTCCCGCACGCGCGTCGCGTTTATCTCGCTCATTGATATTCAGACCTGAGCCCGTCGATAGAGAAACGTACTGATTTGGAAAGTCGGCCGCGTACACTTGAAACACCTTTTGCCATGCCTCTTCATATTTGCGCGGCGTATAACCGACACTGCGCCACTTCTCAAGATCTTCAGGCTTCATTGGCAGGGTGAACTCCGCAGACACCGACGTGGGTCCAGCCGCGGCAGCCACTCGAAACGCGGGGGACTTTCCATACCGGTCGCTGAGCTGTTTTAGAAACGCGAACCAGTGGTTGAGGTACACCGTATCCCATGGCAACGGAAGTTTCTCCGTTCCGCCTTTCCCGGGTCCGTATTGGATTGCGAACATTTCGGTCTGTGCGCCTTCCAGGGCCCATGGAGGGGAAAAAAAGCCGGGGAAGATGAGCAGCTGCACCCATTTGTTGGACGATTCTGCGGCAGCAAACAGCTGGTCTAGCTTCGTCCAATCCGGTTTTCCTTCGATCGGTTCGAGGTCGCGCCAACGGATCTGCAATGCGACGCCGCTAATGAAGGGATTATTGAGTGCTTGCAAATCCAATTGCGCCTGTCCAGGCTTGTTCTCCAGGACAACCACGAGTCCGTTCGGAGAAGAGTTATCTCTTGATGTCTGTCGTGGCCTAGATTCGGTCAAGGCAGCATCGGGAAGAATGAGCAGGGCGCCCACCACAATGGGAACAATGCAAACAGAAACCCCTCGGCATCGCGGAGCAGATTGCGTGAACATCGATAACCTCCTCAAATCCTCCGCCGCAACTGTCTGCCGTGCTACTTGATGCCAATCACCATCGACTCCGGGCCGACCAAGTGTTCGACCCGAGCCTCGCGAAACCCGACTTCCTTCATCCAAGCCATGCAATCCTGCCCCGTATAGTCGAACCCACCGGGAGATTCAATGAGCATGTTGAGGCTCATCAGCAAGCCGAAGGCATTTTGCGAGCGACCGTCATCAATAATCGATTCGTAGATCACGACGGCCCCGCCGGAGTTCAGCGCATCATGAGCCTTGCGAAGAAGCATTTTCTTCTCGTCAAGGTCCCAGTCATGAAGGATGTGACCCATGGTTATGACATCCACGTTTGGAAGAGGGTCCGTGAAGAAGCTGCCGGCGTGAAAACGAAGACGGCCGTTGAGCTTGTTTTGTTCCACGTATTCCTCAAAGATTGGCCCCACTTCCGGAAGATCGAACCCCAAACCCATCAAGTGGGGATTCGCCCGCGCTATCTGCACCGCCAGGTCGCCCTGCGCTGTTCCCACGTCGGCGAAGGTACGGTAGTGTTCCCACGGCCCTTTCTTGGCGATAACCTGGTTGGCACCGCGGCTAATGCCCGTCATTGCTGCGAGAAACGTCTTCAAGCGAGCGGGGTCTGCGTAGAGCGCCTCGAAATTTGAACCAGTACCTCCATCTTTGGCTTCATTCTGTTGTTTGCCGGTTCGGAGCGCCACCGTGAGGTGGCTCCAGTGTGCATACAAACGCTGGTTCGCCATTTCCAACATGCCACCAACGTAGGTCGCCTTGCGCTTGTCGAGATATAAATCGCTCTCGGGCGTATTCCCATACTTCCCGTCCACGCGACGCAAAAAACCCAGCGCCACCAATGCATCGAAAAAATCGCGCCCGGCTCGCGGATGGATCCCCAGACGGCCCTGAAGCGTGGCCAAGTCCTCTGCTCGCTTTCCCAGCTCCGTAAAGACCTCCATTTCCACGGCGCTTAGCAACGTCTTTGAAGCCCAAAACCCCAATCCCACTTGCATGATGTGTTCCGGGCTGGGGCCAAGATGCTCACTCATTTTTAAATTCTCCATTGATGATCGGGAAAGCGCGGATTGTAGCAGTCCAGTGCGCTGATGGGAATGTCTGCGGAGCATAGAACGATTCGCGTGTGCACTCCAAGTGCCCGGTAAGTTTGAATGTATAGGTCGAGGGAGGAGCGCTTGGTGTAGAAGCTGAACTCAGCGGACGCTAATTCAGAGACACCAAAAAGGCTCCCCCACGCAGACTATGTATTACGTCGGATTGGATGTTCACAGGCGAAAGGTCCTGTTTCTCCCGTTTGGCCAGGTTTCAAGATGCCAACAGCGTTATTCAGGATGGGCTCAGAAGGGCAGTGCCGACAGGTCCACGTTACCGCCGGAGAAAATCACACCAAGTTTTGGTTTCCCGCCATCAGCACGCGCGGGCAAATTCAGACCGGCGACGACACCCTCCTTCAGCAGTGGCGCGATGGCCACGGCTGAGGATGGCTCTACAACAATTTTCATGCGCTCCCATATCAGGCGGGTCGCCGAGATGATCTCCTCTTCGGTTACGCGCAGGATCCTGTCAACCTGTTCGCGCAGGATCGCGAAGGTTCGCGGTGAAAGGGATGCTCGCAGCCCGTCCGCGATCGTGTTGCTGGAATCCTGCGCCTGCAGAGTGCCGGTCTGAAGCGAGCGAAACGCATCGTCGGCTTGTGCCGGTTCGCAGCCGAAGACTCGCACCGCTGGGCGAATGCCTTTCGCGCCCAGGCAGGTCCCGCTGAGCAAGCCGCCACCGCTGACCGGTGCAAAGACGGCATCCAGATCGCCGATCTCTTCGAGGAACTCTTTGGCGACTGTCGCCTGGCCCGCAATCACGCGATCGTCGTCGTAGGGGTGAATCAGCAGCGCGCCAGTTTCGGACTGGATTCGATTCGAGGCTTCATTGCGCGAGGTCATCGTCGGTTCGCACAGCGTTACGCGGCCGCCGTAGCCTTCGATGGCCAGGCGCTTCACCGCCGAGGAATTATCGGGCATCACGATCCAGGCGGGAACGCCGCGCCACGCTGCAGCACACGCGACCGCCGCGCCATGATTGCCGCTCGATTGCGTCACGATGCCGTGCGCGATTTCCTGATCGCTGAGCGAAAAAATTGCATTTGCCGCGCCGCGAATTTTGAACGAGCCCGTTTTTTGCAGGTTCTCGCACTTGAAGAAGACCCGCGCACCCACCATCGCGTCGACTGATTTCGATGTGAGAACCGGTGTCCGGTGAATGTGGGGCGAGATACGCGCATGCGCTTCGACGATGGTGCGCCAATCCGGTGGCGTGAAATGAGCGGTCTTGGTTGGCGTCGTCGAACTCATGGGTTTTGTTTCTCCGTGTTGGTCGCGTGGGTTGTATTCACACGGCTTGGATTCCCGGCGCTCTTATGAGTGACCTTGATTTCTATTCATTCTGCATTTTGGAGTCTGCGACTGGGTACATTTCCAGAGCGGCACTCACGACGTTGCATTATGGCACAGCCTCCTTTTTGTTCGTGTTGCGCAGCCGAATTTTGGCTTGCATGTGGTTTGACCGATCTAAAGATCGGCCTCCACATTGTTCCTGGCGAAAGATCGGCCAATACGACGGTGTGTGAATGATTTCTCACTTGACCTCGCTGGTGGCTCTGGTAGCCTTGGGTTCCCCTTCTCCAATTCTGCGAGAACCCGCCTTAATTTTTTCCTGTGGAGGAGGCCAGCATTACTATGGACGGATCAGAACGACGTCAGCTTACCCGCTACAACATTCGCACGCCCCTGCGTTTTCGCGCCATCAATTTGACTGCCGACAAGAGCGATCACTTTACGGAGGCGTTGAACGTTTCGCGCGGAGGTTTCTATTTTGCGTCCTCGGCTCCGCTGCAGATCGGAACTCCGATCGAGGTGACGCTGCGCATGCCGGCGGAAGTGACCGGTACCAAGCCGGAAGAAACGAAGTGCACGGCCCGGGTAGTACACGTGAAGAATCAGCCGTACGGCGACGGGCGAATCGGGTTCGGGGCTGAAATCGAGAAGTTCCACAACGCCATAGTTCAAGAACGCGGAATCAGCTAGCTCGCGTCCTGCCTGGGTTTGTCTTTTCAGGAGTTGGCAGCGTTGCGCCCGCCTGCAATGGTGGCACAACGGCTTGTTGGCGCTCGCGGCGATCTCGGTGGTTGCAATATCCTAAGCGGGGCAGGGACGCACCCGCTTCGGAAAGTGTTCGCTACAGCTTATGGTTTTGCGGCGGGCACGTTGATTGTCGACTTTGCGCTGCCCATGTTGTCGAAGTGGTCGTAGGCGCGCACCGCGATGGTGTGCTCACCTGGAGTGAGTCCTTCAGAGATCGCGAATTCGTAGCGCTCCTCGAGGGCGTCGCTGATGTTGCCCACCGGGGCGACGAGAATCCAGTCGCCGCCGTCGAGACTGTACTGCGCGCGATCGATGCTGCTGGTGGCGTCGCGCGCGGCGAACTTAACCACCTCTGATTGCGACGCGGGCGCGCTGGCACTGCGAAAAGCTACGGTGGTTGCTTCCAGGTGATCGATCACCGGCGGCGTGTTGTCGATCACGAATCGCTCACTGTCGCGCGTGGTGCTCAGAGTGACTGCCGGAGGATTCGACGGAGAGTCGTTCGCGACAATCCTCAGGTAATACGCGCCGTCGGGCAGGGTCGTGGCGTCCCAGGAATAGAATTTCTGGTCGAGTTTGTCTTTCAACAGCTTCCATTCTTTTTCGTTTTCGCCGCGATAGAAGACAGAGAAACGCAAGTCGTCGTCGTTGTCGTCGTGGGCGCTCCACAACACGGATTGATATCCCTTTTGCACGAATCCTTGGGGCGGCTGCTCGAATTTTTGCGAAGCGCTCTGCGAGATGATCACACCGGTGGGATTGGGCGCCGGCGGCGTTTTTAAAGTTACGGATACTGGCTGGCCGGTCTGAATCGCGTTGGCGCTTTGTACGCGCACGCTCGCGTCCTGAATGGCGATGCCGTCGATCACCGGCGCGACGTTGCGGGGAAGATAGGCAAGGCTGACCCACTCGATGCCATCGCCGGGACGCCCGTCGTGAATGACCGCTTTCCATTGCGCGAAGCGGGCGGCGGGAGCTTCCACGCTGGAGCCGGATTTCGAGTACGGCCCGAACCAACGAGACCATTCCTTGCCGGGATCCTCGGTGTTGCCGGACCGCACGAAAAATTCCAGCCGCGGCTCGCCGGATGTGCCGGATTTAGACGGCGATGCCGGTGGTGGACTCCACCATTCCAGGCGGCCCCACTGCGAAAAAAGTTGCGCATCGAACGAACGCGATTCGTAGGTGCCTTCCGGCTGATATTCGGGGCCGACGGAGAAAACTTTTCCGGGATTCGCGGTACACAAAAAGATTTTGCCATTGGTGCCGCGCGAGATTCCGGTAATTTGCGCGGAACCGGCTTTGGCGAGTTGCGCGAAAACGCCGCGGCCGTCGATGGCCAGGAGCGCGCCGTTGTTGCCGGTGCCGGCGAGAAGCCGGCCCTCGGGATTCAGGGCTAACGCGTAAACGAGATCGTCGCGCGAGGTCCAGAGTTCTTCCGGCGCGCCGTCGGGCGAAATTTTGTAGATGCTGCTGGAGAGCAGCGGTGGGAAGGCAATGAAAGGCGTTTGATTTTGCGGCGTGCCGCCGATGGGCCCGCCTCCCGTGATCGTGGTAGTGCCTTGGGAAGTGGTGATGATGGCAGTAGGCTGCGCGCTGGTGCGTTGTTTTTCGCCGATGGCCGCGGCGTAGATGTTGCCGTCGGGCGCGACGGC
This sequence comes from Candidatus Acidiferrum sp., assembly GCA_049512575.1. Lineage (GTDB taxonomy): Bacteria > Acidobacteriota > Terriglobia > Acidiferrales > UBA7541 > Acidiferrum. The sequence goes on from JBEKWY010000021.1 coordinate 29,724, forward strand.
CAGCGCGGTCACTTCGCGTTTCGAGGTTTCGTACAGAACGAAACCCTCGGCCGCGGCGGAGTCTTTGTCCTTGCGTGAATTCTTTAGCTGCGGCGTGACGCGCAGGACGCGGCCGCTGGGCTCGGTGCCGACAAGCAGATTGCCTTTCGTGTCGAAAGCCATCACGCGAATATGGGCTTCATCGCTGTTGTAAAAGAGCTCGCTTTTGCCGTCGGGCGAGACGGCGAAAATCTGGCCCTTGTCACCCGTTGCCACATACAAAGTGCCGTCGGAGCCGAACGCGAGATCCCAGATGTATTTTGTCTTGGGATCGAAGAAGACGGATTTTTCGCCCGATGCAGACACCCGGTAGACCTTGCCGTCGGGTGAAGTGGCGACGTACAGCGCGCCTTTGGCGTCGAAGGCGATGGCTTGCACGGCCAGGTCGGTGGACTCAAACGCGGTTGCCGGTTTACCGCTGGTGTCGAAGCGGAACACCTTTGCGGGCGAGCCGCCGCCGGCGTAGAGCACGCCCTTGGGATCGACGCGGAGGGACCACAGAAAGGAAGCGTCGGCATCGGCAAGTAGCGTGAATTTTGGAGAGAGCTCGAGGCGGCCGTCACTGCGGACTGTGACGCCATTGGAATTGCCTTTGAGAAAATCGTCGTAGGTGGATTGGCGCCAGCTGCGGGTGTGTTCGGCGTGAATAGGAGAAAAAGAGGAAGTAAGGAAGTAAAGAAGTAATGCTGAGAACGCGATCGTTGCCCGCGAAAGGCCGCGAAGATGCTGCGCGTGCCGCGTTGAAAGGCGAAAAGCAAATCCCTCACCCCGCTGGGAAAGACGCGGGGATTCGGGATGACAGGCGTTCGAATCGCGTAGATCACGCTCCATGGGAGTGGCGTTCTGCGTGGCGCTTTGCGAGCTGGACATTTATATGGTCACCGGATTTGGAGATTCAGGGAGATTACGCCCGTTACCGGGCCACTGAGCTGAACCGAGGCTTCGCTGGCCAGGGATTCACGTAGGACTTGAACCGTGCCCGGAGCGGGGCGGCCGTCGATGACGTTGATTTGTGATAGCGGCGCGTTCGGGAGTTCTTTGTCGTCCCAAATGATGGTGGGAGACGGGACAAAGAGGCCGACGTAGAGGCGATCGTTGCGGCGCTCTTGATTTAGAAGCGTGATGAGTTGATCCAGACCCTCGGGGCCGCTACTGCCGGAAAACAGGAAACCCTTTGAGGCGCGATTGAGCAGGTCGCCGTCGGTGACCAGGACGCGCAGCATGGTGCCTCGGGCGATCTGATCGGGAACGCGCACGGTCGTCTCTTCGATGTGCGCCGGTCCGCGGTAGGGATGCAGCAAAATGCGCACGCGGAGGGTTTCACCGGGTGCGGCTTCGCCTTTCTCCAGCCAGGCGCTGTCGATGGCGAACGACTGCCGGCCTGGCACACTTTCCACGCGCAAAGCGATGTGCTCGACGGAGGGAATTTCGTAGGCGTTGGTGAACAGGCGATTGAAGATGCTTTGCACGCTGAGCGCGATGGGCAAGCCGTCCTGGCCGAGGGAGTCGCCTGGGGCGTAGGTGTTTTCGATTTGGACCGGGGAGTGACCCTGGAGGCGGATTTCGCCGGATAAGTGGAGGGTGGTGCCTTCGCCGTAAACCGAGTTTTGCGTGAGGCCGTTGAAGGTGGTGAGTGCGACGAGGAGTGGAGTGAGCTTGGGATGGTTGACCAGTTCGAAGTGGAGTTTCTTCTCGCCAGCGCTGGTGGCGATATCGAGGTCGAGAGGAATCATGGCCGGCGGGGCGCCAAGTTTTCCGGTGACGGCGGTGAGATGGTCGCCGGTGATGGTGCCGATGGAGCCGCCGACGTTGACGATTTTCGTGGAGGCGAGCGACGAGGAGAGCGTGGTGACCACGCGGCTGCGGGCCATGGGAAGGGCCACGTCACCGAGGCTTAGAAACGGATGACCGCACAGATAGACCTTGTCGGCTTGAACGGCGGTGACGGTGCAGGCGGAGTTGATGGAGGCGTCGCCTTGGACGAGAACCATTCCAGCCATGTCACCAGCTGCCAATTGCTTGTCGTCGGGGCGCGGAGCGGCGGTGCCCCCTTGCGCAGCAACGAAGCCGTAATTTTGGATCTGCGGGGCGAATTGCTGGAGCGTCGAGGTTTGGAATCCGGAGAAGACCAGCGGGGTGGCGATGGGCTCCAGGGAGGAGCCTGACGGCAAGCCTGTGCGCGAGGATGCGTCGTTGGGTAATGTGAACTGCTGCGAAGAGATGGCGGGGGCATTGTCCGGCGCGCTGGGATGAAGGATGTCCTCTATGGGCGTGACGCCGGCGATGGCTTCCTTGGTGAAGACGCCGAGTTTCAGGGAGAGCGCACCCGCCAGCTTGCCTTCGAGATAGACGGGGCTGCCGCTCATGCCTGCTACGACTCCGGTGTGCTCGACTTTGGCACCTTTTAATTCGATCAGGATGATGGACTGGCGGGGGCCCAGGAAATTCGGCATCACGCCGATGACTTCCAGGTCGAACTTTTCGACCTGGTCACCGGCAAAGATGGTGTAAGCGTAGCCGCGCATGCCGGGCTGGACCTGGCTAAGTGGCAGGATTTCGTTGGATTGGGCCGAGAGGTTGGGGGTCAGGGTAAAGCAGAGTCCGATCGCCAGCACGAGGATTGGCATGGCAAGTTTGCGGGAGAGGCGGCGTGGCGAGCTAGGCGTAGACCCAAACGAGATCATCGAGGGTTCATGATACTTGGCGTGGTACGGGGAAGCAATTGAACGGCCGGAAGGACCGGGATAGGCCAAGAAGGCTAGGCGTTCTAGGACTGGATTCATGGAATTACTTCTTGCTTGGCGGCAAACAATGCGTCGTGGTTGACGCCGGGCGGGGCAAGCCCCGGCCCCTACGAAGACGACGCATTGCCAATCCCGATCCGCATCGCCTGGCACAAGCGCACAGCCGGGAACGGTTGTGAACTGGGGCGTGGCTAGTCGGGATATTTTACCGAGCAGCCGTAGGGACGCGTTGTTGGCGTGCTTACGGGTTTTCCTGCTAACGCTTCTTCCAGCGCGGCGGAGACATAATTCCTTGCACCGTTGATGTCGGAGCGGTCGGCGGTGGGTCTGTCGTCAATGGCGCCGTTGTAGATCAGCGTGCCTTGCGGATTGATGACGAACATATGAGGCGTGGTCTTGGCGTCGTAGAGATGACCTAACGCGCCGGTGGGATCGAGAAGGATCGCGGTGGGCGCGGCGTTTACTTGCTTGACGTAGGCGTTTTCGTCGGATGCGCTAACGAAGCCTTGTTTGCCGGGAGCGGAGGAGATTACGGTGAGCCAAATCACCCCGCGGCCGGTCCATTCGCGCTGAAGGTTTTCCATGTTGCCGCTGTTGTAGTGCTTCTGGGTGTACGGGCAGCCGCGATTGTGCCATTCGAGGACCACGAACTTTCCGGCGTAGTCGGAAAGCTTGTGGGTCTGACCGTTGGTATCGGTGGCGGTGAAATTCGGAGCGGGGTCGCCGACGCGTGCGGCCCAGGCAAGCGAGGTTGCGAGCGCGAGGAGAAGAATTGCGATGAGCGATGCTGCGAAGTGGCGTTTCATGGTTTCCTCCTATTCTGATTCCAAAATTCTCTATTGTTAGATGACGGGAGCCGCGATTTCGTAAGCACGGCCGCCGTCCAGAACCAGCACGCCTCGTAGCGCTGTAATGGGTTTGGCGAGCAGGTCCGACTTTTTTAGCGTTAGCTGAAAGCAGGTCTTAGACGGCGCAAAATTCTGAGGCGCCGAGTTTTCTACCACGTTTGGGTCCAGCGGAAAAAAGCTGGCATGGGCGGCAGGAGCGGCAGTGCGCACGGACAGAACGAAGTTGCCGGCGTTCGAGCGCGCTACGACTTTCCAGTCCGAGGGCAGGCGCTTCGGGATTTGTGATTCCGTTTGCTCGAAGAGCGTACGCCATTGGGTCGCCTGTTTCGCGGTGTCACCGCTGACCGGCAGCGAAAGAGTGGCGTGGGCTTTTGCTGGAACGCAGATCTCGCGGCAGATCAGGTATTTGACGTCGGCGGCGATTTCGACCGCGTCAGTCTGGTTCGATTTGCGAGATGCGGGCGGGTTGATGGGGGCGATCAGCAGCACCTGGCTCTCATAGCCATAGTCGATGACCGAGCCTTTGCCGAGGCGCGTTGGTGTGGGCCACGCGATGGCGCCGGCGCGGAAGCCCGGCGGAAGACTCCATTGGATTGTGGGAGGCTGGCCGGAATCGCCGGCGTTTTGCCAATACACGTGCCAGCCCGGCTCGAGGTGAAACAGCAAGCCGACCGAAAATGGCCGGCCGGATTGCGGCGGCATGGCCTGGGCGGCGATCAGTTCGATTGTGGCGTGAGATTCAGGGGCGGCCCAAGCGCGAGGAGCGAAAGCGAAAAAGAACACCACGCACACGGCGAGGACTGAAGGAATTCGTGGAACACGCGGAGCAGACATTTCTCTCACGATGGTCTCTTGCAACGGCGCGCGTGGCTGGCAGGCACAGAACGATCGCCTGCCACACGACGATTTAGACGGACGAGGACGGCATATCGTTGCCGGGTCTCTTATCTAGAGAGGGGTGGAAGGGGCCTTATCGCTTTCAGGCTCTCAGACGGGGAAGTCGACCTCGATGGGTTCGATGAGGGGCAGGAGCCAAATTAGAAGCTTTTGATGAACGGGATGACTGTTGTATCTATCGCAGGCGGTGGCGTCGGCGAATTTCATGGCGCCGCCGAGTTCGTAGCCTTGGCCGCGCGGAGAGACGTTGAGGCCGACCCAGGATTCGAGCAATTCGGGAATTTGCTCCTTGAGCTTGCGGATTTCGGTGACGACATGGTCTTTCTGCGCGCCGGTGACATTGGGCTTAAATCGAAATGCAAACATGTGGATGAACATGATGTGGGTTTGCTCGCTTTTGGAAAATCGCAGTGGTGATTTTTGGAGATGAAACGCGGTTTGTCAACCGCGATTCGACGATTTCCCATTTAATGTGAAGGAGGTCACTATTCCCGCTTTACGTGACCGCTTTTTTGTGGAATTGCTTTAGGCCGAAGGTCAAAAGTACAGCGTCGAAGAAAAGCAGGCCGCCCACCGCCGCGATCATGGGCAGATGAGGGAACTGCGGCACGAGGGTTCCGCGCAAGCCTTCGCTGGCATAGACGAGGGGATTAATCAGCACGATTTTCTGCATGATCGGGAAGTTTTTCAGCGCGCTCCACGGATAGTACGTGCAGCCGAAGAAAATCATCGGCGCCACCACCAGCGAGAACATCAAGCCGATGTGCGTCTGCTCGATGCTGCAGCCCAGCGCGAGCCCGCCCACCGCAGAAAACAGCGCGACCAGCAGCGCAACCAGCGCGAAAAGCAGCGGCGCGGGCACATGGAGATCGACGCCAGGCCGCAGCAGCAGCCACGCACACGGAATTACCATGAGACCCGCAGCCAGCGCCTGCATCGTGCCGAAGATGACCTTCTCCACCGCCACCCAGGAAATTTCCATCGGCGCCAGCAGCCGGTCTTCGATTTCGCGAGTAAATTGAAATTCGGAAATCAGCGGCATTGCCACCGCCCAGATGCCCGTGCCCACCATGCTCAGGGCCATGATGCCGGGAAGCAGCAAGCTTTTGTACGCCGGGGGCATGAAGCCGCTGCCGACCATCACGCGGCCGAAGATAAACACGAACATCAGCGGCTGCAAAAAGGTCTGCAGCAACAAAGTAATGAGATTGCGGCGAGCGACCTGGGCGTCGCGCCCAAGCATGGCCAGGAAAGTTTTGAAGTTCACTCGCGCAGGCTCCTTCCGGTGTGGTGTAGAAAAAGATTCTCGAGGCTGGGCTCGGAGATGTGGACGTCGCACAATTCGACGCCGGCGGCCAGTGCGGCGTTGGCGACTTCCGGAACCAACGAGCCGCCGCGGTCGGCGTAAAGGTCAGCGCTATTGCCATCGGTGGCGCGTACCTCGGTGACACCCGCCAAGGCTTTCAACCGCGCGAGTACATCGTCGGAGGAATGTCCGAAACGAAGACGCAGCAGGTATCCGCCAGGGACGGAAGCCTTCAGCTCACGCGGTGTGCCCAGCGCGATGACCTTTCCGTGGTCGATGATGGCCAGCCGCTGGCACAGCGCGTCGGCCTCTTCCATATTATGCGTCGTCAATAGAATCGTTTTTCCGCTCTGGTTGTATTCGCGCACGATCTCCCACAGAAGCAGCCGCGTTTGCGGATCGAGGCCGGAGCTGGGTTCATCTAGAAAAAGAACTTGCGGGTCGTGCATCATGGCGCGCGCGATGGACAGGCGCTGCATCATGCCGCCCGAGAATCCACGCACCATCTGGTCGGCGCGATCGGTCAACTTGAAGCGATCGAGCAGGGCCGCCGCGCGTTTCGCGCGTGCATGGGAATCAATGCCGAAATAGGCTCCGTGGAAGAGCAGGATCTCGCGCGCGGTCAGCGAGAAGTCCAGATTGGGGCGCTGCGCCACGACGCCAATCAGCCGCTTAACCGCGACTTGATCTTTCCACACGTCGAATTCGCCGATCCAAGCTTGCCCGCTGGTCGGCCGTACGCGCGTGGTCAGGATCCCGGCGGTTGTGGATTTCCCGGCGCCGTTAGGCCCCAGCAGGCAGAAAATTTCCCCTGGGGTGACATTCAGAGAAATGCCATCCAGCGCCACGATCTGGGGCTTCGGCGCTTTACCTTTGCCGCGAGACGCAGCGTTAGCGAAGCTCCCCGCGCCGGCTGCCAGGGGCGGCGCGGAGGTATAAACCTTACGTAGGTCTTCCGTGCGGATACCGGCCAGCATGCGAAAAATTCCCTTCGGGTTTGTTTGCACGAAGGATTTTGGCCGCGCAAGCCGGACCAAGACCCCTGCCACGCATTACGTATGCGGATCAGGAATTGTAACAAGTTCAGACCGACGTCACCGAAGCAATTTAGCGTTTTGGCGGCGAATGGCAGTGCGCCGATGCGCAGGCCTCGTGGTTCTGGCGCTCCCTTGGCCGCTGGCGCATAATCGTTCGCGAGAGTCTTGCGCGATGCCAACACCTGCCCAACCTGCTGCCTGCCCGCCACCCCTTCCGCGGGTACTCAGCTGGACCGTTCTATTTCTCATCTATACCGGTATCGCAATTTTGCTGACGGGCTACCGGTATCTCGATGATCTCTCTCGCCAGCACCCTGGCACCCTTCCGATCCGTTCTCTCGAAGAAATCACCGGCGTTTACTCCGCTTTCCTCCTGTTGCCTTTCGTTTTTCGTTTTGCGCACGTTTATTTGTTCCCGCCTAAGGGCTGGTTTCGGGTCGTTGTCTGGCATCTCGCAGGCGCGATTGGATTCTCCGTGGCGCACACTACGCTCATGGCGATCAGCCGTCAGATCATCTCGCCGCTCGTGGGCTTGGGGCCCTATGACTACGGCATCATGCTCTACCGCTATCCGATGGAGTTCTCCAACGACTTGGTGGGTTTCACGAGTATCGTCGGGCTCTATTACTATTTCCAACGCTTCCGGCTGGCGCAGGCACAGCAACTCGCCGCGGCACATTTGCAGACGAAGCTCGCCGAAGCGCAACTGGAGAATCTGCGCCTTCAACTTCAGCCACATTTTCTGTTCAATACGCTGAATACGATTTCCTCGGTGATGTACGAAGACGTGCGTGCCGCCGATGTCATGCTCGCGCAGCTGAGCGATCTGTTGCGCCTGACGTTGCACGCTTCGCGCGCCCATGAAATCCCGCTCGCCGAAGAGTTGCAAATCACGCGCTTGTACCTGGAGCTGATGCAAAAGCGCTTTGAAAACAAACTGCGCATCAACTATGCCATCGATCCCGCGCTGGATAATTCGCTGGTGCCGCAGCTGATCCTGCAGCCGCTGCTGGAAAATTCCTTGCGCCACGGAATGAAGCCCGGCGGTGAGGTCATGAATATCTCCATCGCGGCGCAACGCGAAAATGGCAGCCTAGTGTTGAGAGTTTCCGATACCGGAACCGGGCTGGGATCGCTGGATTCGGCCGCCACCTTTGGCCGTGGCGTTGGTCTCTCGAACATTCGCGACCGCCTGGCCCATCTATACGGTGCCGGCCAGGAATTCTCCATTGGCAATCGCGCCGCCGGCGGCGCGGAGGTCACCCTCCGCGTTCCGTACCGCACCTCGCCTCAGCCGTCGCAATTTGTGCGATGACCCCCGAAGCTCCCCTTCACGTCCTGGTTGTTGACGACGAAGCGCCCGCGCGCCGGAAAATTCTGCGTCTGCTTCGCAGTGAGCCTGGTGTCCAAGTCGTAGGCGAAGCCGACAGTGGGGAATCCGCAATTTCAGCGATCGAGCGGCACAAGCCGGATCTCGTCTTTCTCGACGTGCAAATGCCTGGCGCGGACGGTTTCGATGTCGTTCATGGCATTTCCGATGGAGCCACCACAAAAATGCCACGTGTGGTCTTCGTCACCGCACACGATCGCTACGCGCTGCGTGCTTTCGAGGTGCACGCTTTCGATTACCTTCTCAAGCCGGTCGCAGAAGATCGTTTTCGCAAGGTGCTGCGCCGCGCCCGCGAGCATCACTCCCAGGGTGGCGAAGTATCCGCATCGCGTCTTCGTGGTTTAGTCGAGGAAGTCCTGCGAGAGCGCGGATTCGCGGAACGCCTGCTGATCCGGGAAGAAGCGCGCGCGTTTTTCGTTTCCGTGCGCGACATTTCGTGGATCGAGGCGGATGGGAACTACCTGCTGGTGCACTGCGGCGCGAAAACCCACACTCTGCGCGCTACGCTCGAATCCATCGAATCCACGCTTGATCCGAAGTTTTTCGCGCGCATCAATCGCGGCAGCATCGTCCGCCTGGACGCCGTCCGCGAATTGCTCCCATGGTTCCACGGCGAATACAAAGTGGTTCTCCGCGATGGCACGGAGCTTCGCTGGAGCCGCCGCTACGTCTCCCGCCGTCCGGAGCTTTTAAAAGCCTTCTGAGGATGCGGTTAATCCATGTGGTGATGCATCGCAAAGATTTTGTCGAGAGAATCTTCGTAAGGATAGACGTGAACCATCCAGCCGAAGATCACGGGTGAGAATCGTCCGCCGGATGCATCGCACGCATCTTTGGTCGTGATGGAGCCGTTCAGCCCGAACTTGGTCCAATCCGCGTTGCGAAGTTGCACGAGCTTGGGCATGCAGAGATTCGTGTGCAGGTGCCACATGGCGACGCTGAGCGGTACGCGCGCGTTCAGTTGGGCTTCGGTTGCGCGTTTGGGCATGGTGTACATGGCGCCCACAAGTTCGTACCCTGTGGCCGTTTTCTTGTAGAGCAGCGATGTCGGCCGGGCGGGATCAAACGTGAAAGCTTCCATGAATCCGTTTCGATAGTTTGTGAAGTGATATTCGGGTTGCGGAATGTTCGGCAAAAAGATGCGGAAGCCATCGTTCAGGGCGACGTGATAATCCTTGTATTTCTCGATGCCGGCGCGCAACTGTGTGACGATTTCTCCCGCGCGCTGCACATCCTCCGGAGTCCTCGGACGCATCGCCGTCATGTACATATGCCGGCTATGGGCATCGTGATGGCCGGGCGTCATGTCGCTTACGGCCGCCTTCTCATTGGCCTTCTCGTCGGACATGTTCATCCCGGGCATGGAACTGTGATCGGGGTCTTGTGACGGAGTCGATTGCGCCGCAGGTTCCTGTGGAACAACCACTTGCAATGCCTGCTGCTGATGAGAAGGAATTGCCGCCAGCAGTACGGTGACGACGAAGAGCGCGCCAAAAAGCATTCCCGCCTTGGCCGCTATTTTAAGAAAGCTGCTACGCGCTGACATGACTTTTCTCCCACATCCATAATACGGACGGAGTGACCGTCATGTTTCAGCGTCTTTCGACAACGTTCCATCAAAAAACTGTCCCTGCGGACAGTTACGACCCCGATACATTTTGTTCGGCTTACAAATCCTCGGAGTCCGGAACCTCCGTGGGCGCCGTCTACGTGCGAAGAATGGGGCGGCGGAACGCAACATGCTAAAATTACGCCGTGAAAAAACAGACCATACACCCGGCGAAATACCTTACCGGCGGTGTCGAGCCCCCGGGCGATAAATCCATCTCTCACCGATACGCGATGCTGGCTGCCATGGCCGAGGGCACCAGCGAATTGCGGCACTTTGCCGCTGCGGCGGACTGTCACAGCACGCTGGATTGTATGAGCGCGCTCGGCGCCGGCGTGAAAGTGGATAAAGACACCGTCCGCGTCGCCGGCCGCGGCTCGGAAGGCCTGAAGGGCAGTTGGCGCGCTCTCGACGCCGGAAATTCCGGGACGACCATACGCTTACTCACCGGAATCTTGGCGGGCCAGAATTTCACATCGAAACTGTCGGGAGACGCATCGCTGCAGAAACGCCCGATGGGACGCGTCGTGTCTCCCCTGCGCCAAATGGGTGCGGACATTCGCGCACGCGAAGATAATTTCGCGCCGCTGGAGATTCGCGGCACGAAGCTCCGTGGCATCCATTACAAAATGCCGATGGCTAGTGCGCAGGTAAAGTCCGCGGTTTTGCTGGCCGGACTGTTTGCCGAGGGCATCACTTCCGTGACGGAGCCTGCGCGCACCCGCGATCACACCGAGTTGGCGCTGGAAGAATTTGGCATCAATGTCGAAAAACACGGCAGCTCGATTCAAATCCAGGGCGCAGGCAGCAGCGGCGGTAAGCTGCAAGCCCGCTCGCTCGACGTGCCCGGCGACATTTCCTCGGCGGTCTTTTTTATCGCCGCCGCTTCCATGTTCCCCGACTCGAACCTTCTGATTCACAACGTCGGCCTGAATCCCACACGCACCGCGATTCTGGATGTGTTTGCCTCCATGGGCGCTACGCTCCAAGTGGTGTCCCTGCGAAGCGCGCACGGCGAAGTGGTAGGCGACTTGTCGGTGAAGGGCACGTCGCTGAAGGGTGGCGTGGTCGAGAAAGAGCAAATACCTCTGGTGATTGACGAATTACCAATGCTCGCCGCGCTCGGGCCTTACACCGAAGAGGGAATCGAGATTCGCGATGCCGCCGAACTTCGCGTCAAAGAAAGCGATCGCATCGCCGCGCTCGCCGAGAATTTGCGGCGCATGGGCGCAACCGTCGACGAGCGCCCCGACGGCCTGCGCGTCGAAGGCCGCAAAGCCGGAAAACTCCACGGAGCCGACATCGATCCGCACGGGGATCACCGTATCGCCATGGCGTTTGCGGTGGCGGGATTGGCGGCCGAGGGAGCAACAACCATCCGCGACGCCGACTGCGCCGGTGTCTCCTACCCAAAATTCTACGAAGATCTGGAACGAACCGCCGAGCGCTAGGAGGTGCGCGGTGGTGTCTCCGTTGTAGGGGCGGGGCTGGCTCCGCCCGGCGCCAACCCCAGGCACACTCCACGCTGCGAAGCAGAAGACGAAGGTGTTTTCGACTCGCCAAAAAGACGCCCTAAGCTTCGCGTCATCAACCAACTAATTCTTGTGGATCGAAATCGACCCGTAGCTGGTCTTCAAAGTGATCTTCGGCCCGCGTCCATTGCCGTATTTTCCTTCGAGATGCGAGTCGCCCGATTCGGTAGTCGTCTTCTTCAGCGAATCCCCATCAAACTCGGAGTCAATGTCTCCCGAGTGGCAATCCGCGACGATCTGAAAGGTCGACGCTTCCGGCAACCCCAACGTGATCCCCGCGGAAGCATTGGTGATATCGATGTCTTCCTTCGGCGGCGACGAGAAGCGCACCTCGATGTTGCCGTTGCGATTTTCCGCCTTGATCTTGCCGCCGGCATTCTCGATCGTGATTTCTTCTTCATGCGTGCGCAGGTTCAGATTTCCCGGCGCATCCACGATCTCCAGATTCCCCGAACCGGCCTCCATATGCCCGCTAAGCTGCGTCAATGTCAGGTCCGTGCGATGGGAAACAAAGCGCACGCCCTTGGCAACTTTCTCCGCGCGGACGGGCCCTACAAACTCCCCGTTAATCGTAAAATTTCCCGTCGCGTCCGCTACGTCTACGCTGTCGCCCGTCCCGGAGATCTTCACGTCGCCCTTGGTCCCCGAAATCTTCGCGTCGCCCCGCCGCATGTCGATCGTCACGTCGCCATTGGTATTGCGCACATCGATGTCACCGCTGCCGCCGTTAATCGTCACCGGCGTACCCATATCCGCCACCGAGATGTCGCCTTTCTCATTCCGAATCGTCACCGCAGATTTGCTCGGCACCACCACATCCATATCGACGCTGACGCGTGAGTCATTTCCGCCGCTGGGCTGCACATCGTAGCCGTCGCCGTTCTGCACGACCTCAACGCCCACCTGTCCAGCCAAGCGTTGCGCATCGTTTTCGTTCCAGCTGCGAACGTTCTTCTTTCCGTTTACGCGAATTTCCGGCTCATCGGAACCACGCACGCTGATATCGCCGTGCATTCCCTTGATCGTGATGCGCGCATTCGCCGGCACCGGCTTCGGCGCCACATCAAGATCCACCGTCGTCGTGTCTCCAGTCGCCCAATCGGGGAAATGCTCCTTCACGCCCTCGACTGCCACCACCACTCCCACCAGCGCGAGTAATCCGAGCACCAGAAACACTTCACCTGGAGTGATGTGCGATCCGCTGGTGTCTCCTGAACGTGAGCCTGCGGTCCGTTCGTAAAGTTTCAATCCGCCCCAAAAAATCAGCAGCAGCGGCCACCAATGCGTCAGCACGCGGCCCAATTCAAATCCCCGATAGTTGTGCATCAGCAGCAGCACGCCGATGAAGATGAGAATCAGGCCGCTGAATACGCTGCTGCCGCGCGGGCGACCGTTACCCATGTGCGGTTATTGTCCTTGCCCGGGAAATGTGCTCTGCGTCGAGCTTGGGGGCACGTTCGTGGTAGAACCTGGCGCCGGCGGAGCCGCTGGCGGAACCGCCGTCGAAGAAATGTGACCCTCCATCGGCGCCAGCGATGATGCCAGCAAAATCGCACCGATCACTACCAGGATCACCGGATACGTGTTGCCGAAATCGAAATAGCCGCCGCGCGCCTGTTGCAGAAGAAACAGCACGCCGATGGTGACGATTACCGCCGGACCGACCAGCGCGCGTATCGTGCACCGCGCACAGCGACATCGAACTTGCTCGCTCATGCTACTTCACCTCTCACGGCCGTCCGCCCAAACGCTTGCGGAACATCAGCACGCCCACCGCGATCAAAATCACCGGCCAGAACTGCTGGATACGCCACCACGGAAACCAGTCAAAATTGTGCAGCAGCAACAAAATGCCGATGGCGATGATGAGAAACGGCCCCACCGGCTTGCCCTTGCTGAAGGACTCCAGTGGGTCGTTCAACACCAAGCCGGCCTGCTTGGCCTTCGCGGTACGATACGCATCGATAGGCATGTACACCCACAACGCCGCGATGCAAATCCACAACGCCGCTTCGGCCCCTCCGCTCAACGCGCCATCCACGCCAAGAATGAAAAGGAAAAGAAAAATGGAGAGATGAATTATGCCCTTGCCGTATTGTTCGTTGTAGAACGCGCCGAGTCCCGGCAGAAATCCCAGAAAGAAAGCCAGCGCCGGATTCGGTCCCACGCCGGCATTCGGCAGTACGGGCATAGGCGGCGGTGGCACAACCCCGCCATCGGCAGCGAGCGCCGCAGCGGGCGCGGGATGCCCCATCACCCCTGCGAGGCAATCCTCGCAATACAGCGCATCGCGTACCTGACGCGCGCACACCGAGCACATCGGCTTGCCGCAATTCCGGCAGTAACCTGTGGCGTCCACATCCGTATGGACCGCACACTTCATGGCAATCTCCTCGCGAACACGGGGACGCTCAAATGTCCCGCCCACACCGGCAACTCCTCGGCCAGAACCTCGATTTGTCGCGTGACATCATCGGCGCGATTCTGCTGCCGCGGCGTCGCAGGCTTCGATCCATCCGTCCGGCCCGGCTGCTTTTCCGGGGAAGCCGATGGCGCGACGCTCTCCGGATTCGTCTGCAGATCGTTGTCCTGCCGCAAGCGCGACTGAATCTCCGACACCACTCGCAGATCGTTTACGAATTTTGTGCCCTTTGCATAGACCAGGTGCACCTGTCGGTCGGCATTTCGGTAGATATTTACCGGCTGCAAATCCGCCAGCTTCGGCTTGCGCCACGAGAAGCCCAAAGCGCTCAGCAAAATTATGAATGTTCCCGCCACCGAAAGCGCTCCGTACGCAAACCGCATCGACGCCATGCCGCGAACCCAGCCCAACACCGCGGCCCATCCGGTCGCGGTCTCCCGCGGCCCCAAAGTCTTATCCAGGATGGAATAAACCAGCCGCGGGGGAGCCTCTACCTGCTCCATCGCATGCATGCCCGACAGAAGCTGCGACACGTGCGCAACCAGCGGCGCGCACCGCTCGCAGTCCCCAACGTGCGCCTCGAACGCCGCCCGCTCGGTTCCCGCCAGCGCGCCATCCAGATAATCGCTAAGCCGCGCCTCGATTTGTTCGCAAGTCCACATCATCTTCGATTCCCGTCTTTATCCTACTTCTTTACTTCGTTACCTCATTACTTCTCATCACGAAGGCCGCACACCCATTTGTTGAAGGATCCTCGCCAACTCAATCCGCCCGCGATTGATCCGCGACTTCACGGTCCCCTCGGGCACCGCCAAAACCTGCTGAATCTCCGCATACTCCAACTGCTGTAAATCCCGCAAAACCACGGCCTCCCTCAAATCCGGCGAAAGCTTCGTCAGCGCAGCCTGCACCTGCGCGCTGAGCTCCCCCAACAAAAGCTGCTGATCCGGCCGCCGCCCAGCCGATTCCTTGTTCTCCACCACCGGCATGGCGTCGTCCAGCGAATCCGTCAATCGATCCCGCTTGGTCCGCCGGTAATGATCGATCAGCAGGTTGCGCGTAACCGAAGTCACCCAAGTCGCAAATCCTCCATGCGCCGACCGGTAGCTCCCAAGCGTACGGTACACCCGCAGGAACACTTCCTGCGATAGATCCTCGGCTTCCGTTCCATTCCCGGTAAACCGGTAGCAAATATTGAAGATGCGGCGCGTGTGGCGACGTACAAGCTCCTCCCAGGCTGAAGCGTCTCCCTGGAGGCAATGCTGGACCAGTTGGGCATCCTGCTCCAACGTCTCATCAGCCTCGAATCCTGGTACGTCTCGGCCTGCACACTATGGAACGTAAATTGCCACCAAAAAGTTCCCCGCCAGGCGCGACCACGCCAAAGGCCCGCACGCCAACCTCTTGCCCGCCAACGACTTGCTCTGTGATATGACCCATGCCTGGCACGAATGGCCGCATCTTACTCACCACCCGAGCGAAACACAAGCGAACCCTGGGCCGCGTGAACCCACGCCTCGCCCAAAATGGACAAAATGTAGACACCGGGCTTAAGCCCGGCAAATCCTTCCTTGCACGGATGTCCACGCGCTATTATTCGTAGTTCGCGATATAGGATTTCACGTGCCGCAATCCGTAGCCCACGTAACATTGCTAGTGCGAGACTACGACGAAGCGCTGGCGTTTTTCACCAGCACTCTCGGTTTCCGCGTGATCGAAGATGCTTCCCTGGGCGATGGCAAACGCTGGCTCCTCGTCGCTCCGCCCGGAGCCGCCGGCACGAGCTTGCTTCTAGCTGAAGCCGCGACCCCCCGAACAAACCGTTTGGATCGGCAACCAGGCCGGCGGCCGCGTCTTCCTCTTCCTGCACACCGACGATTGCTGGCGCGACTATCGCCAGATGAAATCCCGCAGTGTGAAATTCCTGGAAGCCCCGCGCCAGGAACCCTACGGCACGGTCGCCGTCTTCGAAGATCTCTACGGCAACAAATGGGACCTCCTAGAGCCGAAACGCCGTCCCGAGTTGTAGGGGCGGGGCTCGTTTATCCTGAGCCTCGAAGGTCTCCGCCCGGCGTCAACCCCGGTGCGCGCACCCGTGAACCTCACTTCGCCACCTCCATCTTCTCCGCCTTTGAGGGTCTTGGGGATCGCGGCCCAGGAAAGCGTTGGCCGGCCGGCACCGTTGGGAAAATAGAGGTAGGCCTCGCTCCCTTCGATCCACAATTCGTCCGGCGCACATTTGATCGCGCGCACTTTCGCTCGCGCTTCTTCGCCCGGATCGCCAGCCAGGAATGTCACCAGCAATTTGCCAGGCTCAATCCCGCGCCGCTTCGCAAACGGATTCCGCGCGACGACGTCCCGCAACTGCGCGGTCGAGCGCAACACCACATCGCTCTGAAATCCAAATTTCTTCTCGATCGCGCTCTCAATCCGCTTCACCAACTTGACCAAGTCCCGCTCGTCCGTCCTGAAAATCACATTCCCACTCTGCACGTAAGTCTGCGGCTCCCGCAATTTCAGCGACACATACAGGTCCCGCAACTCCTCCATCTTGACGCGGTTGTGCGGCCCCAAATTCACGCCCCGCAGCATGGAAACGATCACACCCATATCGCGCCCCAAGTATATCGCTCCACGATTTCCACGGGTATGTAGGCGCCGGGCTTCAGCTCGGCGCGTCAAGGTCGCCATTGCACCTACTGCAACTGCAATTCTCCGCGACTCGCCTATTGTTCAAAGTTCAGGTTCGTCGGCGCATCCGGGCGCGGCGAATTCGTTCCCATCGGCATCGCCGTTGTCGGAACATCCGTTCCCACCGATTCCACCTTCACGTCGCTCATCCACACGCTGCCCGATCCATGCATCACCACGCCAAAGAAAATCCCCGTCGCGCCTTCCGGAACATCCAGAACCACAGCGTAATTCCTCCAGTCCTCTGTTCCCTTGATCGGCCGACCTTGCATATTGTCGAACGCCAGCGGAGGCGCGCCAGTGGCTTTATCGACGCGCATCCACAGTCCGGCCCAATCCTGCACGCCCTCGCTTTTCACGAACGCGCTGAATCGCAATCTCTTCCCCACATACTGATCCGCCCGGAAATCCTGCATCAATGTTCCAAATCCGTCGATCTCAGGCTTCTTGCTCTTCAAATAAGCGCTCGGATGACCACCGTGTCCCTCCTTTGCGTCCACGCCCGCGTCGTAATCGGCCGGCTTGCTGCCCGCCATGTACCAACCCTGCGGCACCGTAGCCCACACCGCCAATGAACTCGCGACCACCACCGCCGCCACCGTCCACCCATGCGCAAATGCCTGCTTCAGTTTGTTCCGCACGTCGTCCTCCTCAACCGCATCATTAACTCAAGCACCACCTTAGCTTCTAGAGAATTGCCCGGCGCAGGGCCCGAGTCTTTGGATATCGAAGATTCCCCACAGGTTGTCCTGCTATGAATCGAATCTAATCTAATCACGACTTGTTTGCTCTCACTCGTTACACACGCCCCACGCAAACCATCCCCCTCGCTTACAGTAAGAGCCGTCCGGCAACACCCCAGTCCGGCCTGTCACATTCGAGTCGCCAAACCCGCGGCCGGAGTTCACGATGCCACCGTTACGAATTTCGACAACCGTGTCCCGAGGAGGGCGACGCATCATGAGATCGGCCGTGTATCTCCTAACTTCGATCCTATTGGGTTTATCCATCTTGCCCCAGCCGGCGACGCCGCAGGACGCGGAACGCATCACAGTAGCCATGACTCCCGACCGTTGGAAGATCGAGGGCGGCGCTGAGTTCGTGAAGCACAAGGGGTTTGATTCACTATCGTTGAAACCAAGAGATCAGGCATCACATGTCTCGACCGGAGAGGCCACCCCCAACGACATTTCGTTTCGCAACGGGACCATCGAGTTTGACGTTGACCCGTTGGGCTCCATGGGCACCGGCCTCACCTTCCGCCGTGACAACGACAAATTCGGCTACTTCTACCTCAGACCTCGGCCCAAGTGCTCGGAGGCAGTCGATTGCATTCAGTACGCTCCAAACACCCACGGCGTCCTGCTTTGGGATCTTTTCCCGCAGTATCAAGCCCCAGCACCTCTGATCGAGGGTGAATGGAATCACATAAAACTTGTGATCTCCGGACAACGAATGAATGTCTTCGTCAATGGTTCCCAGACGCCCACGCTTAAAGTGGGCAGTCTCGAAGGCGATAGCCTCGAGGGAGGTCTGGTCTTCGAAGGGCCCGGCTTCTTCGCAAACGTGGTTCTCACTCCGGATGCCGTCGAAGGTCTCGCCGCCGAGCCCGAGCAAGACCCGACGACCGCTGACGCCCGCTATGTTCGCAATTGGCAGCTCTCGGCCGATCTCCCCGCTTCCTCGGCTGCTTGGCTTCCCATCGCCGCTGAACGTTATGGACTGGTGGACATCAGTCGCCAGTATGGCCTGCCGGTCCGTCAGTCCGGCTGGAGTCTTGCTTGGCTCAAGACTTCCATTGCCTCCGAAAAGAACCAAACCAAGAAAGTTTCCATTGGCTGGACCCGCGAAGTCTGGGTCTTTGTCAACGGCCAGCAGGTATTTGCGGATAAGAATCTCTACCAGCCGCCTGCGGCCAGGAAAACTCCAGATGGCCGCTGCTCCCTGGAAAACGGTTCCTTCGACTTGCCTTTGAAGGCCGGCGACAACGTGATCACCGTCGCGCTGGCCGACAACTTCTACGGCTGGGGACTCATCTTGCGCCTCGACGACCTGAACGGAGTTCAGCTGGCCAAAAAGTGAGCGTTTGCCTTACACGTCTTCACCGGTAACAATGACAGCGTGCGCACCGACGGCAATGTTGACCCGCGTCTTGTGAGTCGCCTGATGAAGTTTTGGACAGGCCGCGCCGTGCTGGCCGCGCTGGCTTGGACCCTGATCGGCGTAGTGTTTGCGCTACCTAATCTGTCGACCGGCCGGGCCTGGCGACCGTCTCTCCTCGGTTCACTCGCCCAATGGTGGTCCTGGGGACTCGTCACTCCGCTTATCCTGGCGTTCGACCGCCGCCTGCCTTTCTCCGATGCGCAACTTCCGCGGCGAATTGCCGCGCACCTTCTTCCCAGCCTGCTGTTCACTGCAGCCTACATCTACGTTTTTGCCGCTGTCCTCGCTCTCCTTCGTCTGCAAGGTTGGAATGTGCTGCGGCACGCGGCGTTCCTCGGCAACGCATTGCGCGGGATGTTTCTGTGGAGCGTCCTTGTCTACTGGCTGATTTTCGGCGTCTCCCAGGCCTTCCAATATCGCGACCGTTACCTCTCCAGCGAGCTACGCATGGAACGTTTGGAGCGCCGC